>CALDUF010000055.1 GCA_937923515.1 uncultured Flavobacteriaceae bacterium
TTTTTTAAAAGAAATACAACGCAGACGTACTTTTGGAATTATATCTCACCCTGATGCTGGTAAAACAACTTTAACAGAAAAGTTATTACTTTTTGGTGGTGCAATACAAGAAGCAGGTGCCGTAAAAAGTAACAAGATAAAAAAGGGCGCTACGAGTGACTTTATGGAGATTGAACGCCAACGCGGTATCTCTGTTGCTACCTCTGTTTTGGCATTTGAATACGATGGTATTAAAATAAATATTCTAGATACACCTGGGCATAAGGATTTTGCTGAAGATACGTTTAGAACCTTAACGGCTGTAGATAGCGTAATTGTTGTAATTGATGTTGCAAAAGGTGTTGAGGAGCAAACAGAAAAGCTTGTTGAAGTTTGCCGCATGCGCAACATCCCCATGATTGTTTTTATAAACAAGTTAGATAGAGAGGGAAAAGATGCTTTTGATTTACTAGATGAAGTTGAGCAAAAATTAGGGTTGAAAGTTACGCCTTTAAGTTTTCCTATTGGGATGGGATACGAGTTTAAGGGCATTTATAACATTTGGGAGAAAAACATCAACCTTTTTAGTGGTGATAGCAGAAAGAACATCGAAGAAACTACTGAAGTATCTGATTTATCTTCACCTGAATTAGATCAACTTATTGGAGAAACAGCGGCCGATACATTACGAGAAGAAATAGAACTTGTAGAGGGTATTTATCCTAAATTTGATAAAGATGCTTATTTAGAAGGTAATTTGCAACCTGTGTTTTTTGGTTCAGCACTTAATAATTTTGGTGTTAGAGAACTATTAGACTGTTTTGTGGAGATTGCGCCAAAACCAAGAGCAAAACAAAGTGAAGAGCGCTTAGTAAAACCCGACGAGCATAAATTTAGCGGTTTTGTATTTAAAATTCATGCTAATATGGATCCTAACCACAGAAACAGGTTAGCTTTTGTAAAAATTGTTTCAGGTGAATTTAAGCGAAACTCGCCCTATCTTCATGTAAGACATAAAAAGAAAGTAAAGTTTTCTAGTCCAAATGCCTTTTTTGCTGAAAAAAAGGAAATAGTTGACATCTCCTACCCTGGAGATATTGTTGGATTACAAGATACTGGTACTTTTAAAATAGGCGACACCTTAACAGAGGGCGAAATTTTAAACTATAAAGGTGTACCCAGTTTTTCTCCCGAACATTTTCGATATATAAATAATGCCGACCCCATGAAAGCTAAACAGCTTTTTAAAGGTATAGACCAGCTTATGGATGAAGGCGTTGCACAATTATTTACTTTAGAACTAAATGGTAGAAAAGTAATTGGTACTGTTGGCGCGCTACAATATGAAGTTATACAATATAGGCTAGAACATGAGTATGGTGCTAAATGTACTTACGAGAATTTAAATGTACACAAAGCGTGTT
This sequence comes from uncultured Flavobacteriaceae bacterium, assembly GCA_937923515.1. Lineage (GTDB taxonomy): Bacteria > Bacteroidota > Bacteroidia > Flavobacteriales > Flavobacteriaceae > Jejuia. Next base: position 1,404 of record CALDUF010000055.1, read on the forward strand.
GGGTTGAGGCAGAAGATGAGAAAAACGAAGAATACAAAGAGTTTATAAGAGTTAAGCAGCGCTTTTTAGCAAAAGATAAAAGAGACCAATTGGTATTTTTAGCAGATTCTGCTTTCTCTTTACAAATGACACAACAAAAATACCCCTCTATAACCTTTCATTACGTTTCAGAATATTAAGAATTTAAGGTTGCATTTCAACGAAAATGATACTTTAATCATAAATTTTATGTGATTTAACGATTATATAAATTTCGAAAATTCACATTTTATAAATTAAAAGTATAAATCAACCCCAAATTGATAACATCATGGAAATAGCATCCAAAAAATTTAGTAATAAAGATATTACTGTAACCTACGACCCTTGCATCTGTTCATTATCAGGCAAATGCGCTAAAGAGTTGTCTCACGTATTTAGTAACTCTATCATACCATGGATAAACCTTGACGATGGTAAAACCGAAGACGTTATAAAACAAATAGAAAAATGCCCATCTGGTGCTTTGCAGTATCACAAAAATCACCACAAACACGCTGTATAAGAAACTCAAAAAACAAAAATCCTTCAATTTTAAATTGAAGGATTTTTGTTTTCTATAACACAGGTTATCAAATATATTACGCTTGCCCTGTAGGTCCAAAATTTATAGGCATTGTAGGTTGCTCTTCAAAACATTTCGAGCAACACCTCAAAGCAAAACAAATTAAACACTATGCCTGCCCAGTAGGACCAAAATTTAAAGGCATTGGAGGTTGCTCTTCAAAACATTTCGAGCAACACCTCAAAGCAAAACAAGTTAAACACTATGCCTGCCCTGTAGGGCCGAAATTTAGAGGCATTGGAGGTTGCTCTTCAAAACATTTCGAGCAACACCTCAAAGCAAAACAAGTTAAACACTATGCCTGCCCTATAGGTCCAAAATTTAGAGGCATTGGAGGTTGCTCTTCAAAACATTTCGAGCAACACCTCAAAGCAAAACAAGTTAAACACTATGCCTGCCCTGTAGGTCCAAAATTTAGAGGCATTGGAGGTTGCTCTTCAAAACATTTCGAGCAACAACTCAAAGCACAACAAGTTAAATACTATGCCTGCCCTGTAGGGCCAAAATTTAAAGGCATTGGAGGTTGCCCTTCAAAACATTTCGAGCAACAACTCAAAGCACAACAAGTTAAACACTATGCCTGCCCTGTAGGACCAAAATTTAAAGGCATTGGAGGTTGCTCTTCAAAACATTTCGAGCAACAACTCAAAGCACAACAAGTTAAACACTATGCCTGCCCTGTAGGACCAAAATTTAAAGGCATTGGAGGTTGCTCGTAATCTTTAATTTCACCATGGGCGTTCTCAAATCTAGATATATTTTCGCCTAATGCTTTTAATAAACGTTTAGCATGCTGCGGTGTTAAAATAATTCTTGATTTTACCTTGTTCTTTGGTACACCAGGCATAATATTTACAAAATCTACTACAAACTCTGATACTGAATGGTTAATGATTGCCAAGTTAGAGTAAGTTCCCTCAGCTACTTTTTCGTCTAACTCTATATTTATTTGCCCTTGTTGATTTTTATTTTTTTCGTCTGCCATAATTTATTTTTTATTAAAAAAGCCTTCAAGTTACTACAACATGAAGGCTTTTATTATTAGATTCTCGCCTTTGCGGGAATATAGATTGTGAGATCCCGAAACAAGTTTGGGATAAATTCGACCAGCAGAACTCACTACGCCTTCGGCTTGTGAGTTCTGGGTCTTATTTAATTAAAATTCATTTCTTGTTTTACCTGCATCATTTCGTCAAACTCTTCTTTAGAACCTACTATAATATCAGTATAATTTCTCATACCTGTTCCTGCTGGTATTCTATGTCCAACAATTACATTTTCTTTAAGTCCTTCTAGAGTATCTACTTTTCCTGCTACAGCTGCTTCATTCAACACTTTAGTTGTTTCTTGGAACGATGCCGCAGAAATAAATGATTTGGTTTGAAGCGAAGCTCTGGTAATACCTTGTAATATAGGTGTTGCCGTAGCTGGTTTTGCATCTCTAGCTTCAACTAACTTTTTATCTTCTCTACGCAAAATAGAATTCTCATCTCTTAACTCACGAGGCGAAATAATTTGTCCCGCTTTAAGATTTGCAGAATCTCCAGCATCTTCAATAACTTTCATTCCAAAGATTTCATCATTTTCAATGATAAATTCATCTTTATGAGCTAGTTGATCTTCTAAGAAGATAGTATCGCCAGAATCTATAATTCTAACTTTACGCATCATCTGTCTTACAACAACCTCAAAGTGCTTATCATTAATTTTCACACCCTGTAAACGATACACTTCTTGTACTTCATTTACTAAGTATTGCTGTACCGCTGAAGGCCCTTTGATGTTTAAGATATCGTTTGGCGTTATAGAACCATCTGATAATGGCATACCTGCTTTTACATAATCGTTTTCCTGTACAAGAATTTGATTAGATAATTTTACTAAGTATTTTTTAACTTCACCTAACTTAGACTCTACAATAATTTCACGATTACCACGCTTAATTTTACCAAAAGACACTACACCATCAATCTCACTTACAACAGCTGGATTAGAAGGGTTACGCGCTTCAAATAATTCTGTTACACGAGGTAAACCACCTGTAATATCACCTGCTTTTGCAGACTTACGAGGAATCTTCACTAAAATTTTACCAACTTTAATATCTTCTCCATCATCAATCATTAAGTGTGCTCCAACTGGTAAGTTGTACGAACGGATAATACCGCCTTTACCATCTTCAATATGAAGCGTAGGAATTAATTTTTTGTTTCTAGATTCAGAAATTACTTTTTCTTGAAATCCAGTTTGTTCATCAATCTCTACTTGATAAGTTACACCTTGCTCTATGTTTTCATAAGATACTTTACCAGCAAATTCTGAAATAATTACACCGTTATATGGATCCCATTGACATACTACATCACCTTTCTTCAATTCTTGACCATTCTTAATAAAAATAGTAGAACCATATGGAATGTTATTTGTGCTTAATGTGATGCCTGTTTTCTTATCAACCAATTTAATTTCAGAAGTACGAGAAATTACAATATCAACAATATTACCTTCAGAATCTTCACCTTTTACAGTTTTTAAATCCTCAATCTCGGCAACACCATCAAACTTAACCGCTAACTTGTTTTCTTCTGAAATGTTACCTGCAATACCACCTACGTGGAATGTACGTAAGGTTAATTGCGTACCAGGTTCTCCAATAGACTGAGCAGCAACAACACCTACAGCTTCTCCACGTTGCACCATTTTACCAGTAGCTAAGTTACGTCCGTAGCATTTAGCACATATACCTTTAGTAGCCTCACAACTTAATGGTGAACGCACTTCTAAAGATTCTATTGGTGAATTTTGAATTGCTTTTGCAATCTTATCATCTATTAACTCCCCTGATGCAACTAGTAACTCTTCTGTAAGTTGATTGTAAGTATCATTTAATGCTACACGACCAACGATACGTTCTTCTAGAGTTTCAACAACTTCATCATTCTTTTTCAATGGCTCAACTTCAACACCTCTTAGTGTTCCACAATCTTCAGTGTTTATAATAACATCTTGAGAAACATCTACTAAACGACGCGTTAGGTATCCCGCATCTGCCGTTTTCAATGCCGTATCTGCAAGACCTTTACGCGCACCGTGTGTAGAGATAAAGTATTCTAAAATTGAAAGTCCCTCTTTAAAGTTAGATAAAATCGGGTTTTCAATAATCTCTCCACCACCAGCGTTAGATTTTTTAGGTTTTGCCATTAAGCCGCGCATACCTGTAAGCTGACGAATCTGTTCTTTAGATCCACGAGCTCCAGAATCAAGCATCATAAATACCGAGTTAAATCCTTGTTGGTCTTCTCTAATACGCTTCATAGACAGTTCAGTCAATTCTGCATTGGTAGAGGTCCAAATATCAATAACCTGATTGTAACGCTCGTTATTTGTAATAAGCCCCATGTTATAGTTTCCGGTAATACCATCAACTAAACCATTAGCTTTATCAATCATACCTTGCTTTTCTGGCGGTATAATAATATCGCCTAAACTAAATGATAGACCACCTTGGAATGCAAATTTGAAACCTAAAGTTCTAATAGCATCCAAGAACTCAGCAGTTTCTGGTACAGAAGTTACTTTAAGAATACCATGAATAATATCTCTTAATGATTTTTTAGTTAAAACCTGATTGATATATCCAGCTGCTTGTGGTACGTTTTGGTTAAATAACACACGCCCCACAGTGGTTTCAACAATCATTCTGTCTAACTTACCATCTTCATTAATATCAATAGTTCTTACTTTGATACCAGCATTTAAGTCTACTCTTTTCTCGTTAAAAGCAATTTCTACTTCTTCTGGAGAATAGAATGTTAACCCTTCACCTTTAATAGGTAATTCAGGCGTAGATTTACGCTCTTTTGTCATATAATATAAACCAAGCACCATATCCTGAGATGGTACAGTAACTGGCGATCCGTTTGCTGGATTTAATATATTATGAGACGCTAACATTAACATTTGGCATTCTAGAATAGCTTCTGGCCCTAATGGCAAGTGTACCGCCATTTGGTCACCATCAAAATCGGCGTTAAAAGCTGTACACACTAACGGGTGTAACTGGATAGCTTTTCCTTCGATTAATTTTGGTTGAAACGCTTGTATACCTAAACGGTGTAATGTAGGCGCACGGTTTAGTAATACTGGATGGCCTTTAAGCACATTTTCCAAGATATCCCAAACCACTGGCTCTCTTTTATCTATGATTTTCTTTGCAGATTTTACCGTTTTAACAATACCTCTTTCAATTAATTTTCTAATTACGAAAGGTTTGTATAATTCGGCTGCCATATTTTTTGGCAATCCACATTCAAATAATTTTAATTCTGGACCAACAACAATTACAGAACGTGCTGAATAATCTACACGCTTACCAAGTAAGTTTTGACGGAAACGCCCTTGCTTACCTTTAAGCGAATCTGATAATGATTTTAACGGACGGTTAGAATCTGTTTTTACTGCTGACGATTTACGTGTGTTATCAAATAAAGAATCTACAGATTCTTGTAACATACGCTTCTCATTACGTAAAATCACCTCTGGTGCTTTTATCTCAACTAATCGCTTTAAACGGTTGTTACGGATAATAACACGACGGTATAAATCATTTAAATCTGATGTTGCAAAACGACCACCATCTAACGGCACTAACGGACGTAATTCTGGCGGTATAATTGGCACAACTTTCATAATCATCCACTCCGGACGATTTTCTCTGTTGTTATTTGATTCTCTTAATGCTTCTACAACTTGTAAACGCTTTAAAGCTTCCGTTTTACGTTGTTTAGACGTTTCAGTATTGGCTTTATGACGTAATTCATAAGACAGTGATTCTAAATCAATACGTGCTAATAAATCAATTAAACACTCAGCGCCCATTTTAGCAATAAACTTATTTGGGTCTGTGTCTTCTAAGTATTGATTTTCTTGAGGTAATGCTTCAGCAATGTTTAAGTATTCCTCTTCTGTAAGGAAATCCATTTTTTGTAATGGTTCGCCTTCTTCATTTTTAGCTTCACCTGGTTGAATTACTACGTAACGTTCGTAGTAAATAATCATATCTAATTTTTTAGATGGTAAACCTAGTAAATACCCTATTTTGTTTGGTAAAGAACGGAAGTACCATATGTGCGCTACAGGCACCACTAAATTAATGTGACCTACACGATCGCGACGTACTTTCTTTTCTGTAACTTCTACACCACAACGGTCACAAACAATACCTTTGTAGCGAATTCTTTTATATTTACCGCAAGCACACTCATAATCCTTTACAGGACCAAAAATACGCTCACAAAACAAACCATCACGTTCTGGTTTGTGTGTTCGATAATTAATAGTTTCTGGTTTTAAGACTTCACCTCTAGATTCTGCTAAAATAGACTCTGGTGATGCTAAACCAATTGAGATTTTATTAAATCTCTTTACTGTATTCTTATCTTGTTTTCTTGCCATTTCTTTATAGTATTCAGTATTCAGTGTTCAGTGCGCAGTGCCTACTGCTGGACTGTAAACTGCTAACTATTTTATTATTCTTCTAATCTGATGTCTAATCCTAAACCTTTCAATTCATGCATTAATACATTAAAAGATTCTGGTAATCCTGGATCTGGCATTGGCTCGCCTTTAACAATACTTTCGTATGTTTTAGCACGTCCAATAACATCATCAGATTTCACAGTTAAGATTTCACGTAGTGTACTTGATGCGCCATAAGCCTCAAGTGCCCAAACTTCCATCTCACCAAAACGCTGTCCACCAAATTGTGCTTTACCACCTAATGGTTGTTGCGTAATTAATGAGTAAGGTCCTATAGAACGTGCATGCATTTTATCATCAACCATGTGTCCTAATTTCAGCATATAAATTACACCTACAGTAGCTGGTTGATCAAAACGATCTCCAGTACCACCATCGTATAAATATGTATGCCCGTATCTTGGAATACCTGCTTCATCAGTTAAGGCATTTATTTGATCGATATGTGCACCATCAAAAATTGGTGTTGCATATTTACGATCTAATTTTTGACCTGCCCATCCTAATACAGTTTCGTAAATCTGCCCGATGTTCATACGCGATGGTACACCTAACGGATTTAAGACAATATCTACAGGAGTTCCATCTTCTAAGAATGGCATATCCTCTTGACGTACAATACGCGCAACAATACCTTTGTTACCGTGACGTCCTGCCATTTTATCACCAACTTTAAGTTTACGTTTCTTAGCAATATAAACTTTAGCTAGTTTAATGATACCTGCTGGCAATTCATCACCTACAGAAATGGTAAACTTCTCGCGGCGTAATGCCCCTTGTAAATCGTTTTCTTTAATCTTGTAATTGTGAATTAACTCTGAAACCAACTGATTGGTATGATCATCTGTTGTCCATTTTCCTGACACTAAATGCGCATAGTCATCAACTGCATTTAACATTTTAAGTGTGAATTTTTTACCTTTTGGTAGTACTTCTTCACCTAAATCATTAAATATGCCTTGAGCTGTTTTTCCATTAACAATAGCAAAAAGCTTTTCTACTAAAATATCTTTTAGTTCATCAAACTTTCTATCGTACTGCGCTTCTAAAGCTAAGATATCATCTTTGTCTTGTGCTCTTTTACGCTTATCTTTTACTGCTCTTGCAAATAACTTTTTATCAATTACAACACCATTTAATGAAGGCGATGCTTTTAAAGAGGCATCTTTTACATCTCCAGCTTTATCACCAAAAATAGCACGTAATAATTTCTCTTCAGGAGTTGGATCAGATTCACCTTTTGGTGTAATCTTACCAATTAAAATATCACCAGGCTTCACTTCAGCACCAACGCGAATCATACCATGTTCATCCAAGTCTTTTGTAGCCTCTTCTGAAACATTTGGTATATCATTCGTTAATTCTTCATTACCTAGTTTTGTATCTCTTACTTCAAGAGAATATTCATCAATATGTATAGATGTAAAAATATCTTCACGTACTACTTTTTCAGAAATTACAATCGCATCCTCAAAGTTATACCCTTTCCAAGGCATAAAGGCTACTTTCATATTTCTACCAAGTGCTAACTCCCCTTTTTGAGTAGCATAACCTTCACATAATACTTCACCTTTTGATACTTTATCACCTTTTACAACAATAGGTTTAAGGTTGATAGATGTACCTTGGTTTGTTTTTCTAAATTTTACTAATGGGTAAGATTTAATATCGCTATCAAAACTTACTTTAGCTTCATCTTCAGTACGATCGTATCTAATTTTAATTTCGTTTGCATCTACGTAAAGTACTTCACCATTACCTTCAGCATTAATTAATACTCTAGAATCTGATGCTACTTGACGCTCTAAACCTGTACCAACAATTGGAGAATCTACTCTTAATAATGGTACGGCTTGACGCATCATGTTTGATCCCATCAATGCACGGTTTGCATCATCATGCTCCAAGAATGGAATTAACGATGCCGAGATAGACGAAATCTGGTTAGGTGCAACATCAGTATAATGCAACTCATTAGGATCAATTACTGGGAAGTCACCTTCCATACGTGCAATTACCTTATCATGCAAAATTTTACCCTTATCATCAACTTCAATAGTTGCTTGAGCAATTAGTTTTTCTTCCTCTTCTTCTGCACTTAAATATGTAGGTGCATTTTTGATATCTACAACGCCATCTTCAACCTTTCTATAAGGCGTTTCAATGAAGCCCATAGAATTCACTTTAGCATATACTGAAAGTGATGATATTAAACCAATATTTGGTCCTTCTGGTGTTTCAATAGGACATAGACGCCCGTAGTGTGTATAGTGCACATCACGAACCTCGAAACCTGCACGCTCTCTTGAAAGACCACCTGGCCCTAATGCAGATAAACGACGCTTGTGTGTAATCTCCGCTAATGGATTTGTTTGATCCATAAACTGAGATAGCTGGTTTGTACCAAAGAAAGAATTGATAACCGAAGATAATGTTTTCGCGTTAATCAAATCTATAGGTGTAAACACCTCGTTATCACGAACGTTCATACGCTCGCGAATGGTACGTGCCATACGTGCTAAACCAACACCAAACTGAGAAGATAACTGCTCGCCTACTGTACGTACACGACGGTTTGATAAGTGATCGATATCATCAATCTCTGCTTTAGAGTTAATTAGCTCAATTAAATATTTTATGATGGTTATGATATCTTCTTTGGTAAGCACTTGCTTATCCATACCAATTTCCAACCCTAATTTTTTATTCATTCTATAACGCCCTACTTCACCTAAAGAGTAACGTTGGTCACTAAAGAATAATTTATCTATAATACCGCGTGCAGTTTCCTCATCTGGTGGTTCTGCATTACGTAATTGTCTATAAATATGTTCAACAGCCTCTTTCTCAGAGTTTGTTGGATCTTTTTGAAGTGTATTATGAATGATTGCATAATCACCTTGCTCATTGCTTTCTTTGTGCAATAAGATGGTTTTTACACCAGCTTCAAGAATTTCTTCAATATTTTCTTTATCTAAAACTGTATCACGATCCAGCACAATTTCATTACGCTCAATAGATACAACTTCTCCCGTATCTTCATCAACAAAATCCTCATGCCATGTGTTTAACACACGTGCTGCAAGCTTTCGTCCTAAATATTTTTTTAGACCTGTTTTAGAAACTTTAGCTTCTTCTGCTAAATCAAAAATTTCTAAAATATCTTTATCACGCTCAAAACCGATAGCGCGGAAAAGTGTTGTAACAGGTAATTTTTTCTTTCTATCAATATAGGCATACATTACCTGGTTGATATCTGTAGCAAATTCTATCCAAGATCCTTTGAATGGAATTACTCTTGCTGAATATAATTTGGTGCCGTTAGCGTGGAAAGACTGACCAAAGAAAACTCCTGGTGAACGGTGTAACTGTGATACAACAACACGCTCTGCACCGTTGATACAAAAAGTACCACTTGGCGTCATGTAAGGTATAGTTCCCAAATATACGTCTTGTACAATCGTTTCAAAATCTTCATGTTCAGGATCTGTACAATACAATTTTAATCTGGCTTTTAGCGGAACGCTATAGGTTAACCCTCTTTCAATACACTCTTCAATAGCATATCTTGGTGGATCAACGAAGTAATCTAAAAATTCTAATACGAATTGATTACGAGAATCTGTAATTGGAAAGTTTTCCATGAAGGTATTGTATAACCCTTCATCACCTCTTTCTTCAGATTTTGTTTCTAATTGGAAAAAATCCTGGAAGGATTTAATCTGAATATCCAAGAAATCTGGATATTCCGTTCTATTTACAATAGAGGAGAAATTTAATCTTTCAGCTTGTGTTGACAACATCAATGGACGGAATTTTGATTAAAAAATATTTTGATAGTGCTTTTAAACACTAGATAAATAGCCAATTTTAAAACCTACTTAACGGGCTATTTTTGCAATTTATTTGAGTATATCGTTATATACGCAAAATGGTCTAGGCGATATCCCGCATAAGCGGGATAAACCTAAACCTTTGTATTGTTGAGTAAATAAGCTTACTTAAGCTCAACCTCAGCTCCTGCCTCTTCTAATTGAGATTTTAGAGCTTCAGCTTCATCTTTAGCAACGCCTTCTTTAATTGCAGAAGGTGCGTCGTCTACAAGACCTTTAGCTTCTTTTAATCCTAAACCAGTTAATTCTTTAACTAATTTTACAACAGCTAATTTTGAACCACCTGCCGCTTTAAGGATTACATCAAATTCTGATTTTTCTTCAGCAGCGTCTCCACCACCTGCAGCACCTCCACCAGCAGCAACAGCTACAGCTGCAGCAGCAGGCTCGATACCATACTCGTCTTTTAATATAGTAGCTAACTCATTAACTTCTTTTACTGTTAAGTTAACTAATTGTTCTGCGAAATCTTTTAAATCTGCCATTTTTCTATCGTTTTAAAAATGTTTTAATAATAATATAATTGTAAAAAGTGCGTACTTATTTGTTTATCCTTCTTTTTCGGATAACGTTTTAATGATACCTGCCAGTGTTCCGCCACCTGATTTAAGTGCAGAAATAACATTTTTAGCAGGAGATTGCAATAATCCAACAATCTCTCCTATCAATTCTTCTTTAGATTTGATATCTACTAACATATCTAACTGGTCATCACCAATGTAAATAGCTTCCTCAATAAAAGCACCCTTTAATAAAGGCTTTTCTGATTTTTTTCTAAAAGCTTTAATTACCTTAGCTGGTGCATTACCAGTTTCAGAATACATTACTGAAGTGTTACCTTTTAAAACTGTTGGAAGTTCTCCAAATTCTTTATCTGAAGCTTCCATTGCTTTTTCAAGTAATGTGTTTTTAACAACTGCCATACCAACGTTTGCTTTAAAACAAGCACGACGTAAGTCTGAAGTAGTTCCTGCATTTAATCCTGAAATATCAGTTAAGTAGATATTTGTATTCTCAGTTAATTGTGCAGTTAAGTCTTGAATTACTTGCGATTTTTCTTCTCTTGTCATAATTTAAAGTTCTAACTTAATTAACCAATTTTAGGATCAATAGCTAAACTTGGGCTCATTGTAGAAGACATAAATATGCTTTTTACGTAAACGCCCTTAGCCGTTGTCGGTTTTAGTTTCATTAATGTTGTTAATAATTCATTTGCGTTACCCGCAATTTTATCAGCACTAAATGATGCTTTTCCTATAGCTGCGTGTACAATACCAGTTTTATCAACTTTAAAGTCAATTTTACCAGCTTTAACTTCGGTTACTGCTTTTGCAATATCCATAGTTACAGTACCAGTTTTTGGGTTAGGCATTAAACCACGAGGACCTAATACACGTCCTAAAGGACCTAATTTACCCATTACACTTGGCATAGTAATAATAACATCAACATCTGTCCAACCACCTTTAATTTTATCAAGGTATTCGTCCAATCCAACATAATCAGCTCCAGCTTCTTTTGCTTCAGCTTCTTTATCTGGTGTTACTAATGCTAATACTTTCATATCTTTACCAGTACCATGAGGAAGAGATACAACACCTCTTACCATTTGATTTGCTTTTCTAGGATCTACACCTAAGCGCACTGCTAAATCTACAGATGCATCAAATTTAGTATTGGTAATTTCTTTGATTAATGCAGAGGCTTCATCAACAGAATACAGTTTACCCTTTTCTATTTTCGCTAAAGCTTCTTTTTGCTTTTTTGTTAATCTTGCCATTTTCTAATGTCTTTAATAGATTAAGAAGGGAATTTCCCTGTTACAGTTATTCCCATTGATCTTGCTGTTCCAGCAACCATTTTCATTGCAGACTCTATAGTAAATGCATTTAAATCTACCATTTTGTCTTCTGCGATGGTTTTAACCTGGTCCCAAGACACTTTAGCTACTTTCTTACGATTTGGTTCACCTGAACCCTTCTTCACCTTGGCCGCTTCTAATAATTGTACTGCAGCTGGAGGGGTCTTGATTACGAAATCGAAAGACTTGTCCTTGTAAACACTAATAACAACTGGCAATACTTTACCAGCTTTATCTTGAGTTCTCGCATTAAATTGCTTACAAAACTCCATAATGTTTACTCCAGCAGCACCTAGAGCGGGTCCAACCGGTGGCGACGGATTCGCTGCACCTCCCCTAACTTGTAGCTTAACTACTTTACCTAACTCTTTTGCCATTTTTTAAAATTTAAATTTGATAAGATTAGCTTGGAAGCTCTAAACTTATCTGGATATGTAACAATTATTAAATTTTTTCTACTTGCATATAGCTTAATTCTAATGGTGTTTTTCTTCCGAAAATTTTAACCATCACTTCTAGCTTACGCTTTTCTTCATTTATATTTTCGATAGTTCCATCAAAACCATTGAATGGCCCATCAATAACTTTTACAGTTTCGCCTCTTGTAAATGGAATAGCAACATGTACATTTTCATCAACAGCTAATTCATCTACTTTACCTAACATTCTGTTAACTTCAGATTGTCTTAACGGCACAGGATCTCCACCTTTAGTTTCTCCTAAAAAACCAATAACGTTAGTAATACCTTTAATAATATGTGGTACTTCACCAGCTAAATTGGCTTGTATCATAATGTATCCTGGAAAAAACACTTTTTCTTTTTGGATTTTCTTTCCATTACGAATTTGAATCACTTTTTCTGTAGGCACTAATACCTGATCTACATAATCTTGTAAACCTAATCGGGTAATTTCGTTCTCGATATAAGTTTTGATTTTGTTTTCTTGACCACTTACAGCTCTAACAACGTACCATTTTTTTTCGCTTACCTCAGACATAAACCTAGTTTTTATTCTTGTTTAAAAAAGAAGAAAGTCCATAAAAAATAACACCCGTTAGTATAACAAACCATACGATTCGTAATACACCAAAGAATCCAGATTCGAAGTATTCTTTATATGTTGCTGATTTAAATAAATCGCCTGTTATTAATTCAGAAAAATATATATCTAACCCCCATATAACTAATGAGAATATAATTGAAAATACTGCTACTATAACTGTTAAATTTTGTGCTTCTGCCCATGTTGGCCATGACACATTATTTTTTAGTTCGTCAAACGATTCTTTTACGTATGTTACAATTCCAGCCATTTAATTTCTTTTTTCTAGGATAATACCTATTTAAACTCTTGAGTGGTTTAGTACTCGTTTTCGTTGCACGGATTGAGGGACTCGAACCCCCGACACCTGGTTTTGGAGACCAGTGCTCTACCAACTGAGCTAAACCCGTAAATATAAGTCAAAAGGCATCACGCTAAAGCGTGATACCTTGAGTCTATATTTATATTAAACTAGTGTTTAGTCTAAAATCTCAGTTACCTGACCTGCACCTACAGTTCTACCACCTTCACGGATAGCGAAACGTAAACCGATGTTCATCGCAATTGGCTGAATTAACTCAACATTAATAGTTAAGTTATCTCCAGGCATTACCATTTCAACACCATCAGGAAGCGCAATGTTTCCAGTTACATCAGTTGTACGAACGTAAAACTGAGGACGGTAGTTATTATGGAAAGGTGTGTGACGACCACCTTCTTCTTTCTTAAGGATATAAACCTCAGCTTTGAATTTAGAGTGTGGTGTTACAGAACCTGGCTTAGTAATAACCATACCTCTTGAGATTTGAGATTTCTCAATACCTCTTAATAAGATACCAGCATTATCACCAGCTTCTCCTCTATCTAATATTTGACGGAACATTTCAATACCAGTAATAGTAGATGTTAATTTCTCAGCACCCATACCGATGATTTCTACAGGATCTCCTGTGTTAGCCACACCAGTTTCAATTCTACCAGTTGCAACAGTACCACGACCTGTAATAGAGAATACATCTTCTATAGGCATTAAGAAAGGCTTATCCATATCACGAACAGGCTCTTCAATCCACTCATCACAAGCTGCCATTAATTCCATTACAGTATCAACCCACTTTTGCTCACCGTTAAGTGCACCTAAAGCAGAACCTGAAATTACAGGACCATTATCTCCATCATATTCGTAGAATGATAATAAATCTCTAACTTCCATATCAACTAGCTCTAAAAGCTCTTCATCATCCACCATATCAACTTTGTTTAAGAAAACAACGATACGAGGAATACCAACTTGACGACCTAATAAGATGTGCTCACGAGTTTGTGGCATAGGACCATCAGTAGCTGCAACAACTAAGATAGCACCGTCCATTTGAGCAGCACCAGTTACCATGTTCTTTACATAATCCGCGTGACCTGGACAGTCAACGTGAGCATAGTGACGGTTAGCTGTTTGATATTCTACGTGAGATGTATTAATTGTAATACCTCTTTCTTTCTCTTCTGGAGCGTTATCGATTTGATCGAAATCTTTTGCTTCTGATAAACCTGCATCAGCTAATACTTTAGTAATAGCAGCAGTTAAAGTTGTTTTACCGTGATCTACGTGTCCAATAGTACCAATATTTAAGTGTGGTTTTGAACGATCGAAAGTTGCCTTTGCCATGTTTTAATA
>CALDUF010000056.1 GCA_937923515.1 uncultured Flavobacteriaceae bacterium
AAAAAGCTAGGATTCAAATACGTTTCCTAGCTTTTTTGTTAAATAATTTTTTCTTTTCGCTTTTTTTTATCAATTATTGTTTTAGACAGTACAGGATAGTTTTTTTTGAAAAAAAATAGACTTTAGTATTAAATTTTTAAATCAACTTAAAGTCGAATAATGGTACTGTTTGGTATGTTTAAAATAGAGATATTAATTAAACCAATATACTTAGTCATATCTCTTTTTTCTGTATTTTCTTGTGCTCAACAAATAGTAGAGAAACCACAAGAGCTTACACTTTCAGAAGGCTTTAAAAATCCAATAGGCTTTTACAATACTAAACCAACATTTTCATGGCAATTACCTGTTTCAGAACAAATTAAATCACAATCGGCTTACCAAATCGTTGTGGCGTCTTCAGCGGATTTATTACCAAATAATCCAGATTTGTGGGATTCTAAAAAACATGAAAGTGCACAATCTATTTTTGTAAAGTATCAAGGTTTGGAATTACAATCTCGACAAAAGGTGTTTTGGCAAGTACGCTATTGGAACCAAGATGAAAAGGCTTCAGATTGGAGCGACATAAATACTTTTGAATTAGGCTTGCTGCGTAATGCCGATTGGAAAGCCAAATGGACTGGATTAGATACCGCAAAAGACAGCATTAAAGGTGTTAGAAAGTTTTTAATGCACAGGCCACAATATTTAAGAAAAGGTTTTGAGTTGTCTTCGGATGTCGCTTCGGCAAGATTGTACATTACGGCAAAAGGAGTGTTTGATGTGTATTTGAATGGAAATGATGTTAGTGATGATGTTATGACTCCAGGTTGGACACCATACAATCATCGCATAGAGACATTAACGTATGATGTTACTAAGCTTTTACAAACTGGTAAAAACGCTTTAGCGGTAGAGTTAGCTTCTGGGTGGCATTCAGGAAGAATTAGTAGAGGTAGAGCGTTATATGAAAATTTTGCGTCACCAAAAATTCTATGTCAGTTAGAAGTTGTTATGAAGGATGGATCAAAACAAACCATTGTCTCAGATGAATCTTGGAAAGGAACAACCAACGGACCAATACGTTTAGCAAATGTTTACGATGGCGAAGTATATGATGCAAATTTTGAAATACCAAATTGGAACACTGCTGCTTTTAGCGACGCTAAATGGAAATTGGTTGAAGTTGAGGCGATTGCTAATGATGTTAAATTAGCTCCCAAAAGGCATCACACCGTAAAAAATCAAATTGTTTTAAACGATGTAGAAATTGTTTCGGTTAAAGAAAACACTTCGGTTTTTAATATGAAACAAAATATAGTAGGTGTGCCAAGAGTAAAAGTACCGATGAAAAAAGGTGATACTTTAAAAATACGTTTTTCTGAAATGTTATTGAAAGACAATACCTTTTATACTAAAAATTATCGTTCTGCAAAGTCTACCGATTATTATGTAGCAGCCAAAGATGGTGTTGTAGAGTATGTTCCAAAATTTACGTTTCACGGATTTCAATTTTTAGAATTAAGTGGTTACGATAAAAATGCGAAACCAGATGCTTCTTGGGTACAAGGTATAGCGCAACATTCAGATTTTGAGAAAAACGGAACGTTTACATCATCTCACGATAAGTTAAATCAATTACAAAGCAATATTACTTGGGGGTTACGAGATAACTTTTTTGATGTGCCTACAGACTGCCCACAACGTGACGAACGCTTGGGATGGACAGGCGATGCACAAGTAATTGCGCCAACGGCATTGTTTAATTATAATACCCATGCGTTTTGGACGGCTTGGTTGCAAAGTCTTCGTGAAAATCAGTCTGAACATAAAAACGGTTTAGTGCCTTTTATAGTGCCAGATGTATTACAAAACAAAAACGGAGGTTCTGGTTGGGGCGATGCCTGTGTTTTTATTCCTTGGGATATTTACAACATAACAGGCGATATTACCATACTAGAAGATAGTTATGAATCTGCAAAAAAATGGGTTGGGTACTACCAATCTAAAGTTAAAAAGAAACCTTATATTCCGATAATGCATTCCTTTGGAGATTGGTTACAGCCTTATCCTTCTAAAAACTTGAAACGAGCAAATAGAGGAGATACTCCAAAGGAATTAATTAACACCGCTTATTTTGCGCATTCTGCACATTTAATATCTAAAATTGCAAGTGTATTAGGTAAAACAGAAGACGAAAAAAAATATGCAGCTTTATATAAAGCTGTTGCTAACGCTTTTGAGAATGAGTTTTTTGATGAAAACGGAACGTTTAAACAAGACAGACAAACCCAGACAAGTTATTTACTAGGTATTTATTTTGATTTATTTAAACCAAAAACTAAACTAAAGGCACAAAATAATTTGCTTAAAGAGATTAAGAATGCCGATTATCATTTAGGAACTGGGTTTTTAGGAACACCAATTTTACCAAAGGTTTTAGATGATATGGGAGAAATAGATTTGATGTATAAAATTTTGTTTAAAGAAACCTATCCATCTTGGTTTTATTCTATAAATCAAGGCGCAACTACAATGTGGGAGCGTTGGAATAGTTTTAGTAAAGAGGGTGGTTACAACTCACAAAGTATGAATAGTCTAAATCATTATGCATACGGCGCTATTGGCCAATGGCTATACGAGCGTATTGCTGGTTTAGCATCAATAGCACCGGGATATAAGAAAATTAGAATTGCACCTTTACCAAATACCGAGTTT
>CALDUF010000057.1 GCA_937923515.1 uncultured Flavobacteriaceae bacterium
TTACTTTTTAGGGCGTTTTGCACCGTACTTAGATCTACGTTGGGTTCTTCCAGCAACACCTGCTGTATCTAAAGCCCCACGAACAACGTGATATCTAACACCTGGTAAATCTTTTACCCTTCCACCTCTAACCAATACTATCGAGTGCTCCTGTAAATTATGTCCTTCACCACCAATGTATGCATTAACCTCGTTACCGTTTGTTAAACGCACCCTTGCTACCTTACGCATTGCTGAGTTAGGTTTTTTAGGCGTTGTTGTGTAAACACGAGTACATACACCACGTCTTTGCGGACAAGAATCTAAAGCAGCCGATTTACTCTTCTTGGTTATTTTGGCTCTTCCTTTTCTTACTAATTGTGAAATTGTTGGCATATATTTCTATATAAAATTTTATTAACCTCTATTTAGAGGCGTGCAAAGGTAGAAATTAAAATCAATTATTCAAACCCTAATTCATTAATTTTGAAGAGTTTTTGAAATTAAATTTTTTAGACATATTAAAAGTGTTCTTTTTCCGTTAGATTTACACTAAAATATACTGACATTAGCGTGCAGAAATCCTATTTCTTTATCCTTATTATATATACTTTTTTTTCTTCGGAAGTATTTACCCAAAATTTAGAACTACATGTTTTTGGCGAAACAATTGAAGAAAATAACACAATTGATGCTATTGGATACAAAAAACTGCACAAAAATTTCTTGTCTGTTAAAAATGAAGTTGACTCTTTGAGAAGACATCTCAACAAGATTGGATACATCGAAAACAAACTTACAGGTATTAACAAGAAGAACGATTCGATTTTCAATGCAAAACTTCAATTAAAACAAAAATACAGCACATTACATGTGTATTACTCTAAAACAAATTTAAATGCATCTGTTTTAAATACAATTTCTAAAGACGTAACTGAAGATTATTTTGTTGTAAATATTACAGAAACTGAAAATGTACTAAATCTATTAAATTCTGAGTTCGCAAACCAAGGTTATCCGTTTACAAAACTTAAACTTTTAAACATAAAAAAAAAGAGTTCTAAGAATCTTAGTGCTGAGTTAGTTGTTGCAACAAACAACAAAAAGAGAACTATAAATACTATTAAAATAGTAGGTTACGACAAATTCCCACAGTCGTATATAAAACATTATCTTAAACTAAAAACATCACAAGTTTTTGATTTAGCCGAAATAGAAAAAAAAACAGAACAACTCAATAACCTAAGATTTGCTAACCAAGTAAAGGCACCCGAGGTTTTATTTAAAGAAGATTCTACGTCCTTATATATATATGTAGAAAAATCTAAAAGTAATGCTTTTGACGGCTTTTTAGGCTTTGGCACCAATGATGAAACCAATAAATTAGAATTTGACGGCTTTTTAAATTTAAGATTAACCAATAACTTAAATTATGGCGAAACGTTTAGCTTATTATATAAGAGTGATGAAATTGACCAAGTAACTTTTGATGCAAGTATAGAATTACCATATTTATTTAACACACCGTTAGGTATTGGCGCAAACCTTAGAATTTTCAAAAAAGACTCATCGTTTACTACCGTTGATCAAAAAATACGTTTGAATTATCAAATTAATGCACTTCATAAAGTTGCAACTGGAATTTCTAATATAACATCTAGTAACTTACGATCTGATAATACAACAACCACACTACAAGATTACAATTCTAATTATTACACTGCATCATACGAATATTTAAAACCACAATTTTATGATATTCTTTTTCCAATCAAATCAAACTTTTATTTAGAAACAAACTTTGGCAACAGGACATCTTCTAACATTAAAACCAAACAATCCTTAATAACACTAAAAGCATTCAATAACTTTACTCTAAACAGAAAAAACAGTATTTATTTAAATATTGATGCATCCAATCTTACTTCTAATAATTATTTTGAAAACGAATTATTAAGGTTTGGCGGTATAAATTCAATTCGTGGTTTCGAAGAAAACAGTTTGTTTGCTTCATTATACGGTGTTCTAAATACGGAATACAGATACCGCGTTAGTAATTCAATTTATATTCACTCTATCTCTGATGTAGGCTATTTTGAAAACAAAACCTTAAACACTAAAGAA
The DNA here is from genome assembly GCA_937923515.1 of uncultured Flavobacteriaceae bacterium. Lineage (GTDB taxonomy): Bacteria > Bacteroidota > Bacteroidia > Flavobacteriales > Flavobacteriaceae > Jejuia. The sequence goes on from CALDUF010000057.1 coordinate 2,104, forward strand.
AAACTTTTTGGATTCGGCTTTGGTTTTGGAATTCTTACAAATTCTGGCCTTTTAAAGTTTAATTATGCCAATGGTAAAAATGAGAATCAGAAATTTAAGTTATCAAATTCTAAGATTCATATAAGTTTGATTGCAAATTTCTAGTAAAAATTTGACATTTTGATAATATTTAAACCAAACAAGTAAATTTTAACCAAAAATTATTGTTTAATTAACTTTTTATTATGATTTTTGACATTGACTAATTCAAATAATTATAAAATGAAAACAAAGTTTAGTGGATTTTTAACGCTACTACTAGCGTTTGTGGTGCATGTTTCTTTTGCACAAGAAAAGACAGTTACTGGTATTATTACAGACCAAGATGGTTTACCTCTTCCAGCTACTACTGTTTTAGTTAAAGGTACTACAAATGGTACTTCATCTGATTTCGATGGAAATTATTCAATAAAAGCTAATCAGGGTGATGTTCTTGTGTACAGTTTTGTTGGTTATAAATCGAAAGAAGTTGTAGTTGGGGCATCCAGTACAATCAACGTAACTTTAGCTGAGGATGCAGAAGCACTAGCTGAAGTAATAATTACGGCACGAAGTATATTTGACGTTGGTAACGAGATTGATAATGGTGTTTCTGCTATGAGTTCTGAAGATTTGAAAACTGTAGTAAATACAGTTTCTATTGATAGAGCACTACAAGGTAACTTAGCTGGTGTAAATGTGGTATCGGCAAATCAAGCACCTGGTGCTACTGCTAACGTTATTGTTAGAGGTGCATTTAGCCCAACTGGTGGTCTTCAAAACCCGCTTTATGTTGTTGACGGAACATATATGAATGCTGAAGATTTGGTATCTGTAAATTCTAACAATATTGAGTCTGTTCAGGTTTTAACCGATGCCTCTCAAACTGCACTTTATGGAAGTAGAGGTGCTAATGGAGTTGTAATAATAACAACAAAAAGAGGAAAAAAGGGAGAAGCATCTATTACTTTAAATACAAGGAGTGGATGGTCTAACCGTTTTCCAATCAGAACTCCGCTGATGAATTCTAGACAAAAATTAGAATACGAGAATAAATTGGCAGGAGTGGTTAACCCTGTAACTGGAAATCCATTAGGATTAGGAGTAGCAAGAACAGCTGCTGAAATAGACGAACTAGCCCAAATTGATAATCCTTGGGAAGACATACTTTACAATACTGGCTTAAGTTCTTCTTACAACTTATCAATCACAAACGGTAGCGATAATTCGACAAATAGATTTTCACTTGGATATGATTCTGAAGAAGGCATCGTTGAAGGTTACGAAGGTTTTCAACGTATCTCTGCATCTTTAGGAAACAACACAACAATAAACGAAAGTTTAAACTTTGGATACACGGTAAGTGGAGCTTACAGTGTAATTGACGATCCAAGAGATAGAAGAAACGTACAATCACCTTTCTGGTCTGAATTAAATAACAATCCATACGCAACGTTATACGTACAAAACCCTGATGGTAGTTTTGTTTTAGACGATAGAGGAGAAAGAATATTTAACAGAAGTGGTATAAACAGTTTTGGTTATCAAGTACTTGACGAAGTTTTTGGGACAGATCAAGAAAGAAGAAACTTAAGAATCTTTGGATCAGCTTTTTTCGAAGCCTTAATTACACCAGAATTAAAAGTAAGAACCCAAATTGGTGCTAATTATGATAGAACTCAAAATGAAAACTTCCTAAGACCTTCAGCACTATTAAATTCATTTATAGGTACTCAAGGTACAAAATCAGATGTTTCAAGTGATCGATTAGATTACAACTGGAGAAATGAAATCACGTATGCTAAATCTTTTGGCGATCATAATATGAGTGCTACAGTAGCATCAGAATATACAAAAGATAATTTCTATAGAATTGAGCTTAATGGTAGAACATTTCCAAATGATTTCCAAAACACGCAAAATTTAGCTGGAACTATAGATCCAGATTCTGAAACTTCGCGTTTTGGTATATCACGTTTTGGTTATATAGGAGCATTAAAATACAATTTCGCTAATAAATACTTTATTAACGGATATTTTAGAAGAGACGGATCATCGTTAGCTGGTTTAGATAACCAGTATGGTAACTTCTTTGGTGCTTCGGTAGCTTGGGATATTGCAAAAGAATCTTTTATGGATTCAGCAGATTGGGTAAATTCACTTAAATTTGCAGGTTCTTGGGGTACATTGGGTAATGATAATGTATTAGGTCTTTATTCAAACTTCACAACTATATCAACTGCAGGTGTATTATATGGAAATAATCCAGCAGCTATTCCATCAGTAACTGTAGCAAATCCAAATGCAACTTGGGAAACCAATGAAAAATTTAATGTTGGTATAGCTTTTGAATTACTTCAAAATTCAAGATTACGTGGTAAAATCGACTACTTTACCGATACAAGAAGTGATTTCCTTTTTGAACAAGAATTTGCTTTTGAATCAGGAAGCTACACGAGTTTTATAAACGCTGGTGAAAGTAAAACTTCAGGTTGGGAATTCGATTTGAGCTATGATATTTTTAGAAATCCTGACGGTTTTAACTTGACAGTTTTTGGTAATATCACAGGTTTAGAATATGAAATAACTGATTTAGTACAAGATCAATTCTTGATAGCATTCCCAGGAGGTCAAGTAGTTCATGAAGTTGGTTTAGAACCATTCACTTTTAACTTAGTACGTTACGTAGGCGTTGATCCTTCAAATGGAGATGCACTTTACCTAGATAGCGATGATAATGTTACTAACGTGTTTTCTGCTCAAGACGCAGTTCCAATTGAAGGGAAATCTGTATTACCTGAGTTTTTTGGTGGTTTTGGTTTAAATGCTAGTTATAAAGGATTTGATATCTCTACAAACTTTAATTATTCTGCTGGTAACTACGTTTATAACTTAACAGCATTAAATTCTTATGATTTTGGAGGTTCAAGTGCACGTAATAACAGATTTGTTGGAGCCGAAAATTTTTGGACGCAACCAGGTGATACAAATGTTTTACCAAGACCAACTGTAAATGGACTTGAATCTAACTCAACACAGTTCTTACAGGATGCTTCATACTTAGCATGGAGAAACCTAACACTAGGTTATACATTGGATGGTGATGCGCTTAGAAATGTTCCAATTAACTTTATTAGAATGTATGTACAAGCTCAAGGTCTAGCTATTTGGTCTGGTTTTGATGGAAACCCTGAGATTGGAGATGGATCTACTGAAGATAATAATGCAGTAGATGTTGCTGGTGCATATTCAGCTTACACATACCCTAGAGTAAGATCGTTTAACTTTGGTGTAGATATTAATTTTTAAAAAAACAACTATGAAAATAAATAAATTATACAAATATCTTTTTATTGCTTTCTTAACATTTGGATGTTCAGACGAAGATATATTTGAAATAGATCCCGATAGTATCGTAATTGAAAACTTCTTTCAAACTGAAGAAGAGTTTACGTTAGCAATTCGAGGGGCATACAATAGAATGAAAACTGTGGGTTATTATGGAGGATCTGGAGCTTCTGGTGACTTGATTATCACAGGAGACCTATTATCTGATAATTTAATTACAAATGCAGAAGGACGTGGTTCTAACTTTAGAAGTCATAACTGGCAATATAATGATAACACCATTCCTACAGCTATTTACGATCAGGCTTACAGAATAATTTCTAGAGCTAATTTAGTTTTAGATAATGTTGGCAATTTACCAGAAGGTGAATTTAAAAACCGTATTACTGCTGAAGCCCTAGCTTTGAGAGCAATTGTACACTTTGATGTAGCACGCTTCTTTTCTCAAATCCCAACGCAAAGTAGTGGTGCTAGCGGTTCTTTAGGTATTGCTTATTTAGAGACTTTCGATCCAATTTTATTACCGTCAAGATTATCTACTGTTTCTGAAGTGTACGAAAGAATTAATGCTGATTTAGACAGAGCAGTTAGCCTTATGGTTCCTGGTCCAGCACCAGAAATTGGTAGATTTGATTTAAATGCCATTAGAGGTTTAATTACTCGTGTAGCATTATATGAAGGTGATTACGAAAGAGTTATTCAATTTGGCCAACCTGTTATTGATGCAGAAGCTCCAGCTGCTGCATCGCAACTAGCAACCTTATGGACTTCAGCTAGTAGTCAAGGTGTACTTTTTGAACTTCCTTTCATTGTATCAGATCCTTTATTAGATAGTAATTACAGTCAAGGTACTGGCGCGTCTATGCTTGCAGAATATAGTGTTGACAGAGCCTTTTTCGATTTATATGATCAAGCCACTGAGCCAGAAAGGCATGCAGCTTACTTTCAAATTAACAACAATTGGATTGTGTGTAACAAATACATTAACGGTGCTTTACAAACTGGTTTGAATAATGGACGCTACTTGAGAGTGGAAGAAGTGATTTTAAACGTAGCAGAAGCTCATTTTTTAAGTTCTTCTCCAAACGAATCTAGAGCACTTGCAACACTTGATTTATTAAGAAATGTTAGATACTCAAGTTTTACTGGAGGTGAATCTGGAAGTGATTTATTTGATTCAATAATGCTAGAGAGAAGAAAAGAACTAGCTTTTGAATCAAGTGATAGATGGTTTACATTAAAAAGATTACAAAATGTTCCTGGTATACCTGACATATATAAACAAGGTGTTATTCGTTCTGGTAATGGATACTTAGCAGATGGAACTGGTACTGCTCCTGCAGAATTAAGATTACCTGCTGGTGACCATCGTTGGCAATTACCTATACAACAGGTCTATATTGATCAAAATCCTAATATTCAACAAAATCCCGGTTACTAAAATATATTTCTATGAAAACAAAATTTAATTTAATAATTTGTCTTGTGGCTGTTGTTCTTTTTAGCACCAGCTGTGAAGAAGACAATTCGACTTTTGACACTTTTGATGGTCCAACATTGATATCTTTTAGGCAAAACGCATTTGAGCTATCTGTTCCTCAAGAAGACATTACACTTGAAATTCCAGTGAGTGCATCAACTCTTAGCACAACAGCTAGAACTTTTAATGCTACAGCTACAGATGCAACTGAGGGAAGTGCTAATGAGTACAGTATTGGTTCAATTACTATTCCTGCAAATGAATATATTGGAACATTAACTGTAGATTTCGATTTCTCTGAGATTGGTGGAAATGATGGAGATATTAGACAATTAACTATTGGAATTGATGCACCTGCAGACGCTATTGCCTACAGCAGTGCGGCTACAGTTAGTTATTTTAAAGAAATAGTTTGTAATGATTTAAATCTTACAATAATTTCAGATCAATGGGCTACAGAAACTTACTTTAGCTTGGAAACTGCTGATGGTACTGTTTTAGCACCTAGATTCTTTCCATTCGCTGGAAATGGATTTGGACAGGTCTATGAATTAGATTTCACACTACCTGATGGTGATTATATTCTAAAAATAGGTGATGCTTTTGGAGATGGTATGGTGTCTACCCCTGGTAATGGAAGCTACTCGCTTACATGTTCTATTATTACGCATGCGTCTGGTGGTGGAGAATTCGCAGCAACGCCTGATCCATTTAATGGTGCACCTGATGCCATTATTGAAGTTACAGAATTTAGCGTAAATCCTTAATTCACTTATTATAAATATCAAAAAAAAGGCTACTTTATTGTAGCCTTTTTTTTCAAAAATAATTGTTATGAAAAAATCATTATTTATAATATCTCTTTTATGTTTATCATTGAATTTAAGCTCTCAAAATTCGTTAAGCAAAGAACAAAAACTTTTACATGAAAGGGTTTTGGCTTCTCATACCTCTAACAAAGCTCAAATAGAAAATTACCTATCAAGAAATTCAAATACAAAACGAGTTTTTAAAGATCGTGATGGTAAAACCTTTGTATTATATAAAATTATTGATGGAAAACCAATATATAGAACTACAGATAATGATAAAGCAGCCATAGCAACAAAAACCAATGAATTACATACTGGAGGTAGTTTAGGCTTAAATTTAGATGGATCTGGAATAACCATTGGTGTTTGGGATGGCGGCCCTGTACAAATTACGCACGCCGAGTTTCAGAATGCTGACAATACTGCAAGTAGAGTTGTAAATAACGAAGGATTGACTACTGGTGGAGTTCCTGAAAATGATGACCATGCAAATCACGTTACCGGAACAATAGCTGCTAAAGGTGTTGATTTGAGAGCTAAAGGAATGGCTCCTGCCGTGTCAATTTTCACATATAATTTCAATGATGATACTATGGAAATGACTTCTGTACTTTCCAATCCTCTTTCTAATATGTTTTTATCAAATCACTCTTATGGAATTCCTATTGAACAAGAAAATGGTAATCAATTAGATCCATGGATTATGGGTATGTATACTAACGGTGCTAGTGAAATTGATGATATTTTAAGAACTTATCCAAATTACTTGATGGTTACATCTGGTGGAAACGGTGGTCAAGATAATTATACTGGAGGTCTTTTTGCTGGTTTTGATAAGCTCACATCTGCTGCAAATGCTAAAAATAATTTAGTGGTTGCAAATGCTTCTCCAACACTATCTCCATTTATTGGTGGAGGGATAACATCTTTAGTAATAAACCCAAGTAGCAGTCAGGGTCCTACCGATGATTTAAGAATTAAACCAGATATTGCTGGCGATGGCACAGGCTTATTTTCACCTACAACTTCAGATGGGTACAGTACATTTACTGGAACATCAATGTCATCACCAAATGTAACTGGTTCTTTAGCACTCTTACAACAATATTACAATCAACTAAACGGTAATTACATGAAAGCTGCCACACTAAAAGGATTGGCATGCCATACTACATTAGATGATGATGCTAATGCCGGCCCAGACCCTTTATTTGGATGGGGTTTATTAGACGCAAAAGCAGCAGCTGAAGCTATTACTGGAAATAATAATGGTACGGCAGTAATAAGTGAACTTACACTTAACGATTCTGAAACGTATACTTTTGATTTTAGTGTTCAAAGCGGGCAAAAATTAATTGCCACGATATGTTGGACAGATGTTAGAGGAACTCCCTTATCTGGAGAAAGTAATTTCAATAACGCAACACCTAGATTAGTAAATGATTTAGATTTAAGATTGTCTAGAAATGGTACAACTTTCTTTCCTTGGAAATTAGATTACTCACCAACTAACGGGTTTAGTAATTCTAAGGCTGATAACAATGTTGATACCGTAGAAAGAATTGATATAGAAGTACCAGAAGCTGGCACTTATCAACTTACTGTTTCGCATAAAGGCACTTTACAGCTACCTGGGCCATTTCAAGTACCACCTTTAACACAAGATTTTTCTTTGATAATTACTGGTGCAGGTTTAACGTTAAGCAATAACGATTTTGAAACTTCAGGTTTTGCTATATGGCCTAATCCTGCTAATGACATTATCAATTTTAAAGTTAAAGCACTTGACAGTTCTAAAGTTTTCCTTTCGTTGGTTGATGTTCAAGGCCGTCTAGTCTATTCAAGTAATAGAAATAATTCTGGCCAGTTTGTAGAGGGAAAAATACCCACAAGCAACCTACAGAAAGGAATTTATATTTTGAATATCAAACAAAATAATTCTACTATTTCTAAGAAAGTAGTCATCCAATAAAACATTAAATTTTTATATATAAAAAATCTCATTTTTTTAAATGAGGTTTTTTTATTTGCTATTTTTGACAGATGTCTGAACAAACCCAAATATTCGGTATAAGAGCTATTATTGAAGCGATTAATTCTGGCAAAACTATAGATAAAGTATTTCTACAAAAAGGTCTTAAAGGTGAGCTTTTTACTGAATTAGAAACAATGCTTCGCAAAAAGGCTATCAACAGTTCATACGTTCCTGTTGAAAAACTTAATAGACTTACCAAAAGAAATCATCAAGGTGCTGTTGCGCAAATATCACCTATCGCGTTTCATGACATGGAAACACTAGTTCTAAATGTTATGGCATCTGGTAAAACACCGCTTTTTCTTCTTTTAGATCAATTGAGTGATGTTCGTAATTTTGGTGCTATTATTAGAACTGCAGAATGTACTGGTGTAAACGGTATTATTATTCAAAAAAAAGGAGGTGCTCCTGTTAATGGAGATACTATTAAAACAAGTGCAGGCGCCGTTTTTAAAATACCCATTTGCAAGGTAGATCACATTAAGGATGCTGTATTTTACATGCAGGGTTCTGGTATTAAGGTTGTGGCTGCTACTGAAAAAACAGACAATACACTTTATAACATTTCGTTTAAAGAACCATGTGCTATAATTATGGGATCTGAAGGGCGTGGTATCAATCCTTCTACTTTAAAAGTGGTAGATGCTAAAGCTAAACTCCCTTTGCTTGGTACTATTGAATCTTTAAACGTTTCTGTAGCTTGCGGTGCATTTTTATATGAAGTTGTGAGACAAAGAAGTTCTTAATTATGCTTATATAAAAAACTGCCTAGCTTGATTCTTTTTTTTCTTTAAAGGTGTAGATAATTTTTAGTTCATCGAGTTCTATTTCGGGTTCTAAGTGTTCTATAAAATTACCATCTTCATCAAAATGTTTTAAAAACGGATCGTCGTCTTCATTATAATGTTCGTCTTCCCAAACGTACTTTTTAGGTTTTGCTATGTGTTTTTTGAAAATTAACGCAAATAGCAATCCTGTTATTAAACCAGATAAATGGCCTTCCCACGAAATTCCTTCTTCTATGGGAAGTGTATACCATATCATACTCCCATATAAAAAAACGACTAGTAATGATAACGCGATAAGCCTGTAATGTTTAGCAAAAACACCTTTAAAGAAGGTAAAACTTACTAATACATATATTAATCCGCTTGCCCCAATATGATAGGACGGCCTACCAATACACCAAGTTAAAAAACCTGAAATAAAAATACCCCAGAACAACACTTTCCAAGCTATGGGTTTATAGAAATAAAATAGTGCCATTGATAATACAAACAGCGGAATTGTATTATGGTAGAGATGCTGAATATCGCCGTGTAAAAACGGACTTAATACTACACCTCTTAAACCTGATAGAGTTTGCGGGTATACACCGAACTTAGAAAATTTAAATCCGAAACGTACCTCAAACCAAAATACCAACCAAATAATTAGTACAAAGAGTATTGGGTAAGCAATGACTCCTGTGGTATATTCAAAATGTTTATTTTGTTTCATTTGTATAAATATAGCAAATAGTTAACCAGCTTTGAATGATGTGCTAAAATGGCAGATAAGTGCGTGAGGGATTGCAACGGCATCCTTTTTTAAAACGGTTTTTAACCAAAATACATTTTGGTTAAAAATAGCGCAGCGCAGTTTTAAAAAAGATATAGTGTAAAGCCCGACCCAGATTTTTATCTGGGGCACGCCCAAAATTTAAATAAAAATCAGTTAATTTTACAGTGATGAATACAAATGCACCTTTAGCAGAGCGTTTGCGCCCAAGGCGTTTAACCGATTATGTGAGCCAAACGCACTTGGTTGGAAAGGATGGTGCGCTTTCGCAGCAATTAAAGCATGGGTTGATTGCGTCTATGATTTTTTGGGGACCGCCTGGAACGGGAAAAACAACGCTGGCGAATATTATTGCTTCGGAATCTGAACGGCCTTTTTACACCTTAAGTGCTATAAATTCTGGGGTTAAGGATATTAGAGAGGTTATTGATAAGGCGAAACAGAGCGGTGCGCTATTTACTACTAAAAACCCCATTTTATTTATTGATGAAATACATAGGTTTAGTAAATCTCAGCAAGATTCCTTACTGCAAGCCGTAGAAAAAGGGTGGATTACTTTAATTGGTGCAACTACTGAAAACCCCAGTTTTGAGGTGATTCCTGCTTTATTATCGCGCTGCCAAGTGTATGTGCTAAATGCATTTTCTAAAAACGATTTAGAACTGCTTTTAAGGCGTGCTATTACTAATGACACAATTATATCTAAAAAAACAATTACATTACAGGAAACCGATGCTTTACTTAGACTGTCTGGCGGTGATGCTAGAAAGTTGCTTAATATTTTTGAATTGATTGTGAATTCTAGTACTACCAACGATATTACCATTACTAATGCGTTTGTTCTGGATAAAGTGCAAAATAATACGGTGAGGTATGATAAAACTGGTGAGCAACATTATGATATAATTTCGGCATTTATTAAATCGATTAGAGGTAGCGACCCTAATGCCGCTGTGTATTGGCTTGCTAGAATGATTGAAGGTGGCGAGGATGTTAAGTTTATTGCACGCAGACTCTTAATTGCTGCTAGTGAAGATATTGGAAATGCCAACCCTACTGCTTTGGTTATTGCCAACAACACGTTTCAAGCGGTATCTACGATTGGTTATCCGGAGTCTCGTATTATTTTGAGTCAGTGCGCTACATATTTAGCTTGTTCTCCTAAAAGTAATGCGGCATACAAAGCTATTGGCGAGGCACAACAGCTAGTGAAAACTACTGGTGATTTATCGGTACCCCTAGAGATTAGAAATGCCCCAACCAAATTAATGAAAGAACTTGGTTATGGCGATAATTATAAATATGCACATAATTATACTGACAATTTTGCTGAACAAGAGTTTTTGCCTAATGAAATAAAAGGCACAAAACTTTACGAACCTGGTAATAATGCTAGAGAGCAAGCACACCGCGAGTTTTTAAAACAACGTTGGAAAGAGAAGTATGGTTATTAATGTTTCTAATCTAAAATTTTATGTTTAACTGCTCTTGTTTTAGAATTCCGTTAGTATAATATTCTAAAATCCAGCTTTCGCCTTTTTTATAAATAATTGCATTTTCGTCTTCTAAAATAAATACGTTGTCTAGTCCTGTATTTTTTAACTTATGTAACACTTTAGGAGTGCTATCTACAAGCTGATAGCCATTTGGTATTGCCTGAGCATATAACACATTTGTAGTAGATGTATTTGTCCCTATACTAGGTTGAGATGCGTTACTTTGTTTTATTGCTACATCATTTTTTACAGGCTTACTAACTTCAGTAGCAACTTCTTTAACCGTTACAGTTTCCTTTGCTTGTTTTAGCGTTGCTAATTCCTGTTTTAGTTTTTCAATTTCTTCTTTTGTTTCAGAAGTATTCGTTTCTACAACCTCGGTAGATTGCGCAACTCGTGTAGCTTTTTTAGGTTGATAGTTGTAGTTTAGTGCTTTGATAGACTTAAATGCTTCTCTAAGCGCATAATTATAGGCAGTACTAAATTCTTTCTCTCTGCTTTCGCCTGTTCCAGAAATGTAAACCACTTTGTCATTACAATCCTTTAGTGTTACGTTAAGTTTTGTTCTAAACATGCCAGAATATTTTGTAACGTTAGATCGTAAGGCTAAACACCTATCTCGCACAAGGTCTTCAGGGTATTCACTACCTTCCATAATTGCCGTAAAACCGTATTTATTAAATAGAAATTGAGACAACTCGTTTAAGCGGTATTTATTTGCTTCTTTAAGAAATTCGAATTTGTTGGGTACAATCACATATTTATATTCATTAAGATTTGCCTGTGCAAAGGCATTTGCAATGATAAAACATGCTATAAATAAGGTAAGATATTTAGTTTTCATTTCTAAAAATATAGTTTAATCCTAATTGTAAAGATACATTTTGTGCATCATATATATTTTGATATGATAAAAAATTATCTGCCATAACATACATATTTAACCCCCAAAGGTTTGCCGAAATACCTAAACCTAAATTATTTAAAGCATACGTATCTAAAGTATAAGTGGCTTTTGCGCTTAAACCGTTAAAGATGCGCCTATAATAATAAGCGGTTAAAGCAGCTTGTGGACCTTTTGGTCGTTGCATTACAAATAACTGCGCTCCTACTCTATTTAGGTAATCGCCTTTATCTGCTAAACAATCACAGTCTTTTATTTGTTTCTTACCAAATGCATAATTTACAGCAGCGTTAAGTTTTACTGGTCTTAACGTTGTATATCGTGTTGTTGAAGAGTCTACAGTGAACAAATCTTCAAAATCTTCTTCAATTTCACTCCAATATTCATCAGCTGTTAGGTTACCACTATTTTCTGGAAAAATAGGATCTATGCCTTCAAACTCTAAATCACCAATCAACTCATAGTTTTTTATATCTTTTGAATGTGTAATAAAACCAATATCTAACACACTAGCATCTATAGTCCATTGGTCTGTTACGTGGTATGTAAATCCAAAATCAGCTCCTAAACCTAAACTTCCTCCTAACAGTAAGCGCCGTCTTAACGTTTTAATATTTTGACTTACATCGCCATTTACCAAGCTATTAATTCCAGAAGTTTTAACGCCAAGGTTAAAATTAAAAATATGATTGTAGATATTATTTTCACCTTCTAAGGTAGTAAACGTTCCTCTATTTTTGGTAGAACTTACATTGGCAATGTTAGAATATATTTTACCTCTAACACCGTATGTGAATTTAGAATTCACCTTTTTATTATATCCTACATGAAGTACTGAAATTAAACTGGCATTAAAATTAAGGTGTCCTAATCTAAAAGGTCTACCAATATTGTTTTGGTTACCCTCTAAAGCTAAAATCGCATAATCTTTAGGGAAATAGCTAATAAAATCTAGCTCTTGGTATAACCCGAAACTTAAGTATTCATTTTTTGCATAAGATGGTCCAAAAGCAAAACCTCCTGAGAATATTTCTAACTGTTGGGTGGCCGTAAAAAAATCTTTATCACTTAGTCTATCAACGGCATTTCTTAATTTTGCATTAAAATCTACACCATCTTGCGCAAAAAGATCATACACAGTTATACCTGATGATCCGGCATTTACATGAATATGCGATAGCAAAGGGATACCAAAATAACCTTTATTTTTAATAGTTCCTCCTGGGTTTTGAAGTAAGGCTTGAGGTACTTCTGAAAATCCATAGAGTATTTGTTTGTTTTGAGAAAAACAAAAGCTTACCATCAACACTAAAACATAATGCAACCGTTTTAAATTCATTAATTAATATTTAGAAATAAAACAGCTTTGGACTTCACATCGATTTCTCCAGGCGTATTTTCATTAATTGGAACCCCAGCAAGCATTGTTAAACTAAACTCTGCAATTTGTGTTTGCTTTATGCTATCTAAAGCATCGCCTTCAAAAGTTATAATATGTTCTGTAGCAATTACTTGATTGTTTGGAGAGGCTTCAGTTACAATATCAAAAGTTTCTAATAGTTGCCCATTGTCATCTAAAAAAGTAACCCGAAGGCGGTAGGCACGATTGATTGAGTTTTCTACCTGAAAGACAAAATCAATTTTTTCTAAACTATCTTGAAAAAACCCATTTCCAAAAAAGTCAATTTCAGCAAAATCTTCGACAGTAGATTGCTCGCTTCCTCCCACAAAAAAATCTGCTGCAGAGGCGTTATAAAATATTAGGCTAGATTCTACAATTGGTTCTAAAACTAAAGCATCAGCCTGATTAAAATCTATGGGTTTTGTGCAGTTGAATAGGACTAACATTGCTATTATATAACCTACATATTTATTTTGTATTACTATCATGTATCTAAAACGCTATAATTATTAAAGGTATTGTTTACAAATAGTGTTTGAGATCAATTAGTTTTGAGATGCTATTTATACCTTTATCAAAATTTGAGTTATCGGGATTGTAAAAAATGGCATCCATTCCCATTTTTAATGCACCGTCAACATCAGCCTCTAAACTATCTCCAATCATAATACTTTTGTTTGCTTTAGTATTTGCCAAATGTAAAGCATAATCAAATATTTTAGAGTTTGGTTTTTTTACGCCAGCAAGCTCCGCATTTGTAGTGGTTTCAAAATAATTAATAATGTTAGATTGCGCCATTTTTTTATGCTGCACCTCATCAAAACCGTTTGTAATAATATGCAATCTGTAACTACCCTTTAAATATTCCAAAATATCAATTGTACCTTCAATTAAAAAATTAAATGTAGATAGGTATTTAACATAATCTACAGACAATTTATGGATAACATCATCTTGTAAGGATACATTTATGGCTTTAAATGTTACATCCAATCGTTCAAACCGTAACACCTCTTTGGTAATATGCGCTTCTCTATATAATTTCCAATATTTAAAATTTATAGGTACATAGTGCTCTAAAAAATCATTTAGATTGACATCTATTTTATTTAGTTTGAAAATTTTTTCAAAAGTTAATGCAGAATTTTTTTCAAAATCCCATAATGTGTGGTCTAAATCAAAAAACACATCGGTAATACCACTAATTTTATTCATCTGTTGAGGCTAAAATGAGATTAAATAATTCTTTAAATCCGCTCCAAGTAGCAATATTGCTAAATGTGTAATTATGAAATACAGGTACAAACTCACCGTTTACTCGCTTTACTTCACTTATAATAACGTTCAACGCTTTCTTTTTATCTAGTAAAGAGCTGTGTTTTAATAACGTAAAATCCATCACATGAAACGGACATACTTTTAATGGTGTTTGCACTTCATAATCTAAATCATAAAACAAAAAAGGTGTGCATGCACCAGCTCTAAAACCTGTATGATTTACATAACCCATAGTATAATCTTCATGAACTTCTAAGGCCACTAAATTTCTGTAAGATTCTGGTAGGTTTAATTTTGAAAAAGAATATCTAGAGGCTGTTAATGAGGTATTAATAACCTCTTCCATTTGGCGCTTTTCTTTTTTTAGCATCTCAACATCTTTCACAGAGAAATACGATGCCTTTAAACCCACTAAACAATAATCTGCCAGATGTTTTATAAGAGATATGTACTTACGTTTATTGATGTTTATACCCTTATCAAAAGTAGAATAAGAGCCAATAAAAAAGAATATTAAAAATTTAAACTGATATTGTTTCTGCCTATTGATAATATACTTAAACGTATCAAAAGGGTCGTGCTTAAGCCCAAAAAGTACTGCATATCTTAAATACAAACTTCTAAATCTAAACCTAAAAAAATCTTTAAATGTACCTCCAAGCGATCGCATTACACCCTTTAGCTTATAGCTGTAAGGACTTGGAACATCAATAACTGGTTTAATACGATATGCTTTATTTGGAAACTCAAAATCAGGAAATTGACTTTGTAATGCATGTTTAAATTTATAAGCCCAAATATCTACAACGGGTTGCTGCAAAAAACCATGTTTATAACCAAGACTTTCTGTGGCTGTAAACCTGCCATATTCATCTTTGCGCTGTGGCAAATACTCTTCGTAGCGCGATAACATATAAAACGCTGCTGCAAAAATATCAAACGGTAAGGCACTCTTTTCTCCATTAAAGAAAAAACATTTAGTGTTTTCCCAATCTTGCACATTAATTTCTATATCGGTTAAACCTTGCTCAAATAATATGTCGTTACTCTTTATAAAAAACTCGTTGCCCAATTGTTGTTTTGTATACGACATTTTTAAAGTGTCGTGCGCAATAAACTCCTCAATTTTAGTAGTAAAATCTACTTTAACACCCAATATACGTGTGCAAATATGCTTAAAAACATATTTTAACCGTGGTGATATTTTATGGGTGTATACTAGTAACATATGGTATTGAATTACAAATATTTAAAATCTAAATATTAAAATTCTGGTTGTTAGTTTTTAAACATGTATTTACAAATTTCACAACAATGCTTCATCTGCAAAACTAAAGTATGCATTTTCAGTAACTATTAAATGATCTAAAACTTTAATATCTAAACTTTGTGCAGCTGTTTTTAATTTTTGAGTAATTTGCTTGTCGGCTTCACTAGGTTTTAATGTACCCGATGGATGATTATGTGCTAAAATTAAACCAGTTGCCCCAACTTCTAGAGCATTTTTTAACACCAATCTCACATCTACTAAAGTACCCGTTATACCGCCTTTACTTAACTGATTTTTATGGATAATACTATTTGAATTATTCAAATATATAATCCAAAACTCTTCATGCTCAAGTTCTCCAATAATGGGTTGCATCAATTCAAAAACGGTGGCGCTAGATGTGATTTTTTTCTTTTCTAAAGCGTCTTCTCCTCTACGGCGTCTCCCTAGTTCTAAAGCAGCAACAATAGTTATGGCTTTGGCTTCGCCTATACCTTTAAACGCCATAAGCTGGTTTATGGTAAGTTTTCCAAGTGCACTTAAATTATTATCTACACTTGCTAAAATACGTTTACATAGGGCAACGGCACTTTCTTCTCGGTTACCAGAACCGATTAAAATAGCCACCAACTCTGCATCACTTAAAGCTGCTTTGCCTTTATATAGTAATTTCTCACGAGGTTGGTCGTCCTGACTCCAATTCTTAATTGAAAACGAAGATGGTTTTTCTTGCATTGGTTAAAGATAAATATTGTAATATAAATGTAAAAACATTATGAATACTTAAGTATGAGTAAATTTACAAGTAAAGCATTTTAATTATGAAAAGTGATGTGTCTTTTTTAACACTATAAATTCTAAACGTAATTATTAAATGCATAAAAAAGAGAGATATCTTACGATATCTCTCTTCTCTTAACTAGCTTATATGTATTTTAATAGTAAATTCTATTTCTCGTCATAGTCTGCAATGGTATTTGCTTTCTCCATTTGTTTATTATAGGTTTTTTCTGCAGCTTCAATTTTACCTTTCTCCATTTTCTTGTTGTATTTATCTATTGCTTTCTTGTTGATTTTTGCATAATCAAATACAGTCTCGGTAATTTCCTCGTGTAAGTCATCAAATTGCTCTGATAGCTCCTCTAAATTCTCCATATATTCATTTTTGGAGGCATCAGTTTCTACAATCAATTCATTGTACTCTTTTTGGATATCATCAATATCCTCCATAATTTCTTCGGTCATCAAAGCATCAGGAATAGTTTGCTTTAAACTTGTTACAATTCCTGCCAAATCTGCTACTTTTTCATTGGTAGTCTTAAACTTTAATGCTTTAATTTCGCTAAGCTCACTTTCTAATGTGCTAAATGATGTCCAATCGTCCATGTGCACCATTCCAGCATCATCTATAGTATATGATACTTCTTCTCCATTCTTATCTTGGAATGATGTAGCTGTAACAATGTTAGAAACTCTATCGGTTTTCTCAGACATTGCTAAATTAACGTTTGGTGTAGCATTGGTATTCTCAGATACCTCTGAATAAGATTCTTCATAGTTTTTGGCATCATTTTTTACTTCATTTTTACAAGAAGTTAATGTTATCGTTGCCAAAGCTAATGCTGCGGTAAATATTCCTGTCGTTTTCATTTTAATCGTTTTCATTATTAAATATTTTTGGTTGGTTGCAATATAAATTAGCATTAAAGATTCAGCAAAAAATAAGAATTAAAGTATTCTTAAAGTATGGAGTACTTTTAACATAGAAGCATGAATGGTTAACACTTTATGTAAATTTTTTGTTAATTTAAGAGAATTTAACGTGTATACATTTCATAAAAAAAGCTCCGATAAGGAGCTTTTTTTGTGAAAATATGTGTTAATGGTTACGACTCTAAACTTTCTAAACTAGCTTTTATAGTGTCAATTTTTGCTAAAGCATCAGCTTCTTTTTTCTTTTCGCTAGTTACAACTTGCTCTGGTGCATTATTTACAAAACGCTCGTTTGATAATTTCTTTTGAACAGATTTTAAGAACCCTTCAGTATAGTTTAATTCTTCTGTTAGCTTTTTAATTTCAGCTTCAACATCAATAGCGCCAGCCATTGGAATAAAATACTCGTTAGACTTTACACGGTACGTTAGTGCGCCATCTACAGCTTCCTTTACATAATTAATAGCTTCTAAATTGCCTAGTTTTGCTATAACACTATCAAAAGTGCGTGATGTATTTTCGTTATTGATTACCGAAAACGGAATAGCATCTTTAAACGCAATATTTTTTTGTTTTCTGATGTTTCTAATACCCGAAATAACTTCAGAAGCAAATTCAAACTCTGAAATTAACGTTGAATTTACAGCCTCCAATTTTGGCCATTTAGCAATTATTAGGGCCTCTTCTGGTGTTCTCTCAGAAATAAATTGCCAAATCTCTTCTGTTAAGAATGGCATAAACGGATGCAGTATTTTTAGATTTTCTTCAAAAGCAGTAATTACGGCATTGTATGTTTTTGCATCTATGGGTTGTTGGTATGCAGGCTTAACTATCTCTAATAACCAAGATGAAAAATCATCCATAATCAATTTATAAATAGTCATTAACGCATCACTTAAACGGTATTTACTAAAATGATCTTCAATTTCAGCTAAAGCGTTTTGAAATTTAGCGGTATACCATTCTAGTCCAACTTTAGCGGTTTCTGGTTGCTGTAAATTAGCGTCTATCTCCCAACCTTTTACTAACCTAAATGCATTCCAAATTTTGTTTCCAAAACCTTTACCTTGTTGGCATAAAGATTCGTCAAACAACAAATCGTTTCCTGCAGCAGAACTCAGTAGCAGCCCCACACGCACACCGTCTGCCCCGTATGCTTCAATTAACTTTAGTGCATCGGGTGAGTTACCAAGAGATTTACTCATCTTTCTACGCTGCTTATCTCGCACTAATCCTGTGAGATATACATTTTCAAAAGGCTTTTCATCTTTATATTCATACCCAGCAATAATCATTCGTGCTACCCAAAAGAATAAAATATCTGGACCTGTTACCAAATCGTTGGTTGGATAGTAGTATTTTATTTCTTCATTTTCTGGATTGCGAATACCATCAAAAACTGACATGGGCCACAACCAAGACGAAAACCAAGTATCTAAGGCATCTGTATCTTGTTTTAAATCGGCCGCTGAAAGCTCTGAGTTAGATGTTTTTATTCGTGCTTGTTCCACAGCTTCCTCAATTGTTTCAGCCACTACAAAATCTTCTTTACCGTCGCCATAGTAATATGCAGGAATTTGTTGTCCCCATAATAATTGGCGTGAAATATTCCAATCGCGAATGTTCTCCATCCAATGGCGGTAAGTGTTTTCAAATTTCTTTGGAAACAATTTTATATCGTTATCGTGTAACACCGATGTTATTGCCGGTTTTACCAAATCTTCCATTTTTAAAAACCACTGGTCACTCAGCCTAGGTTCAATTACTGCTTTTGTACGCTCTGATGTTCCTACTTTATTAGTATGCGTTTCGGTTTTTACCAAAATGCCTAAAGCGTCTAGTTCTTTTGCAACAGCTTTACGCGCCACAAACCTATCCTGTCCTTCAAACTGTAACCCATTACTATTTAAAGTGGCGTCTTCATGAAATATATCAATAACATCTAGCTTGTGTTTATCACCTAAAACCTTATCATTTTCGTCATGGGCGGGTGTAACTTTTAAACATCCAGTACCAAATTCAAGATCTACATACTCATCTTCAATAATTGGTATAACGCGGTTACAAATAGGTACAATGGCTTTTTTACCTTTTAAGTGCGTAAAACGTTCATCGTTTGGGTTGATGCAAATAGCTGTATCACCAAAAATGGTTTCAGGGCGTGTTGTTGCGATGGTTAATGTATCTTCACTTCCATCTATTTTATAATTTATATAGTATAAATTACCTTGTCGCTCTTCATGAATAACCTCTTCGTCAGACAGGGTAGTTTTCGCCTCAGGATCCCAATTTACCATGCGATACCCGCGGTAAATTAGGCCTTTATTGTACAAATCAACAAAAACCTTAATTACAGCTTCTGACATATCGTCATCCATTGTAAACTTAGTGCGCTGCCAATCGCAAGAGCATCCTAATTTTTTTAATTGTTCTAGAATAACACCGCCATACTCTTCAGTCCAGTCCCAAGCATGTTTTAAAAACGCATCGCGAGACAAATCATTCTTATCAATACCCTGTTCTTTTAGTTTTGCTACTACTTTTGCTTCTGTAGCTATAGAGGCATGGTCTGTTCCTGGCACCCAACACGCATTTTTACCTTGTAATCTTGCACG
This sequence comes from uncultured Flavobacteriaceae bacterium, assembly GCA_937923515.1. GTDB lineage: Bacteria > Bacteroidota > Bacteroidia > Flavobacteriales > Flavobacteriaceae > Jejuia. The sequence goes on from CALDUF010000057.1 coordinate 22,035, forward strand.
ACGAATCAATACATCTTGAATCGTATTATTTAACATGTGCCCCATGTGAAGAATACCTGTAACGTTTGGTGGCGGTATTACTATGGTGTAAGGTTCTCTATCATCTGGTGTAGAATGAAAATAATTGTGTTTCATCCAGTAATCATACCACTTGTTTTCTACCTTAATTGCATCGTATTTTGATGGGATTTGCATACTTTGGAACAGTTTTTGACTTTTAATTGGCAAAAGTACTTATATTTCTTTTCCTGTGAAAGTTGATAGGAAATTGCCAAATGTTAAGATTACGGTAATACGTCTATTATTTTTGCAATTTGTAGAAAAAGTACCTATGTTTGAATTGAATAATAACCATTAATTACAAAAAGATGAAACATTTATTTACACTTTTATTTGTAGGGTTAATTAGTTTCTCGCTTAATGCGCAAGAAAAAATTGCTAAAATAGAGTTTAAAGACACCACTATTGATTATGGCACAATCGATAAAGGTGCAAATGGTGTAAGAACGTTTGAATTTACTAACACTGGTAATGCGCCATTAATTATATCAAAAGTAAGTTCTAGCTGCGGATGTACCATTCCCAAAAAACCAGATGGTCCAATTATGCCCGGTGAAACTGGAAATATTGAGGTAAAATACGACACAAATAGAGTAAATCCTATAAGAAAAACAATCACTGTAATGTCTAATGCAGATACGCCAACTGTTGCATTAAAAATTAAAGGTTTGGTTGTAGATCCTTCTAAAAATAATGTTCTAGAAAAAAAGAGTAAGAGCGTTGTTGAACAATAAATAGCAATTACCTTTAAAATAATAGAAACCTAGATGTAATGTCTAGGTTTTTTTATGCAATATTATTGCAATTTCTGTATCCTTTTAAAGGAGGATATAACCTAAAGAAAAACTAAATAAAAATACCTGTAATACTTTCTTAATTATAAATACAAAAAATTGCTAAACATCAAGTTACAAATCTTTACATTGTCACATTAATTTACCTTTATTTTTTATAAATACTTTAAAGATAATTTTTGCAACTTTGCGCACTAATATCAATTGAATGCCAACAATATCAGAAAAAGGGCTTAACATGCCCGAATCTCCAATTAGAAAACTAGTGCCTTTTGCAGAAAAAGCTGAAGCAGAGGGGAAACATGTTTACTATCTTAATATTGGACAGCCTGATATTAAAACCCCCGAAATAGCTTTAAACGCTGTTAAAAATAATACTATTGAGGTACTGTCCTACTCGCGTTCTGAAGGCTCTGATACTTACAGAAAAAAACTTGCAGATTATTACAGTTATCATAATATAAAAGTAGACCTTAATGATATTATTGTAACTACAGGTGCAAGTGAAGCCATTGCTTTTATTTTTGGAAGTATTATGGATCCTGATGATGAAGTTATAATTTGCGAACCGTTTTATGCCAACTACATTGCATTTGCTACTGCTACTAGTGTGAAAGTTAAACCCATAATTTCTAAAATTGAAGATAATTTTGCTTTACCTGCAGTGGCTGAGTTTGAAAAACTAATTACAAACCGCACAAAGGCCATAATGATTTGTAACCCAGGCAACCCAACTGGTTATTTATATTCTAAAGAAGAAATAGAGCAATTGGCAGCCTTGGTTAAAAAGCACGATTTATTTTTAATTTCAGATGAAGTGTATAGAGAGTTTACTTATGATGGTAAATCGCACTACTCTATTTTAGAATTAGAAGGTTTAGATGAACATACCATAATGATTGATTCTGTCTCTAAACGTTACAGCATGTGCGGCGCAAGAATTGGTTGCTTAGTTACTAGAAACGAAATTATTAGGCATACGGTTTTAAAATTTGCGCAGGCACGCTTAAGTCCGCCCACTTACGCGCAAATTGCTAGTGAAGCTGCTTTAAGTACGCCACAAAGTTATTTTGAAGACGTAAAACATGAATATATAGAGCGTCGGGATACTTTAATTACAGAATTGCAGAACATAAAAGGTGTTACGGTTGCTATTCCAAAAGGAGCATTTTATTGCATTGCAGAACTTCCTGTAAAAAATGCTGATCATTTTGCGCAATGGCTATTAGAATCGTTTAATTTTGAAAATGAAACAGTTATGGTGGCACCCGCAAGTGGTTTTTACTCTACGCCAGGTTTAGGCGCAAACCAAATTAGAATTGCCTACGTACTTAATAAACAACAATTGATTAAAGCAGCCACTATTTTAAAAGAAGCACTAAAAGTTTATAAAGATTGATAGAAGTACAACAAAATAAATCCTTAAAAAACTATAATACCTTTGGTATTGATGTTAAAGCAGAATATTTTGTTGCGGTTTCAACTGTTGAAGCATTAGAACATGTTGTAGCACTTAATGACTATCCCGAAAAACTACTTTTAGGAGGTGGCAGTAATATGCTACTTACCAAAAATCAAAAAAAACTTGTAATACACCTAAATTTAAAAGGCATTTCCATAGAAAAGGAAGATGAAGATTTTGTATGGGTTAAAGCTAATGCAGGCGAAAACTGGCATGCGTTTGTATTGTGGTGCTTAGCACAAAATTTTGGTGGTTTAGAAAACCTATCCCTTATTCCTGGTAATGTTGGTACTGCTCCTATTCAAAATATTGGAGCTTATGGTGTGGAGTTAAAAGACACTTTTGTGTCTTGCAACGCTATACATATTAAAACACGAAAAACACAAACGTTTACCAAAGCTCAATGTAATTTTGGTTATAGAAATTCTATTTTTAAAAATGAAGTAAAAGGGCAATATGTAATAACTTCTGTTCTATTTAAGCTAACAAAATACAAGCATCAACTTAAAATGGATTATGGTGCTATAACATCAGAATTGAAAGCTCAAAATATCACAAATCCTACAATTCAAGATATATCAAAAGCAGTAATTACTATTAGAGAAAGTAAGCTACCAAATCCTAAAGATATCGGCAACAGTGGTAGTTTTTTTAAAAATCCAGTGATTTCAAAATCAAAATTTAAAACGCTTCAAAAAAATTTCAAAAACATTCCTAGCTACCCAATTTCAGAAGATAAAGTAAAAGTGCCTGCTGGTTGGCTTATTGAAACAGCTGGGTTTAAAGGCAAACGCTTTGGTAATTATGGCGTTCATAAACATCAGGCTTTAGTTTTAGTAAATTATGGTGGTGCTAAAGGTGGGGATATTTTAAACCTCTCAAAATTAATTCAAAAAACCGTGTTACGATTGTTTGACATTTCAATTGAAGCCGAAGTAAATATTTTATAGTTTAAATAAATTTATAACTTTGGCGTTTATCTGTATCTGTTGAACACCAACTAATTAAACCTGCAATACATTGATTTCAAACATAGAAAAAGAAATTGTCAGTTTATTAAAAAATAGTGACAAACGCGCTATTTCACTACTCTATGAAAATTATGCCGATGCGCTTTATGGCGTTATACGAAAGGTTATTAAAGATGAAGATACAGCTCAAGATGTATTACAGGAAACATTTGTAAAAATTTGGCGTTATGCAAAGAAGTATGATGCAACTAAAGCAAAATTATTTACGTGGTTATACCGAATAGCCTATAACACCGCCATTGATAAAACAAGGTCTTTAAAAAATAAAACCGAGAAAGAAGTCCAAATTGAGACTTCTAGCGTATATAAAATAACAACAAATGCTTTAAATCAAGATGTTTTAGATATTAAAACCCATTTAAGCACCTTAGATGAAAAGTACCAAATTGTAATAAACGCCCTTTTTTTTGAGGGTATGACCCAACAAGAAGCAAGTGACGAACTTGATATTCCGTTAGGAACTATAAAATCGAGATTAAAAATTGGATTGAGAGAATTAAAAAAGATTTACAATCCGTAATGAAACCAAATCATGAATGAGAAAATAACTACTTTTTTAAGTTCAGGCCTATTAGATAAATATCTTATGGGCACTACAACTGATGCAGAAGCGCAGCAGGTTGAAACCTACATTTCAAAATATCCTGAGGTACAAAATGCATACAACACGCTACAATATAATCTAGAAATTGTTGCAAAAAGCAATGCTGTAGAAGCACCTAAACATATTTTAAATACTGTTTTAGAAACACTTGATGATGCACCCGTAATAACTTTAGCTCGAAAAGAAAAGTACAAAAAGTGGTATAAGTTTAGTATTGCTGCAAGTGTTGCCGCTATTGCTTTTGCCGCTAGTTCGTATTTATTTTATAATCAAAATCAAAAGCTCAATGAAGAAAACCAAGTAGTTGTTGATGAAATATTTGATTTAAGAAGCGATATTGAGCAAAACAACAAAAAACTAGATGCTGTTATGGAGCAGTTTAAACGTTTGAATGACCCCAACACCTACAAGTATATTATGAAAGGTAATGATAGGGCTAGAAATTTAAAAACTGTAGCATACATAAATCCTAAAGAAAAAACGTCTATGATAGATGTGGTATCATTACCACAACTCCCAGAAGAGCAATGCTACCAAATTTGGGCAGACTTGCAGGGTAAAATGGTAAGTTTAGGTATATTAAGTGAAACTGATAGCCATTTAAAAAGGATACCTTTTACTGAAAACGCAAGTGGTTTAAATATTACGATAGAGCCTAAAGGCGGAAATGCTGTGGCATCTTTAGAAAATACTGTAGCTGAAATTAGCTTACAATAAGCAATATTTTTTATATTGAAAAAGCCTCTTTTCCCTTAAAAGAAAGAGGCTTTTTACTAGCTATTAATAACTCTTATTACAAGTTATTCTATTTATTCCTTATCAAAAAATGCTTTATGTATAAATCCTGCAACTATAGCACCTGCAATTGGGGCTAGCCAAAACAGCCATAGTTGTGCAGTAAAATCGCCACCAGCAAATAATGCTTGACTTGTAGACCTTGCTGGATTTACTGATGTATTAGAAATTGGTATACTAATTAAATGAATAAGCGTTAAGGCTAAACCTATGGCTATACCCGCAAACCCCTTTGGCGCTTTTGGATAGGTACTTCCTAAAATAATCAAAAGGAAAAACATAGTAAGTACAAACTCAGCTACTAATACTGAAACCATACTATAACCTCCTGGAGATAGTTCGCCATAACCGTTTGCCGCAAAACCACCAATATCTGTAAAATCAGATTTACCAGATACTATAAGATACAAAACACCTGCGGCTGCAATTGCTCCAACAACTTGGGCAATAATGTAACCTAAAAGATGTTTACCTTCAAATTTTCCTCCTGCCCATAAACCTAAAGATACAGCAGGATTAAAATGTGCTCCTGATACATGTCCTACAGCATAAGCCATAGTTAGTACCGTTAAACCAAACGCAAGCGATACTCCTAACAGTCCGATACCAACGTCTGGAAAAGCAGCAGCATATATTGCGCTACCACAACCTCCAAAAACGAGCCAAAATGTTCCAAAAAACTCTGCTAATAATTTTTTCATAATGTAAAATGATTTAATTGGTTAGTAATAAAATGTAATACATTAAAAATGAGACACCTAAAAAACAAATAAGTCACATTATCATAATTATGAATTAATTAGAGCTATGATTTTTTCTAAAAATCGTATCTTTGTTTAAAATAATTTCCATGAAACTTTTTCTAATTACACTACTACTTTTAGGTCTTGGCGTTGCTGGAATTGCTATTAAAATATGGGCTAAAAAAGACGGTAAATTTGCTGGAACTTGTGCTAGCCAAAACCCAATGTTAAACCAAGAAGGTGAAGCTTGCGGTTTTTGCGGAAAAACACCAGATAAGTTTAGTGATTGTAATGAACCACAACACTCTAAGTAGTAATAGATGATAATTCTTGATATTGCACTCTACGCGCTAGTTGTAGTTGTTTTAATTCAAGTTTTCTTTCACTTATATATCTTAGGAACCTTTGCTTTTAGCAAAACACAACACATAAATAAAAATTCAAAAACACCGGTTTCTGTTATTATTTGTGCCAAAAATGAAGCAGAAAACCTTAAAGCTTTTTTACCTTCAATTGTCAATCAAGAATATCATAACTTCGAAATTGTTTTAATAAACGATAACTCTTATGATGAAACTTTAGACATTATGGAAGGGTTTTCAAAAAACTATAAAAACATAAAAATAGTAAACGCAGTTCCCGTTGAAACGTTTTGGGGTAATAAAAAATACCCACTTACCCTAGGGATAAAAGCAGCAACTCATAACGTTTTACTATTTACTGACGCCGATTGTAAACCTGTTTCTAAATACTGGATTAAAGAGATGGTTTCAAATTTTGATATTGAAACATCTATAGTTTTAGGTTATGGCGGCTATATGAAAGTAAAGAATTCAATACTTAATAAACTCATAAGATTTGAAACTTTAAGTGCAGCAACATCCTACCTCTCTTTTGCAAAAATTGGCATACCCTACATGGGCGTTGGCAGAAACCTAGCATATACTAAAACGCAATTTTTTAAAGTAAATGGTTTTATGAAACACATGCGCATTCGCTCTGGTGATGACGATTTATTTATAAATGAAGCCGCTACACGAAAAAATACGCGTATTTGTGTCACTAAAAACAGCTTTACGCTATCTAATCCTAAAACATCTTTTAAAAACTGGTTTAGGCAAAAACGCAGGCATGTCTCTACTGCAAATCATTACAAACTAAACCATAAAGTGTTGCTTACCCTGTTCTATAGTTCTAGCTTTTTATTTTGGGTATTAGCAATAGCGCTTTTGGGCTTTGGGCACAAACCTATTTATATAGGTATATTAGTTTTTATAAGATGTATTGCGTTTTTATTTACTTACGGCTATTCTGCTAAAAAGCTTAATGAAAAAGACTTAATTATGATATCTCCGTTTTTAGAAATCTTTTTAATTATTTTTCAATTAGCTATCTTTATAAATAATATAATCTCAAAACCCAATCATTGGAAATAGAAGAAGCAATCTCTCGTGCTAAACAAAATGACCAGAAGGCCTTTAATTATCTATTAGATTTATATTGGGATAGTGTGTATGGTTTTCAATTAAAACGTGTACAAAACGAAAACGACGCTGAAGATATAACCATTCAAACCTTTTCTAGGGCTTTTGATAAAATTGCAAGCTTTAATGAAACGTACACCTTTAAAACTTGGTTGATTACCATTTCAAAAAACATTCATATTGATTTAGTAAGAAAGGAAAAAAATTCTATTGCCCGCGTTATTTCTAAAGATGACACTAAAGCATATCAGGTACTAGATGAATCGCCTACTGTGGAAGATAAACTTATCACTGAGCAAAATTTAGCCAATTTACTTAGAGATATAAAAAAGTTAAAGCCCCATTATCAAAAAGTGATAAATCTTCGATATTTTCAAGAATTAAGCTATAAAGACATCTCAAAAGAATTGGACGAACCTATAAACAATGTTAAAGTAAAGCTACTTCGCGCCAAAAAACTGCTTGCCGAAGTAATTACCAATAAAAATGACTAAAATTGTAAAACAACTAGGCCCTGGATTATTATTTGCAGGAGCTGCCATTGGCGTATCGCACTTGGTACAATCTACAAGGGCTGGGGCAGATTTTGGTTTGGGCTTAGTGTGGGCACTAATTTTAGTTACGCTATGTAAATATCCTTTTTTTCAATACGGGCCACGTTATGCAGCCGCTACCGGAGAAAGTCTTTTAGATGGTTATAAAAAATTAGGCAAGGGCACGCTAATAATGTATTACTTACTTTCTTTAGGCACTATGTTTGTAATACAAATGGCTGTAACTATAGTAACAGCGGGTATCGCGTCATCTTTATTCTACGAGTTTGCACCAACTAAAATAGCATCTATTTCTTTAAACAGTGTACAAATTTGGTCGGTTATTATTCTTGCTGTCTGCTTATCGCTATTACTTTTCGGGAAATACAAACTCCTAGATCATCTTATTAAAATAATAATTGTAACACTTTCTATAAGTACTATTGTTGCTGTAATAATGGCTTTGTTTAATAACAATACCTCATTATCTCTTACGCAGGTGCTTCCTAAAAATAGTATAGAAATTGCATTTTTAATAGCTTTTATGGGTTGGATGCCTGGGCCGTTAGATATTTCTGTTTGGCATTCTTTATGGACTTTAGAGAAAAAAAAGACCCAAGAAACGTTATCAACCAAAAGTGCGCTTTTCGATTTCAATGTAGGCTATATAAGCACCATAATTTTAGGTATGTGCTTTGTACTTTTAGGAGCTTTGGTAATGTATAGTAGTGGTGCTACCTTTAGTAGTGCTGCTAGTGTTTTTGCTAGTCAGCTTATTGATATGTATACCAGTAGTTTAGGTAATTGGGCGTACATTATAATCGGTGTTGCTGCATTTACTACCATGTTTAGCACCACACTTACTACGCTAGATGCTTCACCGCGGTCTATGGATAGAACTTCAGAATTATTATTAAACAAACCTTTTAAATTTGGCTATTTGTTTTGGATTATTTTACTCTGTTTAGGCACCATATATATATTTCTGTTTTTAGGTTCTGAAATGGGATTACTCATTAAAATAGCAACCATACTTTCTTTTATTACAGCACCTTTTTATGCCATTATTAATTATGCGCTTATATCTGGAAAATTTACACCAAAAGAGTGGCGCCCCTCTGTAGCACTCCACATTTTAAGCTGGATAGGAATTTTGTTTTTACTCGGGTTTAGTATCTGGTATCTTACAACGCTATAATTCATCTTTTTATAGAATACTTCGTATCTTTGCAATTCAATTTTTAGCAATGGAAAAGGAAGTAATTTCTAACATATTACCAGAACGACAAGCTAAACCAAAATGGCTACGCGTTAAGTTACCCACTGGAAAAAAATATACAGAATTAAGAGGTTTAGTTGACAAATACAACTTAAATACCATATGCACCTCTGGAAGCTGCCCAAATATGGGAGAATGCTGGGGAGAAGGAACGGCTACTTTTATGATTTTAGGAAATATTTGTACCCGATCTTGTGGTTTTTGTGGTGTAAAAACAGGACGACCAGAAACCGTAGATTGGGACGAACCTGAAAAAGTTGCGCGCTCTATAAAAATTATGAAAATAAAACATGCGGTTTTAACTAGTGTTGATAGAGATGATTTAAAAGACATGGGAAGCATCATGTGGGCAGAAACAGTTAATGCGGTAAGGAGAATGAATCCAGAAACTACATTAGAAACTCTTATTCCAGATTTTCAAGGCATTGAAAAACATATCGATAGATTAATAGCCGTAGCGCCTGAAGTAGTATCTCATAATATAGAAACCGTAAAACGATTAACCCGAGAGGTGCGCATACAAGCAAAGTATGATAGAAGTATGGCGGTTCTTAAATATTTGAAACAACAGGGACAACGACGTACAAAATCTGGTATTATGCTAGGTTTAGGTGAAACAAGAGAAGAGGTTATTGAAACATTGCACGATTTAAAAGCTAACGATGTAGATGTGGTTACTATTGGCCAATACCTGCAACCTAGTAAAAAACACTTACCTGTTAAACGTTTTGTAAATCCTGATGAATTTGATGAATATAAAGCTATAGGTCTAGATTTAGGTTTTAGACATGTAGAAAGCAGTGCCCTTGTGCGTTCTTCATATAAGGCACAAAAGCATATAAATTAACTAAATATGTAATTTATCGATAAAAGTGCGTGTTTTATCGAATAAATATTTATATTTGACGACCTATTGACCATAAAATGTCCCAAGGAAAGCAATACATATTACTTGTTTTGATGTTAGCATCAATCTGTTTTTACGCTCAAAACACCATTGAGAAGGATCCAGAGATCATTCAAAACAACATAGATTACCGCATTAAGCGGTCTCAAGAAGCTATAAGCAACTATAATTATTTTGAGGCTCAAAAAACGTTGGATGAGGCATTAGAACTTGCCCAAAATTCAAACAACAAAAAAAGTATTGGGTTAATTCAATCCTTAAAAGGCCAACTGCATTTACTAATTGAAGAAGAAGATGTTGCAATAAAAGCACTAACATCTGCCATTGCAATGCAGCGTATTATTAATGATAATAAAAATTTAGGACGCTCCTACAAAATATTTGGCGATGTTTACATGGCTAAGAATAATATTTATCAGGCTTTAGACCAATATCGGGCAGCAAAATCTAAATTTCAAGAAGAAGGTTTAGATGCTGAGCTTGCCGAAACCCTACTTGCAGAAAGTAATGCCTACATTATACTTAAAAACTACAGAAAAGCAAGAGAACTTACAGAGCAATCTTTAGCGCTATCAAGAAAACAAGGTCTTAATAATACACTAAGTAATGCTTTAGTGAATCATGGTAAAATTTATAACATATTAAATGATCATGAAAAAGCTTTAGATTTTGCTAACGAAGGCTTAAAAATAGCTCAGGCTAATGGCTTAAAAACTATAGAAAATGCTGGACTTTTAGTATTAAGTCAAATTCATGAAGATACTAATGATTTTCAACTTTCTAATTCATTTTTAAAAGCACATGTTAAATTATCAGATTCTCTAAGAGCTGTAAAACGTGCAAGTTTGTCTCCAGAAAAACGTGCTGCTCTATTAAATAATGATTTAATTGAGAGCAACAAAAAACAACAGGCAGAGTTAGACGAAGCCAATAGTAAAAATGATTTAAGCACCTTAATAACAATACTTAGTGTGGCGCTTATTACCATTTTATCATTGCTTACGCTTTCGCTATATAAAAACAACAATATTAGATTGAAAACCAATAATATGCTCCATAAGAAAAATAACGAGCTTATTATAGCCAAGGAAAAAGCAGAACTTGCTTCTAAAACAAAAGCCAATTTCTTATCTACCGTAACTCACGAATTAAGAACACCTCTTTATGCGGTTACAGGTTTAAGTAATATGTTATTGGATGAAGATCCTAAACCAGAACAAATTCAACATTTAAAGTCTTTAAAATTTTCTGGAGATTATTTGTTAACCTTTATTAATGATATTCTCCAAATAAATAAAATTGAAGCTAATAAAGTTGAAGTAGAACCCGAACCATTTAACCTCAAGAAGAAGATTAATAATATTATTTTAGCACTAAACAACTCTGCTCTAGATAATAACGTAACATTGCATTTTGAATTTGATAAAGACTTACCTGAAAACTTTATTGCAGATCAATTAAAAATTTCTCAAATATTAATTAACCTGATTGGTAACTCTATAAAGTTTACAAAAGATGGAGATATTTGGATAAGAGTATATAAAATTGGTCAGGAAAACGACATGTACAATCTACGCTTTGAAGTAGAAGATAATGGTATTGGTATTACAAAAGAGAAACAAGAAAACATGTTTGAGAGTTTCTCTCAAGGTTCTATCCAAATCAATAGAAAATACGGTGGCACTGGTCTTGGTCTATCTATTGTTAAAGGATTGATTGATATTCTAAAAGGAAAAATTTATTTGCAAAGTGAATTAGGAAAAGGCACTACATTCTTCTTCGAAATACCTCTTGAATATAATGAAGCTAAAGAAAAGGCTGCGAAAAAAGAAGTTAAAAAGCTTGATGTAAAGCCTAAAATTGATTTTAGCACGGTTAAAATACTAGTGGTTGAAGACAACAAAATCAACCAAATGATAACCAAAAAGATTTTAAATAAAATGGGGCTTGCCTGCGAAATTGTAGACAATGGTGAAGCAGCTGTTGATATGATTAAAAAGAACAAGTACGACATTATTTTAATGGATATACACATGCCAGGAATTAGCGGAATTGAAGCTACCAAAATTGTAAGGTCTTTTGATAAAGAGCTCACTATTTTTGCACTTACTGCTGTAACAATAGAAGATAAAATGCACGAGTTTGAGGAAGCTGGCTTTACCGATATTATTCCAAAACCATTTAAGCAAGAGGAGTTCGAGAAAAAACTATTCAATGCGTTATCTGATAAAAAATCAGTAACCGCTTAAAATGCCTTTACAAAGGTTTTTACCAAGTCATCAAAAGTTTTGTGTTCCAGTATATTTACTGTAATTGGTAGATAAAAAAGTTGTGCCTTTAAAGTGTTATAGTGTTTTAAACGCATAAAATCTTTCTCTGTAGTAAGTATCTTCCCTACACTGTTTAACTTAAAAATGTCTTGAGACGTAAACTCGTGATGATCTTTAAACTCCAAATGTTTAAACTTTAAGTTTTTTAAATTTAAAAAATCAACTAAAGGTGTAGCATTTGCAATACCTGTAACTAAAGTAAAGTCATCAAAACTAGAAATATCTTGCCTTTCGTTATTAACCGATATTACCGCGTTAGCATATGCTATTGTACTAAAAAAAACATGCTGATGCATAAAGGGTTTTATACGCTTTATAAAAGTAGATTTTTCAGCATTGGTAATATCATTTGGGCACTTAGTTACTACAATAATATCAGCTCTTTTGTAACCTATTCTTGGTTCTCGTAAATTGCCTGTTGGCAAAACAAAATCTTTAAAAAAAGGCGCATTGTAAGTCGTTAGCATAATATTAAAACCAGCTTTAACTTTTCGGTGTTGTAAGGCATCATCAAGTAATATTACTTCAGGAGCTGCATCTAGTTGCAATAATTTACCAATACCGTTAGCGCGTTGCGCATCAACTGCAACTTGTATGTTATCTCCAAATTTAGTGTGAAATTGGTACGGCTCATCTCCGATATCCTCAACAGTAGTTATTGGATTCGCCAATTGAAATCCTTTGGTTTTACGTTTATAGCCGCGGCTTAATGTTGCCAAATTGTAATTTTCCTTTAAAAGTGTAATTAAATACTCAATCATAGGTGTTTTTCCAGTACCACCAACACTTAAATTGCCAACACAAAGTATTGGAATATCAAAACTTGTGGATGTTTTAATACCCAAATCATAAAACCTATTACGCAACCACGTTACTACATAATATATGGGCACAATAGGAAATAATATTTTTCTCAGCATTTTCACAAAACGAAAGTAATTATTTTATATTTGAAATAATGAATTTCTAAATGCACCTTATCAAAAAAATAGCTGTTTCAGGTCACTATTTAGTATCTGGTTGCATAAAAGAAATTTTATCTATTAAATACTGTATTGCCACAAATGTTATGGAGTACTAATAAATTCTGGATTTTTGCTCTAGAAGAGTACCAATTAAAAACACATGCCAATAGCAGTGCGTAACGTACTTTTTCGATTTAAACTTATAATCATGATTATTCAAGACGTCATTAACCATTTAGAACTACTTGCACCTTTATCCTATGCAGAAGATTTTGACAATGTAGGGCTTTTAGTAGGAGATAAAACCACTAAATTAACAGGCGTATTGGTAACCTTAGACACCTTGGAGACTGTTGTAGACGAGGCTATGGCAAAAGGGTGCAATCTCATTGTAAGCTTTCATCCCATTATTTTTAAAGGCCTAAAAACGCTTACAGGAAAAACGTATGTAGAACGTGTAGTAATTAAAGCTATAACGCACAATATAGCCATTTACAGCATGCACACAGCCTTAGATAATGCCTTTAATGGTGTAAACGCCATGATTTGCGATCGCTTAAAATTGCAAAACAAACGCATACTAATACCCCAAAATGGCACGATAAAAAAACTAACAACCTATGCGCCAAAAAAAGAGGCCGAAGCAATACGAAACGCCTTATTTAGCGTTGGCGCTGGAAGCATTGGCAATTACACAAATTGCAGTTTTAATGTAGATGGTCTTGGTACTTTTAAAGGCAATGCTGCTTCAAATCCCACCATTGGTGAAAAAGGAACTCTACATACCGAAGAAGAAACCAAAATAACGGTAACATTCCCAAAACATTTAGAATCTAAACTATTAAACACATTATTCGCCACACATTCTTATGAAGAGATAGCGTACGAAATACATACTATCGAAAATAAAAATCAACACATAGGCATGGGTATGGTTGGTGAATTAGCAACGCCATTATCAGAAATCGATTTTCTAAATTACCTTAAAACCAACATGAAAACCGCGCCTATTCGCCATTCTCAATTTTTAAATAAAAAAATTAAGAAAGTAGCAGTTTTAGGAGGTTCAGGAAGTTTTGCTATCGCAGCTGCTAAGTCTACTGGTGCTGACGCATTTATAACTGCAGATTTAAAGTATCACGACTTTTTCTCTGCCGAAAACAACATTCTTTTGGCCGACATTGGGCACTACGAAAGCGAACAATTCACAAAAACACTTTTAGTAGAGTATCTTACAAAAAAAATTACTAATTTTGCAATCGTTTTATCAAACACAAATACCAATCCTGTTAAGTATTTTTAAAGTATGGCTAAAAAGAAAGAAGTTACTGTAGAAGAGCGTTTAAGAGCACTTTACGATTTACAACTTATAGATTCTCGCATAGACGAAATAAGAAACGTTCGCGGTGAGTTGCCTTTAGAAGTAAGAGATTTAGAAGATGAAGTTGCTGGATTAAACAATAGGCTAGACAAATTAGTAAACGATTTAGAAGCTATAGATAATGATATTTCTTCAAGAAAAAATCTGATAGAAGAGTCTAAAGCACTTATTAAAAAATACGGTGAGCAACAAAAAAATGTTAGAAATAACAGAGAATTTAACTCACTTTCTAAAGAAGTTGAATTTCAAGAATTAGAAATTCAATTGGCTGAAAAGCACATTAAAGAATTTAAAGTTCAAATAGAGCAAAAGAAAGAAGTAATAACTACTACTAAAGAGCAGTTAAAAGAGCGCGAAACGCACTTAAAACACAAGAAAAACGAACTTAACGATATTTTAGCTGAAACCGAAAAAGAAGAGCAGGCTTTAATTGCTAAATCTGACGAGTACAAAACACAAATCGAAGACCGTTTGGTTGCTGCTTACGACAGAATTCGCAAAAACGTTAAAAACGGATTAGCCGTTGTACCTATCGAAAGAGGCGCATCTGGCGGTTCTTTTTTCACTATTCCACCGCAAGTTCAGGTAGAAATTGCATCTCGTAAAAAAGTAATTACAGATGAGCATAGTGGCAGAATTTTAGTAGACGCCATGTTAGCCGAAGAGCAAAAAGTAAAAATGGAGAAGTTATTCGCAAAAATCTAATCCATTTTCCATAATAAAATTGAGAGCCTTCACGTGTTGAAGGCTTTTTTTATGTAGCACAATTTGGGCGTTACCCCGCTTTTAGCCAAGTAACATTATCAAACACAGCAAAGTACTCCAAAAGCGGGGTCAGGCTTTTCGTTACAATCTTTTTTTCGTGTCATTACAGTCACAATTCCAATTACCTAAAGCAATCTCCTAACTTAATATAACAGCTTTTTTACCAACACAAAAAAGGATTTCCACTGCAATCCTTAACGCAAAACACCCACCCAACTTTTATTGAAATTGAATGATATTTAAACCAACCTCGAGAAGAAAAATAGAATACTAAAAAACAACTTCTAATTCGGCGAATTCAAAAACAAAGTAAAACCAACATTTAAAATAACTTTCACACTTTACTATTTAAGGTTTTGTATTTTTATACGTCTATTAGAAAAAGAAAAAACAATGAAAAACATCATCACAATATTAGTTGCAGCAATACTATTTAGTTGTCAAAACAACGCTCAAAATAACGAAAAACAACAAAAAGTAATTAATGCAACCCCTGTTGAAGTACCCTTACAAAACGGCAAAGCCAAAGCCTATTTTGCAAGCGGATGCTTTTGGTGTGTAGAAGCAGTGTATGAAAGTATAAAAGGTGTAGATGAAGTGATAAATGGATACTCTGGCGGGCATACAGAAAACCCAACATATCCTGCAAGCAATACAGGCCTTACAGGGCATGCCGAAGCTATAGAAGTAATTTACGACCCCAATGTGGTAAGTTTTTCCATTTTAGTAGATGCCTACTTTGCATCGCAAAATCCAACACAGGTAAACGGACAAGGCCCAGACAGAGGCTCTCAATACCGTTCTATCATTTTTTA
Source organism: uncultured Flavobacteriaceae bacterium (assembly GCA_937923515.1). Classification (GTDB taxonomy): domain Bacteria; phylum Bacteroidota; class Bacteroidia; order Flavobacteriales; family Flavobacteriaceae; genus Jejuia. Next base: position 37,983 of record CALDUF010000057.1, read on the forward strand.
TCAAAACGATGCACAAAAAAATATTATTCTAGAAAAGAAAGTAGCTTTAGCAAAACAACTAAATGCCAAAATAGCCGCAGAAGTGTATCCCTTTCAAAAATTTTGGGTAGCCGAAGCTTACCACCAAAACTACGAACGCCTAAACCCAAATAACGGCTATATACGCAATGTATCCATTCCAAGATTAAAACGCTTTCAAGCTAAGTTTCCAAAAGAATTGTTGAAAGAAGAACATTAAGAAACTATATGGTATCACACTAAGCCTTGGTGGCCTTTAAAGTAAAAATTAAAGGATATAATTTAGTTTTAGTCACGTACATTCCAGAATCTGTTTTTTCTAAATTGGGCAATACATCATAAGGACTTTCATCAAATTCCTTTAAATATTCAATATGTAAGCCTGCTTCGGTTAAAGCAGTAACAACTTCTCCTAAACCATGATTCCATGCATATTCTTTACTTATCATTTTAGAATTTTGGTCGGCATAAGTTCCTTCATAAGCCTCATAAATTACCTCATCTTGCATATAGCCGTATTTCATTTTAAGATTAGCATCTAAATAATCAAACATCCAAACTATAGGATGAAATTCTGCTATAAAAAAAGTGCCTCCAGGTTTTAAACGTTCCGCTATAAGTTGTCCCCATGGTTTTAAATCTGGCAACCATCCAATAACGCCATAACTGGTAAAAACAATATCAAACGTATCTTTTACAAATTGTGATGTATCTAAAACATTACAGCACACAAATGTTGCATCTAATTCTAATTCAGCATTTAATGTTTTGGCTAATTGTATGGCTTCATCACTTAAATCTAAACCTGTACAACTGGCTCCCAGCCTACTCCAACTTAAAGTATCTTGACCAAAATGGCATTGCAAGTGTAATAATGATTTTCCTAAAACATCACCTAAAGCCTCTAATTCATAAGGCATTAAAGAGGAAGCACCACCTTTAAATGCTTGCATGTTGTACATCTCGCTTTTGGCATGAACTCTAGCTTTTTCATTCCAAGTGGCTTTGTTGATTTCAAAAAAAGATTTGTTTTTATCCATTGTTGTAAGTTGAGCGTCTAAAATACGACTTAATACATATATTTATTACATAGATTTTTTCCGCATTTGCGCCTATATATATGTAAAGCGCCTCAATGAATTTTATTGAGGCGCTTTATCGTTTTATACTAATTAATCTGTAACGCAATACTTTGGGTGAACTTTTTGACACAAATGGCTGCATACATACATTTACCCATTTCCCAAACTACTATAGTTTTACCATTTAAATACACTTTAATTGTGCCCATGAATTTAAGCTTTTATTGAAAATACAAAAAATCACTTGCAGTAAAATCATCAATTTTTACGCTTCATTTCTAAGCTTATATTGCTTATTTTTGTTAGGAACCGAAAACTCAAAAACACATTGTTTGATTATAAATTAGGTCTAGATTTTGCCTTAAAACAAGACCAAGACGACCCGTTACGCGCCTATCGTCATCAATTTCATATTCCAAAAGATTCAAAAAATAATCACTTGATTTACATGACAGGTAACTCACTAGGGTTGCAACCTAAACACACTAAAAGTTACGTAAACCAAGAGCTCGAAGATTGGGCAACTCTAGGGGTTGAAGGGCATTTTGAAGCTAAAAACCCATGGTTAGGTTATCATGAATTATTAACTAAAGCAATGGCTAACGTTGTAGGCGCAAAACCTATTGAAACCATAGTGATGAATACACTAACAGCAAATTTGCATTTTATGATGGTGTCCTTTTATCAACCTACCAAAACACGTTATAAAATAGTAATTGAAAGTGATGCGTTTCCTTCAGACAAGTATGCTGTAGAGTCGCAATTAAGACACCATGGTTTTGATGAAAAAGAAGGCGTAATACTTTGGAAACCACGTAAAGGTGAAACACTTTTAAATTATGAAGATTTAGAAGCGATTTTAGACCACCAAGGTGATGAAATTGCCTTAATTATGATTGGAGGCGTTAACTACTATACCGGTCAATTTTTTGACTTAAAACGCATTGCTACACTTGGGCATAAACATAAGTGTGTTGTGGGTTTTGACTGTGCACATGGCGCTGGTAATGTACAATTAAATTTACACGACTCTGGTGCAGACTTTGCCGTTTGGTGTACTTATAAATATTTAAATGCTGGTCCTGGAAGTTTAGCAGGCTGTTTTGTACACGAAAGGCATGCGTATAGGACAGATTTAAACCGATTTACAGGGTGGTGGAGCCACAATAAAGCAACGCGTTTTAATATGCGCGGTGAGTTTGATCAGTTACCTGGTGCAGAGGGTTGGCAACTTAGTAACCCGCCAATTTTGTCTATGGCTGCTATAAAAGCGTCGCTAGATATGTTTGCTGAAGTTGGTATGGAAAAACTAACCGCCAAATCTAAAAAGCTAACGGGTTACTTTGAGTTTTTACTAAAAGCTTTAGGTGAAGATGTGATTAGAATTATTACGCCAAATAACCCTAATGCGCGTGGATGCCAATTGTCTATTCAGGTTAAAAATGCAGACAAATTATTGCATAAAAAACTAACCAAAGCTGGGGTTGTTAGCGATTGGAGAGCACCCGATGTAATTAGGTGCGCACCTACACCTTTTTATAATTCGTTTGAAGATGTGTACCGATTGGTTGAAAAGTTGAAAGCTATTTTGAATGAGTAAAATATTAATCGGTAAAGAATTGGGTAAATTAATAAATCGAATCCGAAATTAATTCGAAGCATTAAACACCAAAACGTACATGGATATATCTGTATTCTTAGGACGCAACGGAAAGACAAATAATGAAAGAAAAACAACAAAACATAGTAATTATAGGCGCAGGACTGTGTGGTTCGCTGCTAGCCTTACGTTTAGGGCAAAGAGGTTACAACGTTACGGTTTACGAAATGCGTCCAGACCTAAGAACAGTAGATATTAGTGCTGGTCGTTCTATAAATTTAGCATTTTCAGATAGAGGCAATAAGGCGATGCAATTAGTTGGACTTGACAACCAGGTTAAAGCACTTTGTATCCCTATGCACGGCCGTATGATTCATGACGCTAAAGGCAACACCTTTCAATCTAATTATAGTGGAAGAGATCATGAATACATTAATTCCATTTCTCGTGGCGATTTAAACGCACTCCTGCTAGATGAAGCTGAAAAGCACGAGAATGTCACCATTCAATTTAATAAAAAATGTACATCAGTAGACTTTAAAACCACTACAGCCATTTTTAAAGAGTACCACACAAAAAAAGATATAGTTGTAACTAATGCTGATGTGATTATAGCGACAGACGGCGCCGGTTCCGCTTTGCGAAAAAGCTATTATTTAGGCAAATCGTTTTTATTTAGTTTCTCTCAAAATTACCTGTCGCATGGTTATAAAGAGTTGAGTATTTTACCCGAAGATAACGGTGGATATAAAATAAACAAAAATGCTTTACACATTTGGCCACGAGGTAGTTTTATGTTAATAGCCTTACCAAATTTAGATGGTAGCTTTACAGTAACTCTTTTTTTAAGTTATGCTGAAGGTGTCTATAATTTTAACAACTTAACCAATGAGAACATAGTCTTAGAATTTTTTCAAAAAGAATTTCCTGATGCGCTGGCGGTAATGCCAAATCTTGTTAGCGATTTTTTTGAAAACCCAACCGCACCTTTGGGCACCATAAAATGTTCGCCTTGGCATTACAAAGGCAACACGTTACTAATGGGAGATGCAGCACATGCCATTGTACCATTTTATGGCCAAGGTATGAATGCATCTTTTGAAGATGTTGTTGAGTTTGACGCTGCTTTAGACAAGCAACTTAATACTTGGGAAGATACGTTTAAAGCTTACGAGAGCTGTCGAAAACTAGATACTGATGCAATTGCAGATTTAGCTATAGATAATTTTCATGAAATGAAAGACCATGTGGCAAATCCTATATTTCAAGAAAAGCGAAAAATTGAAATGGCTTTAGAAAAAACGTTTCCAGACGCCTATGCATCAAAATACAGTTTAGTAACCTTTAACGAGAATATTGGCTACCGTGAGGCTATGTTGCGAGGGCGCGCGCAAGACAAAGCCATTTTAAATATGATATCGGATGGTGTTATTTCGATTTCTGAAGATATTAATGTAATTTTCGAGAAGGTGAAAAAAGAGACTGAAGCCATTTTAGAAGATAATAAAGTTGCAGGATTGCACTAAGTTTATAGTCTCTTATTAAAAATTAACCAACCAACTTACAATGAATCTTAATTTAAAAAACAAAAATGCATTAGTTTGTGGCAGCACCCAAGGTATAGGAAAAGCTACGGCAATAGCACTAGCCGAAGAAGGTGTAAATGTAACATTAGTAGCTAGGAATAGAGAAAAACTTAAGGCTGTTTTAGCAGAACTACCGCACCCAGAAAACCACAGCCATATTGTGGCCGATTTTTTAAACCCAAGAGATTTACAAGAACAGGTTATTAAGTTTGTTGAAAAACAACACGGTTTTCACATTGTAATAAATAATACCGGCGGACCCGCTAGTGGGGAAATTATAAATGCTAGTTTAGAAGCTTTTGAAAACGCATTTACTATGCACTTAAAATGCAGTCATCTCTTAGCTCAAGCTACCGTTCCTTTTATGAAAGCACAAGGGTTTGGTAGAATTATAAATGTAATTTCCACATCTGTTAAAGAACCTATTCCTAGACTTGGCGTAAGCAACACCATAAGAGGTGCCGTTGGTAATTGGGGAAAAACATTAGCTACCGAGGTTGCAGCATTTGGCATTACTGTAAATAACGTATTACCTGGTTTTACAGATACAGAACGGTTAACTGAAATTATTACCATAAAAGCGAAATTAGAAGATACTACTATTGCCGAAATGACCGAAATTATGAAAAACTACACGCCTGCCAAACGCTTTGCCCAACCTGAGGAAACAGCAAATGCCATAGTTTTTTTAGCAAGTGATGCTGCTGGTTATATTAATGGTGTAAATCTTCCTGTGGATGGCGGAAGAACCAAATCTTTGTAATTTTTACAAGCCTAATTTATCTCAAGACAGTAGGTATTTGTATATTTAAGACAAATTCTGCGTTAAGGATTGAGGCATTTGTTGAAGCTCCTCGCAGAGAGCGACTGCCGAAAGCCTGACCCCTTGTGGGTAACGCCCAAAACATTAAATAACATGAGCAATATAGTATCTCCTATAAACTTTAAGGCTTGGATTGAAGAAAACCGCCATCTACTAAAACCACCCGTGGGCAACAAGGTAGTTTGGAAAGATGCAGATTTTATAGTGATGGTAGTTGGTGGCCCTAATAGCAGAAAAGATTATCATTATAACGAAACACCAGAATTTTTCTATCAAGTTGAAGGCGATATTGTATTGAAAATTATTGATAATGGCACGCCAAAAGATGTACACATTAAAGAAGGAGATATTTATCTGTTACCTCCAAAAGTACCACATTCACCTCAACGAGGGCCAAACACTGTAGGTTTAGTGATTGAATACAAAAGACCAAAAGGCATGAAAGATGCACTACTTTGGTTTTGCGAAAATTGCACCACCAAACTGTACGAAGAAGATTTTACATTGGATAATATTGAGAGCGATATGCCAAAAATTTTTGATGCCTACTATAATGATACTAGCAAACGTAGTTGCCCTAATTGCGGTGCGGTGATGCAACCGCCCAAAAAGGTTAAGGTTGAATAACGGTATTAAATTTTAAGTAAAAGGGCTTTCGCTTTAAAATTAAAACGTAATGAGATGCTTATTAAAGCTTAATCGCAGTACTTTCAATACATCATACTCTATCTGAGTAATGCACAGCTTCATCTATGAAAGAAAAACGAAAACTTAGAATTAACGGTCATTCGCACTTACTGCCTTACCCAGAAGAAATACCTGAATTTATGCGTGAAAAAGGGATTTTTTGGGTGGATAAAGACAGAAAGTTTATGCTGCAAAAAGGGTGGAAACGCCCTGTAACAGATTCTAGTTTTTTTCTAAATGAAAAACTTGCATGGATGGAACGCAATAAGCTAGACCATGCAGTGGTACTAAATTTATCTCAGCTTTACGGTAACGGTTTACGCGTAGAAGAGATGAAAAAAGCATTGCGGTTTCAAAATGATTTCAATGCGCGTGTACAACATGATAACCCTGGTAGATTTACTTGTGGTTTTGTAGTACATCCTGGTTTTATAAGAAGTGCTTGTTGGGAAATTGAACGTTGCGTTGAAACTTTAGGTATGCGCTTATTGTGCCTTCCTACACACTATATGGATACTATTGGTACTTGGCGCTGCATTTTTGATGAAGAGAACGAACCCCTTTTTGAATTGGCAAACGCCTATAACCTTGCCGTAGAAATACATCCATACGATGGTGAAAAATTTATAAAACTAGAAAATACCTCGTGGCGGTTTCACCTTATTTGGATGCTAGCACAATGTGCAGACGCGTACCATTTTTTAACTTTAAATGGATATCAAGAAAAATTTCCAAATATGCGTACGTGTTTTGCTCATGGCGGACAATTGGCTCAAATAAACTTAGGGAGACGCATTCAAGGTTTTGATGGTAGACCAGATTTGTTTGAAGGCAAGCATCATCCTAGAAAAGCGGTTGGTCATAAGAATATTTTCTTTGATACGCTTGTACACGACACTGGCGGATTAGAATTATTAATACGAAACCATGGTGCAAAACAAGTACTAATGGGACTAGACGACCCGTATCCTTTAGGAGAAATGGAAAGTGAACCCCAATCCTCCTATCCAGGAAAACTTTTAGATTTAGCAATTGAACGCCAAATTATTACTGAAAATGAATATGATGCCATCTGGGAAAATAACGTATTACAATGGTTATTTGGGAATGATGAGATTGGAAAAGAAAAACTCATAACAACCATTCTATCCTAAAGATGGTGTTTTAAAAAGTAACGTGTCGCTTTAAACTTAGCCTTTATTGCCAAAAAACAGGATAAATAGCTCTAGAAATTATAGGTTGTTTTTAGTACTAATAAAATAATTGGTGGTACAACCAGACATTCTATTTCTAAGCATACGGCAACAAAAGTAGCGGGATAATTTTCTAAATATGTTTTATTTTAAGCTAACTTTGTTGCAGTTAAAAAACAAAGCATCTGTATATGCACTTTATTCCAGAAGCATTAGATAATTACGTGGTGGCACACTCTGAAGATGAGCCAGAGTTGCTACAGCAATTAACACGAGAAACCTACCAAAAGATTTTACAACCTAGAATGTTAAGCGGGCACTACCAAGGTAGAGTTTTAAGCATTATATCTAAGCTGGTTAATCCAAAACATATTTTAGAGATAGGCACCTATACTGGTTATTCTGCACTATGTTTAGCAGAAGGCATGCAGCGCAATGGTGCACTTCATACCATAGATATTAATGAAGAATTAGTTGATTTTCAAAGAAAATATTTTGATACGTCTAATTATGGGCATCAAATTCACCAACACCTTGGGAATGCTTTAGATATAATACCAAAATTAAATAGCAGTTTTGATTTGGTGTTTATTGATGCCGATAAGGATAACTACGCCAATTATTTTAATATTATTATAGACAAATTAAATCCTGGAGGTATTATTTTATCGGATAACGTACTCTGGAGTGGCAAAATTTTAGACACTACGTTTAAAAAAGAAGATACTGCCACCCCAGCATTAATAGCCTATAATAGATTACTGAAAGAAGACCCTCGAGTTGAGACCGTATTGCTTCCTATTCGCGACGGCCTTACCATTAGCAGAAAAATATTTTAAGAGGCTATTGTTAGTGTTACTTCATCATTATAAGTATCGTCTTCTTGTACTTTATCTTTTAATAGTTTAGCATTTTGGATATTCTGAGAGATCGTTTGATGAAATTCATAATTATCAAACGGCTTAATAATAATATCGTTAAAACCAATAGCAATACAATCCTCTTTTATCTCGTCAATATCGGCAGCAGTTAAGGCTATAATTGGTGTAATTGCATCAAACTGTCTAATTACCTTTGTAGCATCATTACCATTCATTATTGGCATATTAATATCCATTAAAATTAAATCATAGTGATTATTTTTTATTTCATTAACAGCTTCTTCTCCATTTTCAACAATAGTACACTCATAGTTATACTTTTTAAGTAAACTCTTTGTCACTACTTGGTTAATTTTATTATCCTCTGCTATTAAAATTCTATAACCGCCCTCTTTAACTTTGGAGATAGCTGCTGGTGTAGCATTATCATCAGCATTTATACTCCCTTTAGTTTTATCTATTTCAAAGTCTACGTCAAAACTTACCTTAGTACCAACATTAACCTTACTTTCTAATTGTATTTCACTATCAAATAGTTTTACTAAGTTTTTGGTGATTGACAAGCCTAAACCAGTACCTTGGTAACTTAAATTAGTGTCTTCAACTTGAACAAATTTATCAAAAATGGTATCTAATTTATCTTGCGGAATACCAATACCATCATCTTCTACAATAAATCGTAAACCAACTTCATTATCTTTTAAGCTTAATAAATTTGCGCTTAAATTAATTGTACCATTAGTGGTGAACTTTACACTGTTTCCAATTAAATTGATTAGTATTTGAGATAATCGTATTTTATCACAAACAATATATTCTGGAACCTTATTATCAATAAAAACTTCAATTTTATTATTACTCTCTACCAGTCTGTAGTTAAATGAATTTACAATATTATCTAACAAATCTTTAATATTAACAGGTACCTTTTTAAGCTCTATTTTATTGGCTTCCATTTTACCTACTTGTAAAATATCGTTTACTAAATTCAACAAATAATCGCCTGAATACTTTAAGGACTTTACATGTTTTTTATCTGTTGCATTTAATGAATTTTTTTCTAATAATAAAGATGTTAAACCTACCACACCATATAAAGGCGTTCTTAACTCATGTGAGACATTTGAAATAAACTTACTTTTTAATTCTGAAGATTTAACAGCATGTAATCTTGCACTTTCTAACTCTTTATTTTGTTTTCTTAAAACGTTAGTAAGCTTTCGCTTAGACACAAGTCCCATATACACTGAAATTAAACAAATAGTTAAAAGTATAGCAGTTAAAATCACAACAACATTGATAGTTTTAATGTTTTTAGCTTCTAGTTCTTGATGCAACTGTTCTGCTTTAGCAACTTGAGCTTTGTTTTTATACTCCTCTAATAATAATTTAGATCTTGTAACATCCTCATTATTCTGCTTCGCTAAGTTGAAAAGTTTATCCTTAAACGTATTATGCGTTAATAGCTCAGCATATGCTTCTTCTTTCTTATCAATTTCAGATAATGCCTTAGACAATTCTTTATGCACTTTACTCATAATAAAATTGATGGTATAGCTATCAGGATACTCGCTATTCTCAAGTTTAAAAATAGCAGAGTCAAATTTTGTTATTGCAGTATTAAATAAGCCTTTTTTATTATAGTATATACCAAAAAGATAGTTAGAGTATCCTTGATAGTAGTTAGATGCCACATCTGTTTTATTTGATGTAAGCTCTTCAATCATTAACAAATTAATCAAGGCTTTATCTAAATTATTAGAGTTTAAATAAAGTTCACTTAGTGTTATTCTGATATCTAACAATGTAGCATTACACTTTTTATAAGATTCTGATGTATTACACTTTGCAATATATTTCAATCCCTTTTCTAGATTTAATATTGATTCTGCAACTAAGTTTTTTTCTTTCTTAATCTTGGCTATGTTAAGATAAGCCTTTGCTGTTAAATTGTTTTCGGCTATTTTTTTAGATTCATCTAATGTAACATGGAAACTTTTTTCAGCATGATCAATATCTTCCATGAACATGTAAATTTTTCCTAAATTATAATTTGAAACCGCTATACCATAACAATCATCAATAGAGTCTGATAATTTTTTAGCATTATTAAATAACTTGAACGATTCTATTATTTTTTCATCCTTAAGATAGGATTTCGCAGAAGAATTTAAACTATCTATTTTATAAATAACATCTCTTTCAGTTTGAGCGTAAGTATAAAAAACACATAACAATAATACTGTTAACAGGTTAGTTTTCATAATAATATGTAATAGATTTGGGATTGTAAAACTAACCTATGTGTAGAATGAATCTTTAAAATAATCGATAAAAAACAAAAATTGTGTGACCATTGAACGAACAGTCTTAAACGACTACCGTTTAACCTATTTATTTACAGTTTACGCTTAACAGAACCTGTAAAATCCTCTAAATCGTCTTTAACTTTGTCTAGTTCTTTTTTTACATCGCTTGTAATACTGGTATCAATACCACTATTTTCTGCAGTTTTAGTGATTTCGTGTTTAATGTCATTAGTGGCATCTTTAAGTGTGCGCATGCCTTTACCTAATCCACGAGCAATTTCTGGTAACTTATCTGCTCCAAAAACCATGATAGCGATAAAAAGTATAACGGCTATTTCTGCGCCGCTTATAAATAAAAATGTAGAATAGTGTATCACGTTACAAATATAGTGAGTTGTTTTGAGAGCATAAAAAAAAGCCGATTTTTTAAAATCGGCTTTCAGTTATTTTTAAGGTTTATTATCTTTTTATCTTTTTCTTAAAGTTTTCAAACTCGCCTTCTGTTTCTTTTTTAGGCCATGAGTTGTTAGACGTATCCACATCTGCAGTTCCTAAATTAGGATCAATCGTAATATTTATAATTTCTTTATCACTCGCTATGGCTTTACTTACCTCGTTATCATTTAATCGCCAAATTTGAGCTGGATACTTTATCATTTTTTTACTACCATCGGCATAGGTATATTCTACTATAATTGGCATCACCAAACCTCCTGGTTTTTCAAACGTTATATTATAAAAGTATTTTGGCGTTTTAATCTTTTGGCGTTCTTCCTCAGAAAAATTATCCATTAAATACTCTTTAACCGTTTTTAGTTCTGCTGGATTTTGATTTTTCATCGCTGACTTAAAATCTTCGCTTCCCTCTTCTACCATGTATACTAGCGGTCTTAACTGCTTTTTCTTGATACCTCGCTCTTTCATAATATCTTTCATATAAGCGTTAGGTTCAGCTGATACGTAAAGCTTCTTAACATCCTTAATACCTATATCCACCCAATCGGTTGTGTAAAACCATCCTCTCCAAAACCAGTCTAAATCGAATGCCGAGGCATCTTCCATAGTTCTAAAAAAGTCTTCTGGTGTTGGGTGTTTAAACATCCATCGCTGTGAATATTCTTTAAAGGCATAATCAAACAGTTCGCGCCCCATTACAGCTTCTCTTAAAATATTTAAAGCGGTTGCAGGTTTGCCATATGCATTATTACCAAACTGGTAGGTATTGATACCTTTGGTCATAATTGGTGCAATATAGCTCTGGTCGCCACTCATGTAAGGCACAATTTTTTTAGCAGGACCTCTTCTATGCGGGAACTCTGTATCGCCTTCTGCTAATGCATCTGGGTAAGCTTCAGCAAAATCTATTTGTGCTACATACTGTACAAAACTGTTTAGACCTTCGTCCATCCAAGTCCACTGGCGCTCATCACTATTTACAATCATCGGGAAAAAGTTATGCCCCACTTCATGTATAATTACTCCCATCATACCATAACGTACACGTGCACTGTAGGTACCATCTTCTTTTGGCCTACCGTAATTCCAACAAATCATAGGATATTCCATTCCTTGATTTTTAGCATGAACCGATATGGCTTTGTGGTACGGATAATCAAACGTCATTCTAGAATACGTTTTTAAAGTGCTAGCCACTGCTTTAGTAGACCAATCTTCCCAAAGTGGATTTCCTTCTTTTGGATACATAGATACCGCCATAACATCCTTATCGCCTACCTTAACGTTCATCATGTCCCAAATAAATCGTCTAGAGGTTGCAAATCCAAAGTCGCGCACATTTTCTGCCTTTAGCTTCCATGTTTTCGTCTCGTTTGAAAATTCTTTTGATGCAGCTTCAGCTTCTTCTTGAGTAACAATTAAAACAGGCTCGTTATAAGACTTTTTAGCTTGTTCGTAACGCTGCATCATTGTTTTAGAAAATACATCTTTTCTGTTGGTAAGCACACCTGTACCATCTAAAATATGGTCTGCAGGTACCGTGATATTCACTTCATAATCTCCAAAAGGTAGTGCAAACTCGTCGCGCCCCCAAAATTGAGAATTTTGCCATCCTTCTACATCACTATATACTGCCATTCTTGGAAAGAATTGAGCAATTACATAAGCTTTGTTTCCATCATCAGGAAAAAGCTCATACCCAGAGCGTCCTCTTTTCTTAACATGGTCGTTTATATTATACCACCATTTTATAGAAAACGAAAACGCATCGCCTTTAGCCATAGGCTTTGGCAATTCAACACGCATCATGGTACGGTTAATCATGTATTGTAACGGTGTCCCATTTGTGTTTTTAACCTCTTCAATATTGAAACCACCATCAAACGGTTCAGTAAGATAATTATCTGTAAATTGACTTGGGCGCATTACTGGCGCTACATCATCACTTTCAATTAGAGGTGATTGAGAGTCTTTAGCACGCTTGTTTTGATCTAGTTGCACCCATAAATACTTTAATTCATCAGGTGAATTATTTGTATAAGTTATGGTTTCAAAACCTGAAAGTTTAGCGTTTTTATCGTCTAAAACAATATCCATTTTGTAATCTGCCTGCTGCTGGTAGTAGGCATGACCCGGTGCTCCTGATGCTGCTCTATACACATTAGGTGTAGAAAACTCATCGTACAATTGTTTAAATTTGTTGGTGTTTGTGTGTCCTTTTTTTGGAGCAGAAGCCTCTTGCTCTTGAGCATTAATACCCGTTGTAATAAAAACAACAGATAAAACATAGTACAGAAGATGTTTCATTTAATATTATGATTTTTAATAAAAATTGTTAATTACGCTAACAAATTATAGTCATTTAGCGCGCAATGCAGACAAAAATAAGATTTTACCGCAGTAATAAACTTTAATTTAATTAAAATTTAACACTGCGCTATCTTTTTGTTTTGTAAGCACATAACTCTTTTTTTTAGAGTTAATATCTAACTTTATGATATTTTGTTGTTCTTCAAACAAATCAAACAACACTTGGTTTGTAATTTCAATAGTTTTTACTTGCGATACATCCTCAATTTCTAAATAACATTTTACAATACCCATGTCTATTTCTTTTCCTAAAAATACAGCATCGGTAGCTATTTCATTTATTTTTAGATTTAGCTTTTCTTTTAAATACTTTTTAATATAAACGTCTATGGTTTCAGTATCATCATCAAACGTTAAAGTAGCGTCGTAACGTTCTTTAAGTACGTTTTCAAAATCATCAATAAACACTCTGGTAATAATTTGTATAGATTTTTTAGCCTCTACATACTCAATTTGTGTATTACTTATGTAGTATTTGTGCGCTGTACTAAATGCAGACAGTAATACTATTAAAAAAAACGGTAGTATTAATTTAAAGGTGTTCATAAGTAATAATAATAGTGGCTAAAATAGTTATTTTATCAATTTCAAAACCTATGCCAAAATTAATCCTCATTTTGGTTGGCTTTATACTGTTGCAGTTTTTTGTTCAAAAATTCTAAAACAACCATATCAGACGCTCCTGCACAGGTTTTGTAAAAGTTCTCATCCATTTCACAGAAATAAAAAAAATCTGTTCTATAGGTTTCATCTAAAGTATCTATAATGAATAAACTTTTAGAAAAGTTTTTTCTTATTTTATTAATAAGCGCATCATTACGTTCGTGCGCTATTCGCTTTTTAAGCATTTTTGTTCTACCCGTAATTGCATTTAAAATAGGGTTTAGAGGTATGCCTGCGCCACTTGTAGTTGCTTCATTCAATCGTCTTTCGCTTTGCGTGGCTAGCTTACCAGTATAACCTGGTATACCAACGTCGTAAAAATTAATTGGCGCTTTACCTTCTACATTTCCAATGTCTGAACTTAAATCGCCCGTAAGCACTTTACCAATGGTAATTTGGTTTAATGTAGTAATGTGTTCTTCTAAACTAACTGTAATGGTTTTTGATGTTATAATATCTTTTGTAATTACAACTGTTTTTAAATTGTGCTGTACCGAAGAAAATTTTAAAGTATCATACAATCGAACAGGAATTACAAATGCACCACTTTTATCAGTAATTGTGAATTTTTGAGCTGTTGTGTTGATTACGTGGATATTCTCAACATCGGCAGTACTTTCTACGTTGCCAGAAATAGTTACAGATTGAGACCTCCCAAACTGAAATAAAAGCAATACAAATACTAGTAATTTTATCTTCAAAAGCGAATAATTAAAACGTAAATAACGCTACTATTCTCTTAAAGAAAATTAAAAATTCTTTTAAACTTTTCTTAAATCGCTACAGTTTACTGCTTATCCTTTTTTAAAAACGCTATACTTTTTTGATTCAAAAGTTCTAAAAACTCCAATTCTCTACCGTAGTTAAGCAACGTAAAATCAAAGTCGCCACTTTCAACAAAGGCTATAAAATCTTCAACACGATGTTCTGGAATATTAAAATTATCCACCAAAAACTCCGAAGCAAAATAATATTTAATAGCCTCTGCAGGCACTACTGGCATATCTTTAGCCTTTTTAACCTTAGCTTCTGATCTAAAAATGGGTAATAACAACTGGTCTACAACATTAACTATGTTTAAACCATTGTATAATCTATTGCGTTGTATATCATCACCAATATTGGTTACCTCAGTCTTATAATCGGTTTCAAAATTATACTCGCTACTACGTTTCACACCAAAGTAAAGCGCATCTAGTTTAGGGTTAAACGTTTTAGACGCTTCCATATCGGTAATTAAATCACCTGTTAAACCCTTAGTTTTCAAAATAATTTCATCAAGCTTATTAATTTCCTCTATTAAAAATATTTTCATATTCTTAGATGCAATAATGTCCTTATTTACTTTGAAATTCAAATTCTGAAATTGTAGCGCACTCACCTCAATCACATCATTTTCAGCCACGGCTATAGTAAATTCACCTTTATCATCGGTAATAGTACCTTTATTTGCCGATGCATTAAAAATAGTAATCCCAGACACATCGCTGTGCTCTACAACAATCTTACCTTCAACATCTGTTCTTGTTACATTTTGGGCAGTAAAATTTAAGGCGGTAAAAATTGCAAAAAGGCATAAAATATGTTTCATAGTATAAATTTTAAACAAAAGTATCGCTATTAATCCAGCAATCTTATCTTTTTATTAAAAATACAACTTTAAATACACTCTCAAAACTAAAGCTATCCTTAATATTTGTTAAAAATTTAATTAGTTTTAGCATTTATATACCATAAAAATGAAACATATTATTATCGCCAGCACCTCTACAGTACATGGTAGCGGCTATTTAGAATACATCACAAACCCGCTTGCAACTTTGTTTAAAAACGTTACAACCGTACTTTTTATACCCTATGCAAGACCCAGTGGCATATCGCATGACGCGTATACCGAAATTGCAAAAAAAGCATTCCAAAAACTAGGCAAAAACGTAGTTGGCATCCACAGCTTTAAAAACCCAGCCGAAGCCATACAAAACGCTCAAGCCATTTTTACTGGTGGCGGTAATACCTTTGTGCTCACCAACCAATTACACAAAAACAAGTTACTAGTACCGCTAAAACATGCTATAGAAAATGGCACACCCTATTTGGGCACCAGCGCAGGAAGCAATATTTGTGGCTTAACCATAAAAAACACTAACGATATGCCCATCGTTTACCCGCCAAGTTTTAATGCCTTGGGCCTTGTGCCCTTCAATATAAATCCGCATTATTTAGATCCAGATACTACAAGCAAGCACATGGGCGAAACCCGAGAAACCCGCATTAAAGAGTTCCACCAGTACAACACCCAACCCGTAGTAGGGCTTCGCGAAGGCAGTTGGCTTTTAGTAAAAAATAACGAAATTGTATTAAAAGGCGAATTACCAGCTAGAATTTTTGAATACAACACACCAGCCTACGAAGTTAAAAGCGGTACAACCTTAACCCATTTAAAATAATAATTATGGCGGGTTTTTTCTAAAAAACCGCGCTATCCACTATATCTTTTTGCTGTGCTGTACAGTTTAT
Source organism: uncultured Flavobacteriaceae bacterium (assembly GCA_937923515.1). Classification (GTDB taxonomy): domain Bacteria; phylum Bacteroidota; class Bacteroidia; order Flavobacteriales; family Flavobacteriaceae; genus Jejuia. The sequence goes on from CALDUF010000057.1 coordinate 54,168, forward strand.
TTAGGTTAGTTGCAATAAAGTATTATTAAGCTTAAACCTATAATTTTCAACCTAAAAAAAGCAAAAAGGATGCCGTTACTATCGCTCCCGCACCCATCCGCCAAAGCCATTGCTAGTAAAATAATATTGGGATGTATTTGCTAAAAATACAGCATAAAAAAAGCCTCGTTTATAAAACGAAGCTTTTAGAGCGGGAGACCAGGTTCGAACTGGCGACATTCAGCTTGGAAGGCTGACGCTCTACCAACTGAGCTACTCCCGCATTAGCGTTGCAAATATATAACCCTTCGCAAACTCTCCAAAAAAAATTTACAATTTCTTTAAAAAATGATACCCTAAAATTTCAAAGCCCTCATTGTAATAAAATTTATGAGATGCAAAATTATTAACATACGTATTTAGTTCAACCGTATTACAATTTTTACGTTTCACATAATCGTAAATCCATTTAAAAAACTGTTTTCCAACACCTTTACCTCTATACAATTCTTCAATATAAACATGATCTACCTCAACAGTTTTTCCAACATAATGGCGCGTACAAAACCATAAACCACACACACCTATAATTTTAGTAGTATCAAAAACAACAGCGCACTCATAATTTTGAGTGGCCATCTCTAAAAAGCGAGCTTCTAAAACAGCTTTTGGCACTTTAAAATCATTCAACTTTTCAACTAAAGGCACAACACGCAGTATATCGGTAGTATCTAGAATTTCAAACCTAAAATCCATTTGTATTTTTTAAAGTGAATATACACAAATTGATTACAATTAATTTTAATAAGTTTGAATACCGCTTTAAGTACATCAAAAAAATAATGACGCATCAGCATTTTAAAATCAAACTCATATCTGCCAAAGACACCTACGCCGTAAGGCATCCCATTTTAAGAAAAGGCAAGCCTGTAGAAACCTGCGCTTTTAATGGAGACAATCTTAAAAGCACGTTTCATCTTGGACTGTATAACACTAACACACTAATAGGAGTGGCTTCTTTTATGAAAGCTCCTAATAATTTATTTGACAACGCCACGCAATACCAACTTAGAGGAATGGCAATTTTAAAATCTTTTCAAGGTAAAAATCTTGGACACACGCTATTAGAGTATGGAGAAAACTTGTTAAAACAAAACCACTGTAATTTAGTATGGTGTAACGCCAGAGTAGTTGCTTTAAATTTTTATAAACGTAATGGTTATAAAACTATTGGCAACGTTTTTAATATTCCAGAAGTAGGCGAACACTACACCATGTATAAATTGTTAACCTAAGGCTTCGTGACACTTTAAATAAAATGTGTCATACATATATAAGCCAAATTTTGTAATTTAATAGCCTAAAAACCATCTAAAATGAGAGGAAGAAGTTTTAAAGTAAGACTGCTAATTGGTGCAGCTATAGCTATATTTTTTGTTTTAAAACGTTGCAGTCAACGCGAAGAAAACCCGTATACGGGTAGAATGCAAACCATATCAATGTCGCCCGAAAAAGAAATAGCTATTGGGCTGCAAAGTGCACCACAAATGGCACAACAACATGGCGGTTTACACCCAGACACAAAATTGCAAGCCTTAGTAGATAATGTAGGTAATAAACTGGTGAATAGCAGTATTGCGCAAGAAACACCTTACGAATACGAATTTCATTTACTAAACGACCCTAGAACCATAAACGCATTTGCATTACCTGGCGGACAAATATTTATCACCTATGCCTTAATGGAAAAATTACAAAACGAAGACCAACTTGCTGGTGTTTTAGGTCATGAAATTGGGCACGTTCTTGGACGGCATAGTGCAGAACGTATCGCTGAAAGCGAATATTGGCAAGGGCTTGCTACCGCGGGTTCTGTTGGTGCAGATATGGGCGGACTTGTAGGTGGTATTGGCCAACAAAAACTATTAACTAACGGGCGTGATGATGAATTAGAAAGTGACGATTTAGGCGTAAGATTTATGATTAGAGCTGGATATAACCCAAAGGAAATGATTGGTGTTATGAAAATTTTAAAGGAAGCCGCTGGCCCAAATCGTGTGCCAGAGTTTCAAAGCACGCATCCAGATCCAGACAATAGAATAGAGAAAATAGAAGAAGCTATAGATAAATACAGAAATTTGTAACAAAAAAAAGCCCTCGATAGAGGGCTTTTAAGAGCGACTAACTCAAAATAATTATATAAAATTGTAATTATTTTTTCTTTTTAGTTAATGCGTCAGCCAAAACTTTTTCGGCGTCTACAGCCTTATGCAACTTAGCATACTTCATAGCTGTCATACCTTTACTAGATTTTAGTTTTAACTTCGCACCATTTTTAATTAATAGTTTTAAAATATCACACCTGTTGTACTTTGCAGCATACATTGCAGGTGTCATACCATTAGATTTTTCGTTTACATTAGTACCTAACTCAATTAATTTTTTAACTGTAGTTATATCGCCTTTAGCGATAGAAACACAAAACGGGTTTACATTTGTAATAGCTTGTGTGCTGAAAAATTTAGTAGACTCAAATGAGGTTTTAGCATGTAAGCTGATAATAGAAAAGCATAATGCGATTGCGGAAATGATGATTGTTTTTTTCATGATGAAAGATTTTAATTTGATTAATGATTTGTTTTTTGATTATACTAAAGAGACGACATAAAAATTAAATTGTTACACAAAAAATTATTAAATAACACTTTTTTAACCTTTCCTTCACTCTGTTTTATGATTTGTAACACCACACACGCATATAAAAACGATATGATTTTACCTAGTAATTTTAATGAACAACACCTACTACAATCCCTTAAATTCCTTATATTTGCGGCTTAAATCAAACCAATAAAAATGAACAAAAAAACCATCCTAATGATCTTAGATGGTTGGGGAAAATCTCCTGACCCAAAAGTTTCTGCAATTGATAATGCACATACACCTTTTATAGACAGTTTATATAAAAAATACCCAAGCGCATCACTTAGAACGGATGGTTTACACGTAGGTTTACCTGAAGGACAAATGGGAAATAGCGAAGTTGGACACATGAATCTTGGTGCTGGTAGAATTGTATATCAAGATTTAGTAAAAGTAAATTTAGCTGTTGAAAATAAAACCTTAAATACAGAACAGGTTTTAGTTGATGCCTTTAACTATGCAAAAACAAATGGTAAGGATGTTCATTTTTTAGGATTATTAAGTGATGGTGGTGTACATTCTCACATCAACCATATTAAAGGCTTGATTGATGCTGCTGAAGATGCAGGTGTTGCTAACGCATACATACACGGTTTTACAGATGGGCGCGATGTAGACCCTAAATCTGGAGCAGGCTTTGTAGCAGACCTTCAAACGTTTATTCAAAATAAAAACACAAAAATTGCAACCATCTCTGGCCGCTATTATGCGATGGATAGAGATAAACGATGGGAACGTATTAAATTAGTTTATGATGCTTTAGTAAGTGCCAAAGGCGAATTATCAAACGATATTACGGCTACCATTAATGCAAATTATGCTAACGACATCACAGATGAATTTATAAAGCCAATTATAGCTGTTAATGAAAACAATGCGCCTCTTACACAAATAAAAGATGGCGATGTTATTGTATTCTTCAATTTTAGAACAGACAGAGGTAGAGAATTAACCGAAGTGTTGTCTCAAAAAGACTTCCCTGAGTACGATATGAAAAAGCTTAATTTACATTACGTAACACTAACCAATTATAATGATGAGTACAAGAATGTAAATGTAATTTTTAATAAAGAAAACTTAAGCGAAACTTTAGGTGAGGTTTTAGAAAAACATAACAAAAAACAAATTAGAATTGCAGAAACAGAAAAATATCCTCACGTTACATTTTTCTTTTCTGGTGGTCGAGAAGCGCCTTTTGAGGGCGAACAACGTATTTTAAGAAATTCTCCAAAAGTAGCAACATACGATTTGAAACCAGAAATGAGTGCTTTTGAACTAAAAGACGCGCTTATTCCTGAATTAGAAAAAGGAGAAGTAGATTTTGTATGCCTAAACTTTGCAAATGGCGATATGGTAGGACATACTGGCGTTATGGAAGCAGCAATAAAAGCTTGCGAAGCTGTAGATACTTGTGTAAAAGACGTTGTTACAACAGCGTTAGAAAATAATTATACCACGCTTTTAATTGCAGATCATGGTAACTGTGAAACCATGATAAACCCAGATGGTTCTCCAAATACCGCGCATACCACTAACCCTGTACCGCTAATTTTAATAGATAATGATTTAAAAGAAATTAAAGATGGTATTTTGGGCGATTTAGCACCAACTATTTTAAAACTTATTGGAGTTGCCCAACCTGAAGCAATGACGCAACATCCACTGGTTTAATGAACTATTGAAAAAGAATTACCTTTGTAAATCATAAATTCCTAAGTCCTATGAATTTTACAGATACACTCATTATAGCAATTGATTTTGATGGCACTATTGTAGAAGATGCTTATCCTAGAATAGGCAAACCGCAAATGTTTGCTTTCGAAACTCTAAAAAAATTACAAGAACAAGGCCATCGCCTTATTTTGTGGACCTATAGATGTGAAGATAAACTAGATGAAGCTGTAAAGTTTTGTGAAGATAATGGCATTAAGTTTTATGCCGTTAATAAAAGTTTCCCAGAAGAAGAGTACACTGATAATATAAGTAGAAAAATAAATGCAGATTTATTTATCGACGATAGAAATATTGGAGGATTTTATGGTTGGGGAGAAGTATATCAGCTATTAACTAATAGTGATGTTAAATCTTTAGAGTACAAAAAGAAAAAGCGTTTTTTAGATTTTTTTAGATAATGATTGAAATAAAAACCAGAGAAGAAATAGAGTTAATGCGCGAAAGCGCATTAATAGTATCTAAAACTTTGGGAGAAGTTGCTAAAGCAATTACACCAGGAGTTACCACGTTACAGTTAGATAAAATTGCTGAAGAATACATAAGAGACCAAGGTGCAATACCAGGTTTTTTAGGGCTTTACGATTTTCCCAACACACTATGCATGAGTCCTAATGCACAGGTGGTACACGGTATTCCTAATAATGATCCGCTTGTGGAAGGCGATATTATTTCAATAGACTGTGGCGCATTAAAAAACGGATTTTATGGCGATCATGCGTATACATTTCCTGTTGGAGAAATTACTCCAGAAATTGAGAAGTTATTACAAATCACTAAAGAATCGTTATATGTTGGTATACGCGAATTCAAATTAAATAATCGTGTTGGCGATGTGGGTTATGCCATTCAAAATTACTGTGAAGCACAAGGTTATGGTGTGGTAAGAGAGTTGGTTGGCCATGGCTTAGGCAAAAAAATGCATGAAGATCCAGAGATGCCAAATTATGGACGTAGAGGTCGCGGTAAAAAGTTTGTTGAAGGTATGGTAGTAGCAATTGAACCTATGATTAATATGGGCACGCAACGCATAAAACAACACAGAGATGGCTGGACCATAACTACTCTAGATAATTTACCATCAGCACATTTTGAGCATGATGTGGCCTTAGTAGATGGCAAACCAGAGTTACTATCAACCTTTGCCTATATTTATGAGGCTTTAGGCATTGAGAGTGATGAGGAAGATGAGTTTAGACAAAAGGCTTTAGTACTTTAATGAAGCGAGCTTTTAAGTTTATATTAAACGTAGTACCTAGACCTCTTTTAATCAGGCTCAGCTATATTATTCGTCCACTACTAGCTTTCTTTTTAAGAGGAAATAATTATACAGACCCTATTGATGGTAAAAGTTTTAAATCGTTTTTACCTTATGGATACGGCAAACAACGTAATAATGTTTTATCTCCCTCTACGCTATCGTTAGAGCGTCATCGATTATTATGGCTTTACCTTAAGAATGAAACTGATTTTTTTTCAGCAAATTCTAAGATACTTCATTTTGCACCTGAACAGTGTTTTTTAAAACGGTTTAAAACCCTAAAAAATCTCGATTACACAACAACCGATTTACTATCGCCAATTGCAGATGTAAAGGCAGATATTTGTAATCTTCCTTTTAAAGATAATACGTTTGATGTTATTTTATGCAATCATGTTTTAGAACACATACCAGATGATACTAAAGCGATGGAAGAACTGTATCGTGTTATGAAACAGGGTGGTTATGGTATTTTTCAAATTCCGCAAGATTTAGATAGAGCCACTACTTTTGAGGATAATAGTATTACAGATAAAAAAGAACGCGCTAAGATTTTTGGACAATATGATCATGTTCGTGTATACGGTCGAGATTATTTTGATAAATTAAGCCAAATAGGTTTTAAGGTGGATGCAGTAGACTACACTGCGCAACTTTCAGAAGAAAATATTAAAAAATTCTGTTTAGCAAAAGGGGAATTAATTCCAGTAGTATACAAATAAAAAAAAGCTGTTTCAATAAAATTAAAACAACTCTTTTTGTAATTAAATGATTAATAGCTATTGTTAAGACACAGCAATTTCTAATAAGTCACATTTTTTTTCAGAAAATTCATTTAAAGCTAAAGTTTCTATCTCATTATTATCATTTTCAAAAATTAAAAATGATGAAATTACTAGATTAGACTGGACATTTAGAAGAAAGGTTTACAAATAGTTTTAATAACTTTTATTTATTTACAAATTAATAAATAAGGTTACACAAAATAACTTTAACCCATTTCAACTCGTTATTAGTTTTTTACAAAACGTTTGGTTAGAATTGCTCCCTCTACATCTTCAATTTTAATTAAATACACACCCTTATTTAGATTAGAGACATTAATTTTTGAACTATCTACTTTTAAAATCTCCGAACCAAAAATATTATAAATACTAGCGTGCTTAAATTTGCTATTCATCTCGATATTTAAAATACTTGTTGTTGGATTTGGATAAAGTTTTATTTGGTTTTGAGAGGTTTTTAAATCATCATTCGAAAGTGTTGGATTAAATTCAAAAGCACCAGCATCTACACTATTATTTATGAAACGATTGTTATCAACAATGTCAAAAAGAATATCAATAGGTACTAAGGCGTTATCACCAAAATCAATTGCAGGCGAACCTGATGTTAGAGCGTAATCGTCATTTGCTTCATCTTTAAAACTAGGATTAGCACTATTAATATTTTGTTTATCTGTCCAATTACTAAAATTATCTGGATCAAAAGAATTACGAGCAATTACACTATTTGGAGGTGACTGAGTACCAAATCGATTTACTGCCAACTTTTCTACTGAAATAGAGTTGCTTGTAAAATTTCCTTTAAATATACTGTTGAAAACTGAAATATTGGTTGACCCAGAAATACGCGAGGCACTAATTACGCCGGTAGCATTTGCTGAAGAGCCCGAAAAATTGTTGTTTGTAATTGTGCAGTTAATAAATTCGCCATTATTAGTTGATGCTACATCAGCTCTAAACCAAAATAAGGTATTAATACCAGCAGAATTTCCTCCTGTAGTTGGATACACCAAAACATCTGTGACTTTATTATCGTAAAATAAACAATTGATAAATTTGGTTGTTACTACACCGTTAGTTCTTGGGTTTGAAGCATAATAAACGGTAGCAAATCGGGCTAAATTATTTCTAAAAATACAATTGCTTATTACATAATTATAATTACCTGTTTGTGCATTATTTTGAGGCGCATAAATTACACCTGCATCAACAGCTACATTTCTCTCAAAAATTACATTATTTATCTTGAAATTCTTTACTGTTTCTGTCACAAACACTGCCGAACCAGAACGTAAAAAAACACTCGAATTATCATCTGCAAATCCACCAGATATCGTAAGGCCATCAATTACTGTGTTTTCGCCTGAAATCCACATGAGGCGATGCGTGTTTTCAGTTAAATTATTGTTTGCGAAATCTATAAATCCGTTAGCATCATTGCCTGCTCTATCTCCAGAAATAATTACTTGATTTGCTTTTGGATCTCGCTCGCTCAAGCTTGTTTCGTTACCAACAAAACCGCCGTAAACTTTTTGATTATCACTTAAAACAAAACTTGAAGATTCTGATGTTGTAAATTTATAAGTGCCAGAAGCTAACCAAAAATCAGAATTAGGATTATTGGCTAAAGCGGTGGCAAAATTTGTGTACGCATCTGCCCAGTTTGTACCATTGTTATTTCCTGTAGCATTTACGTTTACATATACAGGTGGCGAGGACGTTGTGAATTGAACTGCCGTAGACCAATCTGAAACTGGTGTGTTAGCATTCGTACAATTATTTCTGAATTGAATATTATAGGATGTAGAAGCATTAAGTGCTAATATTTCGAAACTGTTTTGAGTAATATTATTTACAATAGTATAAGTATTAAAAGCATCTGCACTAAGACCGTAGGCAATATCATAGTCTCCAATTTGCGAAATATTTAGAGTGGCAGATGAAAAATCTATATTACTTAAACTAAAATTTGATGTTGCTGGAGGAACACAAAAAACAAATCCTTGATTCGTTGCAATTTGACTAACTTCTGTAGGGCTGATGACACGATTGTAGATATAAATATCATCAATATTGTCTTGATATATTTGAGTTGACGTTAACATTCCGTTACCAATATTTGCAATTTTTAAATCTACAGGTCTATCTAAATCTCTGCCTGTAAATATGCCACCAACATTTACGTTTTCCGTTGAAGTTTGACTTAATTGATTATTAACATAGTAATTATATGTATAAGGATATGTATTTCTCCCAGACGAAGTATTAAATTGAGTAGCTTCTTTTTTGATAGTTATTACTATATGTTTCCATGAACCATCTGCTATGACTTCTGAGAAAAAACGGTCTCCCAAAAAATTTCCCTGAGCACCAGTATTATTATTTGCAACTACACGACGAGAACTTTTTAAGCCAATTCTACCATTCTTTAAGTATATAAAGAAACCGTTTTTAAAATCGTTGGCAGATGAGAAATTTGCTGATGTACGTTCGCTTTTATCAAAAATAGTTCTTTCATTACTATCTATAACATTGGTTTTTATCCAAAATGAAAAAGATATATCTGTAAATGAAAATGTAGAACTATTTAGATAATCTCCGTTTAGACTTATGCTATTAGATGATGTACCAAAGCGATCGTTGTCAATAATTAAGTTTGTTCCATTCTGAGTAAAATTTGAGCTATTAACTGTGTCAGTCAAACTTCCGTTAGTAAAATCATAAGCGCGTTGCAAGCCATTTGTGGGTATTTGCCCAAAAGCAAAAAATGAAATAAATAATACAATACATAGTAATCTTGTTTTCATAATAAATTTGGTTTTATAATTATAAAAACAAAAATGCCATTATAAACTAATGTTAATAATGGCAAATTTCTGAAATGGGCTTTTCGGTTTTTAAAGCTTAGATATTTTGAACAATATTTAAAAACTCGTCTTTTTTATCGTTTGAAATAGATACTGTTTTGTCGTTTTGCATTACAATATAACCGCCATCTTTTTTAACATATTCTTTTATAAATGACAAATTAATTAGGTAAGAACGATGTGGACGGTAAAAAGTTTTTACTTTTTTTAAAGTTTCAACAAAAAACTTTAAAGGCTTGCTAACTAAAATTTCGCCTTCTAAGGTGGTAGATACTTTTGTGTACATACCATCGGCCTCTAACATTATAATGTCAGAAAAATTTACAAACTTAACACCATTATTGTTTGGTAAGCCAATTTTTTTAAAATTTGCATCTTCTAAGCTACTTTTTAGCTCTATTAGTCGCTGGTTTATCTGTGTATTGCCCAAAAACTTTATAGCTTTATCTACTGCTTCTTTTACTTGGCTAGGGCGAACTGGTTTTAATAAATAATCTATAGCAGATAACTGAAAAGCTTGTATTGCATACTCACTGTATGCTGTGGTAAATATAATTTCAAAATTATGGACTGCTTTTTCTATAAAGTTTAAAATTTCTAGTCCAGAATGTTCTGGCATTTCAATATCGAGAAATACAATATTTGGTGCTTGTTGCTTTATTAATTCTACACCTGTTAGAAGATTATCGGCCTGTAAAATGTTTGTTATTTTTGGGCAATTTTCTTCTACCAATATTTTTAGCACTTGTCTTGCTTTTTTTTCGTCGTCTATGATTAATGCTTTCATAACTAAATTATCTGCCTATTATTGGTATGTTTAAAATCACTTTAGTGCCTTTTGCAATATCTTTCTCTTTTAAATCTATTATTTCTACACCTATTTTTCGTTCTTTACCATAGTTAAGTAAATTTAATCGCTCGGTTGTTGCTTTAAGCGCAAAAGATTTGTGTTGTTGCTGACGTTTAGTATTTATTGCTCTTGATTTTTCTCTACCAACACCATTATCTTCTACTACACATTCTATTATTTTTTCTGAAGTTTTTGCTATTGAAATGCTTAGTACTCTATCGTCCTTTTTATGTAGCAAACCATGCTTTAAAGCATTTTCTATGTAGGGCTGAATGAGCATTGTTGGAATCTTTATAGCTTCGGAGTTTGCATTCGCCTCTATTTCAAAATTGTAGATTAATGCGTCTTCAAAACGCAGTTTTTCCAATTCTAAATAAAGCTTTAAATTGTGTACCTCATCTGGTATCGAAATAAAACCAGTATCGCTAAAATGAAGATAATTACGGATTAAATCGGCAAACTTACCTAAGTAATCGCTAGCCAAACTCTTTTGGTTTAACACGATATAATCTTGTATAGAGTTTAAGGCATTGAATATGAAATGTGGATTCATTTGTGCCTTTAAGGCTTTAAGTTCACTATCCTTATATTGCTTTTCTAGAGCTAATCGCTTTTGGGTTTCCTTAAGTTCCAAAGTTATAATTTCTGCTTTCTTTTTAGCTTTAAAACGACTGTAGTAAAACAAACCGGCTAACAGTAACAAGCACAAAATAATCAATGCACTGTAGAATAGGTATTTATTTTTTGTGCTTTCTAGTTGCGCAATTTTGAGTTGCTGATTTGCTAAATTTTTATCACGTTCTATTTTTTCGGTTTCATAGGCCACTTCAAAATCTGCTATGGCTTTTTGCTTTTCTAAGCTATAAATAGAGTCTTGTATGGCTTGCTCTAACACATTATAGCTAAGTGCTGTTTTATAATCTTTTTTTTCGTTATAAAGCGTAGAAAGCATCTGATAATTATAGCGTAGTGAACTTAAATTATCAGCATCTTTCAATAAGGTATTCGCTCTTAGTAAATAATGTTCTGCTTCTTTTAATCGTTGCCATTTTCTGGCATTATTCCCAAGATTATTATAGCTTTTAATAATACCGTTCTGGTTATTTGTTTTCTCATAAAGTTGTAAACTCTTTTTATAATAAGCGTTTGCAAGAGCATAACTTGCTTTCTTCTCATAGATATTAGCAATGTTGTTATAAAGGTTAGCTAAACTTATTGGCCTTTTCTCTGATTTTTCTGCAATTTTTGCATATTTAAGAGCTTCGTTAAGTTGATTTAATTCGGTTTTTGTAATGGCGAGGTTAATGCAAACACTGTTTAAAGCAGGTGGTGTTTTTTGCGTAAAGGGATGGTTGAAAGCTTCTAAAAAGTACTTGTCTGCATTTTTCCAATCTTTTAGAGACACATAAATTGCTCCTAAATTTACTTTATTAACAACAATGGCTTGTGGTATTTTATCTTCAAAATTTTTAAAATAACTTATTGATTTTTTTATGTTTTGGATAGCGCCTTGATAATCTCCTTTTGCTTTCAAAACATTGGCTAAACTGCTTTGAATTTTTGCAATATTTAAACTATCATTATTACGTAAGAATATTTTATTTGCCTTAGAGTAATAGATTAATGAAGAGTCTAATTTACCTTGTCGCCTGTAGTTTATTCCTAATTCTCTTAATAATTTCCCGTAATTACTCTTTAAACTATCTTGTTTAAGTTCATTTAAATATAGATTTACTACTCCTAAATGCAGGTTTAAATCAGTCTTTCTATAAGCATTTATAAACTCTTGATATTTTAAACCACGGATACTATCATCTTTAATGGTAGATATTTTAGATACCAAACTATCTGGTAATTTTGTTTGAGATGTAACACTAAGTGTTGATACTACTACTAATAATAAGAGGTAAAATATCTTCATTGATTAATTTTGCAAGCACAAATTAATTAAAATACTTTTTAGGCAGTTGAAATAATTTCTGAAAATCCTTTTGTAACTTCTAAATGGATAAGATTATTCAGGAAATCCATTTAAAGCTAAAGTTTCTAACTCATTATTTTCATTTTCAAAAATTAAAAATGACTTTAACTCTGGATGATTTTTAAAAAAAACGCTTACTTTCTCAACACCCATGGCTTGAAAGGCAGTAGCATAACCATCGGCAGTCATACAATCTTTAGCAATTACTGAGACACTTAAAATATTAGTTTTTGTAGGATATCCTGTTTTTGTATTGATTATATGGGCATATTTATTCCCGCTTTCATCTACTTTAAATTTTCGATATGTCCCTGAAGTTGCCATGGCTTGGTCTTTTAAATGTATTGCTTTGTAAACCGACTGTTCGCCATCAAATCTAGGTTCATCCAAGCCTACACGCCAAGGCTTATCTTTTGCTTTGTTTTTGCCCTTTACTCTAACTTCACCACCAATTTCAACTAAATAATTATTACAGTTTTTAGATTCTAAAAATTGTGCAATTACATCTATACCATAGCCTTTAGCAATGGCGTTAAATTCCAAATAAGTGTTTGGTAATTTTACGATACGTTTATTTACTAATTTCACTTTATTAAACCCTACGTAGCGCATTAAACCCTCAATTGTGGTACTATCTGTCAAAAATTTTTGTTTATCGGCTCCAAAACTCCAGGCATTTACCACATCACCAATAGTAGGATCAAAAACACCTTTGGTTGTATTATATATTTCTTTTGATTTGTGGAACACTTTTTCAAAATGGGTATCAACTTCCACTAATTCGTTTCTGTTTATTTTAGAAATGTCAGAATCTGAAATATAGGTTGACATGGAAACGTTTATGACATGAAACAAACTGTCAAATTGTTTCGTGTAGTCTACATTATCATCATAAATTATAGTATAAGATGTTCCAAAAACTGCACCCGATAATTTAGTATTTTCTAGTACTTTTACGGGCTGTTTTTGCGCTTTTTTACACGATAACACAGTAGCAAGTACAAAAAAGCAGAATAAAAATTTATGCATCTAGTTTAAGTTTGATTCTATATATTGAATACCGTTATATTCTATTAAATAATCTTCATTAAGATAAATAGGTAAACGTTCTCCATCAGGGTTTCCTAAACCAACGCCAGCATACAACACTTTTGCATCTTTTTCAAACGCATGTTTTTTAAAAGATTCCATCCAAACAACATCGTAATTATTAGGGTTTTCAGGTAAAATAACAGCACGTACTACTACAAAATAATATTGACTCTTTTTATCAATACACACAAACTGCGGGTGCCTTTTTAACTTACTATTTATAGCTACAAACTCAAAACCGCGTTGCTCTAAATCTTTACCAACATGGTTCATTGCTAAGTTATGTAACTCTTGTTTTGAAAGTGGTTTACTCATATAACAAAAATACTATAAATGTTTTTCTGATAATAAGTATTTTTAGCTTAGTTATATCGTACTAAGGTTGAATAACAATAACTAGTAAAATTTCTTTAGCATGAAAATTAAACCATATAAATACGCTGCAAAGCGGCACTATTTAAACCTCACAAATTTAGAATCATAAAACGTATAGTTAGATACTGGAATAACAGCATCTTTCGTTAAATGATACCATGGCGATATTTGAGAATCTTCTAAATTCTTTACTAAATGTACACTTTGCGCAGGTGTATTACCTTGAAATAACAAATAGATTTTATCACCTTCGGAATTAATAGCTTCATCACAAATCATTACTATATGTCCAGGTGAACCGCCCTTAATTAACATATCGCCTATCTTTAAATTTTCAATGTTGGAAATTTTAGGAAGTTCATAAAAAAGGGATAGTGTACCCGAATACATGTAAATTAAGTTTAAATACTTATAGAAGTTTTTTTTTGAAGAATCAGCAGCAGCTGTTTTATGAAAAGACACTTTATTACCATCAATCTTTGGTCTATATCCTTTTGAGTAATGCTTCCAAGAGCAATAATGTCCACTTGTAAAATTAAACCCTATTTCGTCCTTTTGGTTAGTATCCCACAAATATTCGCTTCGTACTCTGATTAAAGCATCAGCACACTGCTGCAGTCCGTTTTTAGGCACGTCAATATCCAAAATACCTACGTGTCCTTGTTGCCAAAAATATTCGGTAGCATCATAATTAATAATTTTAGTTCCAAAAGGTTTTAGCTTATAATTTCTAAGATACTCTTGAAAAGAGCCTTTTGCATATGCAACACGTTTATAACCAGTTGGTAGATTAGCTCTCGATTTAATGTTAAGACCATCTTTATTTAGAAGATTTACGGGCTTCATAGAAGCAATTAAAGCATTCGTAGTTTGTTTTATAGGCTTAATTTGATACATCGCCACAACTATACCAAAAACTATGCAGACTAAAAGTATAACTCGTTTCATGTTTTAAAAACGACACACGTTGCAACTTCGTATTAGGCAAGCAAAGATTTAGGCGTAATTTTACAAATGGCATTGATAATTTTTTTAACTTAATGGAAAAATTTGCTTTATGACAACAACGCCACGTTTAGATGCTGCAATAAAAAAACTATATACTGCATTTCATAATAACACGTTACATCCTGAATGCTGCCAACAATGCGCTGTAGGCAATATTTTGGATAATGCAGAACACTGGAAACATTTATCTGATAATCACGGTTCCTTACAACTTAATTACGTTGGAAGGGTGCATCAAACTTTAGGAAGAACATTTAACGGTTATTCTCCTTTAGAATTGTTACAAATTGAATATACTTTTTTGAATGCTTGTGGATTTCAATTACCACTTCACTTTAAAAATAACACACCTAAAAACCCGATAGATAAGCATGTATTGTTTAAAGGATTATATGCGGTTATTACTTATTTATGTGAATTGGATGGTGTTAGTAATGTTATGGATTATGCAAAATTGTTTGAGGTTGAAAATAACGAACCAAAATACGCAGTAGTATAAATACTGGCTATTATACCAAAAAAAACCAACTCAATTGAGTTGGTTTTTTTATAAATACTTCTGAAAATATATTCAATATAAAATAATGTTTATCCACCAAAGTCATCAAAACGAATATGCTCATCAGGGATACCAAAATCTTCTCCCATTTTTTGAACCGCTTTGTTCATTAATGGAGGCCCACAGAAATATAGTTCGATGTCTTCAGGAGCCTCGTGATGATTTAAATAATTATCAATAACACAATTGTGTATAAATCCAACAAAACCGTCTCCAGGGGCATCTATATCCTCTTTTACCTTCCAGTTGTCTTCTTCTAAAGGCTCAGAAAGTGCCAAATAAAACTTAAAGTTAGGAAAGTCTTTTTCTAAAGATTTAAAATGATCTATGTAAAATAACTCGCGTTTAGATCGTCCACCATACCAATAGGTTACTTTTCTACCTGTTTTAAGCGTTTTAAATAAGTGGTATAAGTGAGAACGCATTGGTGCCATACCTGCACCACCACCAACGTATAACATTTCGCTTTCAGACTCATTGATAAAAAATTCACCATAAGGTCCAGAGATTGTTACCTTATCACCTGGTTTTTGAGCAAATATAAATGATGATGCTACACCGGGGTTTACATCCATCCATCCATTTTTAGCACGATCCCAAGGCGGCGTTGCAATACGTACGTTTAGCATAATCTCACGTCCTTCAGCAGGGTAAGAAGCCATAGAATAAGCACGCTCTACAGTTTCACCATTTTTCATTACTAGAGGCCAAAGACCAAACTTATCCCATTCTGCTTGGAATTTATCTGGTGTTTCATGCTCTTCTGGGTGTGCAGTAATATCAATATCAGCATACTTAATTTCACATTCAGGAATTTCAATTTGAATGTATCCACCAGCTTTATAGCCCATATCTTCTGGAATTTCAACTACAAACTCTTTGATAAACGATGCAACATTATAATTTCTAACAACAGTGGCTTCCCATTTCTTAATACCAAAAACCTCTTCAGGAATGGTAATATTCATGTCTTGTTTTACTTTAACTTGACATGCTAAACGTGCACCGTGTTGTAATTCTTTTCTAGAAAAGTGTGGTGTTTCAGTTGGTAAAGCTTCTCCTCCACCTTCTAATACATGACACTCACATTGTATACATGTGCCACCACCACCACAAGCAGATGGTAAGAAAATTTTATTACCACCAAGGGTTGATAATAAAGTACCGCCTGAGGCTACTTCTATTTCCTTTTCACCATTAATAGTAATTTTTACCGGTCCTGATGGTGATAATTTTTGTTTTACAAAAAGTAATAAACTAACAAGTATTAGCGTAATAAGTAAAAACGCTGCAACTGTTGCTATAACAATTCCTGTTGTTCCTGCTGCTAAAATCATACTACTCAATTATTATTTTTGTGTTATCGGCTAATTTTTTAGCCTCTTTTTCAATCTCTTGTTTATCTAACTCAATTGCCGTTTCAGTTGCTGGCTTTTCTTCTTCATCGCCTCCGGTTAACATCCCACCAAAACTTAAGAAACCTATACCCATCAATCCGGTTATAATAAATGTAATACCCAAACCTCTTAAAGGTGCTGGTACATTACTGTATCTAATTTTTTCGCGTATAGCAGCAATCGCTAAAATTGCTAAAAACCAACCTATTCCTGAAGATACTCCATAATTAAAGGCTAGCCCTAATGTTTCAATCTCTCGAGCTTGCATAAATAAAGAGCCACCTAAAATCGCACAGTTTACGGCAATTAATGGTAAAAAGATACCAAGCGAATTGTACAATGATGGCGAAAACTTTTCTACTACAATTTCTACCAATTGTACCATTGTTGCAATAGTAGCAATAAACATGATGAATGATAGGAAGCTTAAATCGTAATCTGCATACTCTTCGCCTAACCATGATAAAGCACCTTGTTGTAATAAATACTGATCTAACAACCAGTTTAAAGGCACTGTTATAGCTAATACAAATATTACTGCGGCACCTAAACCTACAGCAGTTGCTACTTTTTTAGAAACGGCTAAGTATGAACACATACCCAAGAAAACCGCAAACACCATATTATCAATAAAAATTGACTTAAAAAATAATTCTACGTGCTCCATTTTATCTTATTTTATTCTTGTTAAGAATATTATTTTTCAACTAGTTAATCTTCAATTAATGCTTTGTTTCTACTACGTTGTACCCATATAATTAAGCCAACAACAATAAGTGCCATAGGCGGCATTAACATAAAGCCGTTATTTTCGTAACCTATAGCATATACGCCTGTTTTCTCAATTGGGTCTCCTAAAACAGGAATACCAAACAAAGTACCAGAACCTAACAATTCTCTAAAGAAACCAACTATTAATAAAATTACGGCATATCCTAAGGCGTTACCAATGCCGTCTAAAAATGATTTCCAAGGACCGTTTCCTAAAGCAAACGCTTCAAAACGCCCCATGATAATACAGTTTGTAATAATTAAACCTACAAATACTGCTAGTGTTTTACTTAATTCGTAAGCAAAAGCTTTTAGTACTTGATCTACAATAATTACTAAAGCAGCCACAACAATTAGTTGTACTATAATTCTAATTTTAGAAGGTATTATATTTCGCATTAGAGAGATAACAACGTTACCAACACCTAAAACAAAAAGCACTGCTATACCCATTACTAATGAAGCTTTTAACTCTGCAGTAATTGCTAATGCAGAACAAATACCTAATACTTGAATAGTAATTGGATTATTATCCGCTAACGGGTCTGTGATTAACTTCGTATCTTTTTTTGAAAGTAGTCCCATGTTATTATCCTTTATTTTTTAAATTTTTAAAGTATGGTAAATACAATTTTAAATCTTTTTTAATCATGGCAGTAACACCATCACCAGTAATGGTTGCTCCAGCAAGCGCATCAACCTCATAATCATCTTTAATATCGTTTTTTGGATCAGCATTACCTTTTGCAACAGTAATGCCTTTAAAAACTCCTGCTTCTGTTAGCAAACGTTCTCCATAAAAATCATCCATAAAATAACGCTGTTTGATGTTTGCACCCAAACCAGGTGTTTCACCAGCATGATCAAAAAAGGTACCTTGCACTACCATCTCTTCATTTAATGCTACATAACCCCAAATGGCATCCCAAAGTCCTTTACCTCTTATTGGAGCTATATAAAAAGTTTTACCTTCTTTTTCACCAACAAATAAAGGCAAACGTCTTGTACCACCATTTTTTGCTTTTGCTTGTTCTTTTTTAATATCAATCAAATACGCTTCTTCATCTTCTGTTGCAACACCATTTTCTATAACTAATTGTTTTTTGATGTATTTAGAAAATTCTTCTCCAACAATATCAGTGCCTACAAATGTAATATCGCCTACACCTTCATTTCCATTAACACCCATAGCATACAAAATGTTTTGCTGCTTTTCCATACGTTTGTTCTCATCAATATTAGGTCTTAAAGATGCTGCTGTAAACGCTAATAACGATCCTACAACCAATACCATCGCAACGGCGAAGATTATTGTATATGAATTTTTATCTGTATCCATTGCCATAATTAAGCTGTTTTAACTTTTAAACGTTTCATTCGTTTCTTCACATTACCTTGTACAACGTAATGGTCTATTGTTGGTGCAAATACATTCATTAATAGAATGGCTAAAAACACACCCTCTGGATAAGCTGGATTAAATACGCGAATCATAATAGAAATGAAGCCTATTAAAAAACCATAAATCCACTTTCCTTTATTTGTTTGTGAAGCAGTTACAGGATCTGTTGCCATGTACACTGCGCCAAATAATATACTACCAATGATTAAATGTTGCCAAAAAGGCACGCTCATTAAACCATAGAATTTACTAGATTCTGAAATCCATCCTGAATCTACAACACCATTAAATATTAGGCCCATTACCAATGCACCTACTAGAGTTGATAGTATAATTCTCCAGCTACCTACTTTAGTGAAAATTAAAAATAAAGCACCAATGATTATCAAAAATTTAGAAGTTTCTCCGACCGATCCTGGTATTAATCCCCAGAACATATCCCAATAATCGTAGGCTACGGCATTGTTTTGAGCGTAGGATCCTAATATAGTCTCTCCTGAAATGGCATCTAAGTTAGCACCATCAGCAATCATTTGATCTCTTTCTACAGCACCGTGTACCCAAACTTTATCTCCAGACATCCACGTTGGGTAAGCAAAGAATAAAAATGCTCTTATAGTTAGTGCTGGGTTTAGTATATTCATTCCTGTACCACCAAACACTTCTTTACCAATTACTACTCCAAAAATAACGGCTACCGCTAACATCCATAATGGAATATCCACTGGTACAATAAGTGGTACTAGCATTCCAGTAACCAAATATCCTTCTTCTACTTCGTGACCTTTAATGATAGCGAAAACAAATTCTACCGCCAAACCAACACCGTAAGACACCACAACAAGCGGTAATACTTGCCATAGCCCTACAATAAGATTATCTAAAGTCCAGAATGAAGCACCTAAAAATCCATTAGCACTTTCTATTTCTCCTAATGCTAAATAATGCTGATATCCTGCATTAAACATACCAAAAATTAAACATGGCACTAATGCCATAATAACGGTATTCATGGTACGTTTTAAATCGTCGGCAGCTTTAATATGTGTGCCACCATGAGTAGTTTCATTAGGTAAGTATAAAAACGTATGGATGGCATTAAATGCTGGTATCCACTTTTTATCTTTATTCTTTTCCTTAAACTTGTGTAAATTTTCTTTTAAACCCATCTTGTAATATTTTTCATTTCACTTCAATCAATGAATAAAATGTTGTTTTTTCGTTCCTTAATGAATAAAATAATATTTTTCATTTCGTTCCTCAATGAATAAAATGACATTTTTCATTTCGTTCCTCAATGAATAATTATCCAATTTCTTTAAGCATTAAGTCTAAACCTTCTCTTATAATTTTTTGGTGTGGTTGTTTAGAAACACATATAAATTCAGTTAGCGCAAAATCCTCTGGAGCTACTTCATACATCCCCAAAGCTTCCATCTCATCCAAATCTTTATACATACATGCTTTTAAGATTTGCATTGGAAATATATCTAATGGAAACACCTCTTCATAACTACCTGTAATAACAAAAGCACGATGCTCGCCATTGGTATTAGTATCTAAATCGTATTTCTTTTTTGGGTTTAACCAAGAAAACGTTAATGCTCTTGATGTAGAAACTTTATCAAATACCGGTTTATTCCAACCAAAAAACTCATAGTCATCACCTTCAGGAATAATTGTAATTACGTTGCTGTAATAATCTAAATAGCCATCAGGTTTAATTTCTTTTCCAGACAATACGTTACCAGAAATAATTCTAGCATTAGCATCTTTTTCAACACCTTTATCATAAATCATAGTAGCAACCTCGCCACCCAATTTTGTTTTAAAATAGCGTGGTGCTTTCACTTCAGAGCCTGCTAAAGCCACTATACGTTCAGCATTAAATTGCCCTGTTAAAAGTAGTTCACCAATAATCACTAAATCTTGAGCATTCACAGTCCAAGCTGTTTCACCCTTGTTTATAGGGTTTACTTTATTGATAAGCGTACCAACGTTTCCTGCCGGATGCGGGCCAGATACTTTATGTAGCGTTATTCCTGACAAAACAGCCAATGGCGAATTAGAACTTTTACCAACAGATACATGTACAGCACCTTCTGTTAATTTACCAAGTGCAGTAACCGCTGCTTGCAATTCTGCTTCTTTACCTTGCAACGTATAATCTAAATCTGCTGCTAATGGTGCGCTTGCATAACCAGATATAAAAATAGCCTTTGGTGCTTTTTCTGGATTTGCAATAACATCATAAGGACGTTGCTTTATAAATGGCCATACTCCAGCTGCTAATAGATGTGCTTTAACCGCTTCTGGTTTAGCAGCATCAACATCAAATTTACCATGTTCTACATGAGTTTGAGATTTATCAGCTTGAATTTTTACTTCTAAAATTTTACGTTTAGCACCACGAGAAATTTCAATAATCTCACCAGATACTGGTGAAACAAATTTGATATCTTCATTCGATTTGTCGTAAAACACAGGTTCTCCCGCTTTTACTTTTGTGCCAACTTTAGAAATTAATTTAGGAATTACGCCGTGGAAGTCTTCAGGTCTTAAAACAAAAAAGTTGCTTAACACTGCCGTTTCGGTAGTTTTTTCAGCCTCTCCTTTAAGTTTAATATCTAGACCTTTCTTGATGCGAATGTCGTTTGACATATTTTCTTTTGTTGAAATTAGTTGTCTAAAAAATCTGTGCAAAAATACGAACTAAAAAGTAGTTACCACAAAAAAAATGTAGAAATTTATATAGTTATTCATCCCCTAAAGTTTTAGGCATCAATTTTGATTATCTTTACAAAATGATTTGTATGCGCTCTATATTTATATTCTTATTTGGTACGTTTTTTCTCTCGTTAAGCCTTCAGGCTCAAGTAGAAGAGGTAAACCCGCCAGATTATATTAAATCTATAACCTTTAAAAGCACTAATAGCGATTTGGGTGAACTCCCTATCATAAAATTAGGGGATAGATTCTATTTAGAATTTGATGCTTTAGCTAGCAATGAACCCGATTTTTATTATAAAATTGAGCATTACGACTACGACTGGACAGAATCTGTACTGGTTCGTACCGAATTTTTACTTGGTGTAGATAATTTTAGAATACAAGATTATCGTAACTCCTTCAACACCTTCGAAATGTACTCGCATTACAGGTTAACCATACCTAATGCGCAAACCCGAGGCTTAACTGTTTCAGGCAATTACCTTATTTCAATATTTGATAGGGATGATAATCTCGTGTTTTCTAGAAAACTTATGATTTACGAAGATGTTGTAACGCCTGGTATTAGCATAAAACGTTCTAGAGATGTTAAAACTATAGACTATATGCAAACGGTAGATATAGAAATAGCTACCAACTCAGAAATTAACAATCCGCTGCAAACCATAAAAACCCTCATCATTCAAAATAGAAATTTAAATACCGCTATTGCAGATGTAAAACCGCAATACACCATTGGAAATAAATTAATTTACCGTTATGTGAATGAAACGGCTTTCCCTGGTGGAAACGAATACTTATTTTTTGAGACTAAAGATGTTAGAGCCGCATCCATGGGTGTGCAATTCATAGAACTTAAAGACATTTATAATAGTTACTTATTTACCAACGTCTCTAGAGCAGAATTACCATATACCTATAACCCTGATATTAACGGGCGCTTTAAAATAACAGCTATAGATCGTGATGACCTCTCGGTAGAAGCAGATTATGTTGATGTACATTTCTCTTTACAATACCCAGAATTATTAAATGGAGAAAGCATTTACGTGTATGGCAATTATAACAATTACGCCTTAGATGATTATAACAGAATGGACTATTACCCAGAAGGTAGAATTTACAAAACCCATTTTAAACTTAAGCAAGGGTTTTATAATTACAAATATGTTGTTGTAAATGCAGATGGTAGTTTAGATGAAGGACGTATTAGCGGCAACTTTTGGCAAACTGAAAACAACTACAAAGTTTTGGTGTATTATCGCGATTTAGGTGCAAGATTCGATAGAATTGTAGGTTTTAACGAAGTTTCGTCGATAAATATCTCCAATTAGTCAGTATTTAACGCTTTTTTAAAGGTTCAAAATTTAAAAATGCCTATTTTAGCAAAGCAAAAGATTGTATATCAATCCTTAACATGGTACAACAAGTTACAAAAGGCATAAAAATTTCGGTCGAAACCACTTTCGAAGGCACATTTTATAAAAATTATAAAATTCAATACGCCTTTGGATATACCATTACTATAGAAAATCAAAGTAAAGATTCTGTACAATTGTATGCACGCCATTGGGAAATTTTAGACGCTTTAAATAACATAGAAACTGTTACAGGCGAAGGTGTAGTTGGCAAAAAACCAGTATTAAAACCAGGCGAGTCGCATACCTA
>CALDUF010000058.1 GCA_937923515.1 uncultured Flavobacteriaceae bacterium
TCTAAATCGAAAAAACAAATGGGTTTCGTGAGGTTTAACTGCATTAATTTTTAATTACGGTTTTGTCGTATGTTAACAAAAATAAAAAAACCCAACCGTTTTGGGTTGGGCTTTTTGCCTTTTATTTTTCGTTTACACAATTCTACTAGTGTCCCAAGCTTCTAGGTGGTCTTTTACTGCTTTTACAAATAAACCTCCTAAGGCTCCATTAACAACCCTATGGTCGTAAGAATGTGATAAAAACATTCTGTAACGTATCCCTATAAAATCGCCTTGTGGGGTTTCTATAACTGCTGGTACTTTTCGTATGGCTCCCAATGCCAGAATGCCTACTTGAGGTTGGTTTATTATTGGCGTTCCCATAAGACTCCCAAAAGACCCCACGTTTGTTACTGTGTAAGTGCCTTCTTTTACATCGTCTGGTTTCAAATTATTTGTTCGAGCTCTATGCGCCAAATCGTTAACTTGGCGTGTCATACCTACCAGATTTAATTGATCTGCATTTTTTATTACGGGCACTATAAGGTCTCCATTAGGCAATGCCGCCGCCATGCCTAAATTAATAGCTTTCTTTTTTATTATTTTATCACCATCTACCGCTGCATTAAGCATAGGAAATTCTTTTAATGCCTTAGCTATAGCTTCCATGAAAATGGGGGTAAAGGTTAATTTCTCTCCTTCTCGTTTTTCGAAATCTGCCTTTATCTTATTTCTCCAGTTCCACACCTCTGTAACGTCTGCCTCTATAAAACTTTGCACGTGCGCCGAGGTTCTTAACGAATCCATCATATGCTGGGATATAATTTTCCCCATACGCGTCATCTCTACAATTTCATCTTCACCTTGCATTAAAACCGGAGTGCTTTGTTCTGCTTTTTGAGCTATGTTTGCATGAGGCACAGTTACTTTTGGTACTGTTTTTTGCGCTCTTGTATCTAGATATGCTAAAATATCGTTTTTAGTAACTCTACCTTCTTTACCTGTTCCTGTTAAGGCATCCAATTCGTGTTGAGATATGCCTTCTTGTTGTGCTATATTTTTAACCAATGGCGAGTAAAACCGCTCTGTCGTAGACGTTACGCTTGTTGTTGCCATAACATCTTCTTTAGCTTGCTCTACCTGCTTATTAAGCTGGTTTATAATATTTGGTTGTACTGCTGGTGTTTTTCCTTGGGTTGTTGTTCCTTCGGTATCAATTGCCGTCTCTATTACTGCTAGTACTTGTCCTACTTGGGCAACATCATTAACTTCAAATCGCTTTTCTATTAAAACACCTTCTACCTCACTAGGCACTTCACTATCTACCTTATCTGTAGCAATTTCTAAAACCGCTTCATCTAACTCTATAGTATCACCTACATCCTTCAACCAAGAGGTTATTGTTGCCTCTGCAACACTCTCACCCATTTTTGGTAGTGTTAATTCAAACTTTGCCATTTCTCTAAATTAAAGCCTTATTTTTTATTCCGATTGCAAAATTACTTAAAAATCATCAACTCCTTTAAACTATTAACAATAAAATCAACTTAAAACTGAATAATCTCGCCTCTACTTATTGTTGTATCGCTTCCTAAAATAAAATTAGAATCATGAGGTAAAATTTTATACGTCCATTGTCTTGAACTTGAGTTTGCGTCCAGAATTTGTATAATTGCTTTGTAACTCAAAAAGTTAGCGTCTAAAATAAGTTCTGTATTAGGTTCAAAATTTGTTACAGCATCACTAAGCAATACCTTTTTTGGTAGTATCGCTTCTAATTTTTTATTGATGGTATTAGATATAAATGCATATTGCAGCACCGATGTAGTTGCATCACGTTTTACTTTTCTAAAAAGATAAACCACTCTTATTCCAATCCAAACCAACATATCAAAAATTAAATGCTTTTTAAAATGCTTTTTGTAAAAAATTTGCATTGCGCCATAAAATCTGCGTGCATACTGTTTATCTCGCAATGTACTTTCGCCCTTAAAGTGTATTACTGTAGCATCACCAAAATAGTGATTTTGGTATCCTGCTTTCAATATTTTATAAGACAAATCAATGTCTTCACCGTACATAAAATAATCCTCATCAAAACCACCTACGCTATCGTAAACCGTTTTCTTTAAAAACATAAATGCGCCAACAAGAATATCTATTTCTCCCGTTTGCTGCTCTGATAAATGATTTGCGTAATATTTAGAAGAATTGCCTAACAACTTTTTAAAAGCCGCCTTTACGTAGGGTATATTACGCTTACTTTCTGGTAAAAACGCGCCAACACCATTTATGAGTTTACAGCCTAAAGCTCCAATATTATCTTTACCATTACTAAATGTTAGCAGTTTTGTAAATGTATCTTCTGCGACAACAGTATCAGGATTTAAAATACATAAATATTCGCCTTTAGCCTCTGCAACTCCAATATTATTACCTTTTGAAAATCCAAAATTCTCCTTATTTTCAATAAGCTTTACTTCTGGAAATACAGACTTTACCATGGCACAACTATCATCTTCAGAATTATTATCAATCACAATAATTTCTGCCTCTATATTTACTATAGCCGCTTGCACACTTTTTAAGCATAACTCTAAAAAGTAGCGCACATTATAATTGAGTATGATTACTGATAGTTTCAAGTAGACAATTATCGTTTATAGTTTAAGAGAAGATTCAAACGGTACGCGATTAAGAATGCTACGCCCTAAGGTAACCTCATCTGTATATTCTAGCTCATCACCAACCGAGATACCTCTTGCTATAGTTGACGTGGTAACGCTGTACTCTTGAATTTGTTTGAAAATATAAAAATTTGTAGTGTCGCCTTCCATAGTAGAGCTTAAAGCAAAAATAATTTCTTTTACTTCTCCAGATTTAACTTTTTCTACTAAAGGCACAATATTTAAATCATGTGGACCAATACCGTCTATTGGCGAAATTTTACCGCCTAAAACGTGATATAAGCCTTTAAAAGAACTTGTGTTTTCTATGGCCATTACATCTCTTATATCTTCAACTACACAAATTAAACGGTTATCTCTATTAGGGTTTGCACATATTTCACACAGCTCTACATCACTAATATTATTACAAGATTTACAAAACTTGATATTTGTACGCATATTTAGTAATGCTTGCGATAATGCTGTAGTTTGCACCTTTGGTTGCCGTAACATATGCAGCACTAAACGCAATGCGGTACGCTTACCAATACCCGGTAATTGCGACATTTCGCTTACTGCATTTTCCAACAATTTTGAGGAGAATTCCATAACTGCGAAAATACTATTTACACCTTAATTTCACTAATTTTTAGACCATACAATTAAAATACAGCTTCTAGGTTTGGATTTTGAATTTGAATAGTTGTATTTTGAAAATTGAAATTCTCTTTTATGAGTGCTACACAAATTCTACTTTTAGTTGCAGGCTATTTTATTGTATTAATTACAATCTCTTACTTTACGGGAAAAGAAGACTCTAATGATGCCTTTTTTAAAGCGAATAAATCTGCACCTTGGTATTTAGTGGCTTTTGGGATGATTGGCGCATCACTATCTGGTGTTACATTTATTTCTGTGCCTGGTGCTGTAGAAACCAAACAGTTTGGATATTTACAAGTTGTTTTTGGATATTTTTTTGGATACCTGATTATTGCTTATGTACTACTGCCGTTGTATTACAAACTCAATTTAACTTCAATATACACCTATTTAAAAGACAGATTTGGCGTTGTAAGTTATAAAACAGGTTCTGTAGCATTTTTAATTTCAAGAACCATTGGTGCAGCTTTTAGATTATTTTTAGTTGCAAAAGTATTACAGCTTTTAGTTTTTAACCAATTAGGCATTCCCTTTTTTGTAACTGTGATAATTACCATTGCACTAATTTGGCTGTATACCTTTAAAGGCGGTATAAAAACCATTATTTTTACTGATACACTGCAAACACTTTTTATGTTAATTTCAGTAAGTGTTACTATTGCATTTTTAGCGTCTGCTCTGGATTTAAATAGCGTTTCTGAAATTTATACTACTGTAAAAGGTAGCGCCTTAAGCAAAACGTTTTTTTTAGACGATATAAATGATGCGCAATATTTTATTAAAAGCTTTTTAGCAGGTATGTTTATTACAATAACCATGACTGGGCTAGACCAAGATATGATGCAGAAAAATCTAACTTGTAAAAATTTGAAAGAAGCTCAAAAAAACATGATATCCTTTAGTATCGTTTTGGTGTTCGTGAATATTCTTTTTTTGGTTTTGGGCTTGCTGTTAACACAATATGCAAACCAAAATGGTATAACTGCAAAAAAGGATGATTTGTTTCCAACCATAGCTATGCTTCCAGATATTGGTACTTTAACTTCAGCATTTTTTCTTTTAGGTTTAATAGCCGCAGCGTATTCTAGTGCTGATTCTGCTTTAACCTCATTAACAACATCATTTTGCATTGATATTATTGAGCTAGATAAAAAACCAGTAATACTTCAAAAAAAGATTAGAAAAAGAACACACATTTCAGTAAGTATACTTCTTGTAATAGTAATTATTCTTTTTGATTTGGTTTTTAAAGACGTCTCAGTTATATGGGAGTTATTTAAAGCTGCTGGCTATACTTATGGTCCACTTTTAGGCCTTTTTGCTTTTGGAATATTTACAAAACAGCAATTAAAAGACAATTACGTTTGGATAATAGCGATAATAGCACCAATACTCTCTTACATACTAAACAAGTACTCTGTACAGCTTTTTAGCGGTTATCAAATAGGGTTTGAAATTTTGATTGTGAATGGTTTAATTACATTTTTAGGCTTAATATTGATTCGTAGAAAGCAACACTAAGGTACAAGCCGCTTCAAAAGCAATATTATTTTCTTTTAAAATTTTGTAAAATTCAGGATTCTCTGTTCCAGGATTAAAAATAACGCGTTTTGGCTGTAATGAAACTATATAGTTGTAATACTCTTGTTGCCGTTTTGGATTTAAATATAGTGTAACAGTATGTATGTTTTGGTAACCTAACAATGTAACATCAATAGTAACCCCTGAAATCTCGCCCGCTCTTAAACCAAATGCAACAGTTTCTACGTTATTTGCTACCAACCGTTGTACTGCATAATTAGAATATCTATTAGGTTTTAATGAGGCGCCTAGCACTAAAGTTTTTTTATTCATGTATTAAAAATTTTTTTTCGTTAAAAAAGGCAATTTTACTTTAAAAGTAGCCTCGTTTTATTAATCAAACTACTCATCAATCAAACTAAATAATCTAATAAACACAACAATTTCATTAGGTATTTTTATTTGCTTTTTTCAATAGCAGTATTCGCGCATCCTATTAAAATTAACGATGGCAAAAAAGGCACTATTTCTAGTAGAGTTTTAGACGCAAAATTAAAACAACCCTTACCTATGCATACATTATTATCAAAAATGCTAATGCTGAAACTTTAACTGGCGGTATAAGACCATACATGGTTGCTTTAGCATAAAATATGTAATGCCATTAACCCTAATTACCGAAGTTTTTAACGTATGACTAAAATTAGAATGAAAATTAATGATTAATAAATCGGTAACATATCATTAAAAGTGTTAAAAAATGTTAAAAGCTAAAAGTATTCACAATAATTTGCGACTAGTGGTGTTATAAATTATAATCAAAACCTAGTTTAGTAATATTTGAGTTAGTCGCTTTTAAAAAGTTTATTAAACGGTTAAGTGTGATGTATCACATTTAAAACTCGAAATTTTATTGAATTTCGAGTTTTATTTTCCTAAGAAATAGATAAAAATAATTTCATTTTATTGTTATTATCAAACTAAGGGATAAGAAGTTCTCTTTTCAAAATTTGTGTTAATTGAAAGCTAGTTGATTAATAGCATTAAAAGAATCCGAAACTGTATGAAAATATAAGCTTCGGATTTTTTGTTTTCATAAAAATTTACCATTTCATAATAACGCTACCCCAAGTAAAACCACTACCAAAAGCAGCTAAAACTACAGTATCGCCTTCTTTTATTTTTTTGGCTTCCCATGCTTCGGTTAAAGCAATAATTACCGATGCTGCGGTTGTATTACCGTATTTTTGAATATTGTTGAATACTTGATCGTCTCTTAAACCAAATTTCTTTTGAATAAATTGAGAAATTCGCAAATTGGCTTGATGCGGTATTAACATATCTATATCCTCTTTTTGTAGATTATTGGTTTTTAAGCCTTCTATAATAGCTTCGCTAAAACGTACCACAGCATGTTTAAACACAAACTGCCCATTCATGTAAGGATAATACGAAGTATCATCAGGATCATTAGCCTCAAGCATTTCTGGCACCCAATGTTTTATGCTTGGGCCTATAACCACTAATTCTTCAGCATATTTACCTTCTGAATGTAAATGAGACGACAGCACACCTTTAGTATTATCGTCTGTTCTGGACATTACAGCTGCACCTGCGCCATCGCCAAAAATTACAGTAACATTACGCCCTCGTGTAGATTTTTCTAAACCTCCAGAATGGTATTCTGCACCAATAACTAGTATGTTTTTATACATGCCTGTTTTTATAAATTGGTCTGCTACAGAAACAGCATATATAAACCCTGAACATTGGTTTCTAATATCTAGTGCACCTATGGTAGGCATATCTAACATGTGTTGAATTTGCACACCACAACCAGGAAAATAATAATCTGGACTTAAAGTTGCAAACACAATAAAATCTATATCATCTTTAGTTAAGCCTGCGCGCTCTATAGCTATTTTGGCAGCTTTTGCACCCATAACTGCAGATGTATCTTCTGAGCCTTCCTTAATCCATCTACGTTCTTTAATGCCTGTACGTTCTTGAATCCATGCATCATTGGTATCCATCATTTTAGACAAATCATCGTTTGTCACTACATTATCTGGCACATATTTACCAAGGCCTGTTATTTTAGAATTGTACATAATTAATACCGTTTTAGTATAAACCAATGTACAAAATATAATTTTTAAATTCCAAAAAACTAAGCTTGAGATGTTTTTGACTTTAGCAAATAAAACGTAGTTTACTGTTGGCACTGTATTTGGCAAATGGGTTTGCATTAGGGTTTTACTTCAAGAGCTTTTCAACACACTCAATGAACGACACAACCAACTCACAAAACAATGCTCAAATAAAAATAAACCTCAAAAAGTGAATAGAATTAAAGTTGTGTCAGTTTGTCATGCTTTAAGTATTGGTACTTTTTTTGACTAACTGTTTTAAGTGAATTTAAATTAATCTAGAGTCTCTTAAACAAGAGAACGACAAATAAATTATTTACAATGACAAAAGGAAATATTAATGTATCGGTAGAAAATATCTTTCCGTTAATTAAAAAGTTCTTATACAGCGACCACGAGATATTTTTGCGTGAGTTGATTAGTAATGCGACAGATGCTACTTTGAAACTGAAGCATTTAACCAATATAGGTGATGCTAAAGTAGACTATGGCAACCCACAGATTGAAGTAAAAATAGATAAAGACGGTAAAAAACTGCATATTATAGACCAAGGTTTGGGTATGACAGCCGAAGAGGTTGAAAAATACATAAACCAAGTGGCGTTTTCTGGAGCCGAGGAGTTTTTAGATAAGTACAAAGATTCTGCTAAAGATTCTGGTATTATTGGGCACTTTGGGTTAGGATTTTACTCTGCATTTATGGTGGCAGACAAAGTTGAAATTATCACAAAATCTTTTAAAGATGCTCCTGCTGCACATTGGACTTGCGATGGCTCTCCTGAGTTTACCTTAGAAGCGTCGGACAAAACTGAAAGAGGTACTGAAATTGTACTTCACATAGCTGAAGATTCTACAGAATTTCTAGAAGACGCTCGTATTCGTGAACTCTTGAACAAATACAACAAGTTTATGCCTATTCCTATTAAATTTGGAACTAAGGACATAAACGATCCAGAGCACGAGCCAAAAACTACAACAGATAAAGAGGGTAAGGAAACTACAGAACCTCATCGTCAAATTACTGTTGATGATATTATTAACAATCCTAATCCGGCTTGGACAAAACAGCCAACAGATTTAAAGGATGAAGACTACAACACGTTTTACAGAGAACTATATCCTACGCAGTTTGAAGAGCCATTATTCAACATTCATTTAAATGTAGATTATCCGTTCAACCTTACAGGAATTTTATACTTCCCGAAGATGTCGAACGATATGCAAATTCAAAAGGACAAAATTCAACTGTATCAAAACCAAGTATTTGTAACTGATAATGTTGAAGGTATTGTTCCAGAATTTTTAACCATGCTACGTGGTGTAATAGATTCTCCAGACATACCGTTAAACGTTTCTCGTAGTTATTTGCAAGCCGATGGTGCCGTTAAAAAAATATCATCATACATCACTAGAAAAGTAGCCGATAAATTAAAATCGTTATTCAACTCTAATCGTGAAGATTTTGAAGCAAAATGGAACGATATTAAAATTGTAATAGAGTACGGTATGCTTTCTGAAGAAAAATTCTTTGAAAAAGCTGATGCTTTTGCCCTATACCCAACGGTAGATGGCAAGTACTATACGTATCAAGAATTGTATGATAAAATAAAAGCAACCCAAACGGATAAAGATGATAAATTAGTGATACTTTATACTTCTGATAAAGATGCGCAACACAGTTATATTGAAGCTGCTAAAGCTAAAGATTATGAAGTATTGTTGTTAGATTCTCCTATTGTTTCGCATTTAATTCAAAAGTTAGAATCTACTAAAGAAAACATTTCTTTTGCGCGTGTTGATGGTGATCATATTGATAACTTAATCAAGAAAGATGACACTAAAATATCTAAGCTTGATGAAGACCAAACTAAAGCTTTAGATGAATTATTGAAGGAGGTTATTCCTTCTGAAAAATTCATGGTACAACTAGAAGCTATGGATAGCAATGCAAACCCATTTATAATTACACAACCTGAGTTTATGCGCCGTATGAAAGAGATGCAACAAACTGGTGGTGGCGGTATGTTTGGAATGGGAAATATGCCAGAAATGTATAATTTAATAGTAAACACAAACTCTGATTTGGTAGGTGAAATTTTAAACACAAAAACCAAAAAGAAACAAGAGCGCTTAATTACACAAAGTTTAGACTTAGCACGTTTGTCTCAAGGCTTACTTAAAGGTGAAGAGTTAACACACTTTATTAAACGTAGCTACGACATGATAAAGTAAATCTGATTAGTTATGCTCAGGTAAATTTAGCATCTTACAACTATATATTTAAAACCACTTTGTGAAAACAAGGTGGTTTTTTTGTTTAATTTGTAGCTAAGTTTATATTTGTAATAAAAAAACTATGAAACATTTTATTGCACTTTTTATGCTGGTTACGCTTATAGTAGCTTGTAATCCTGATAATAATTCATCAACAACCGATTTTAGAGCTGCTAACGAAACTGAAATTACCGAATTCATAGCCGAAAACAATTTAAACGCTGAGAAAAGTGATTCTGGCTTATATTACGTTATTGACAATCCAGGAGATGGTGAACAGCCTTCGTTTTCAGATAATGTAACTGTAGCCTATAAAGGCTATTTTACTAGTGGCAATGTGTTTGACGAAAGTAGTGCTAGTGGTATTTCGTTCGACCTGAATAGAGTTATTGCTGGTTGGACCGAAGGTATTACCTATTTTAAAGAAGGCGGTAGTGGCATGTTACTTATACCATCGCACTTAGCTTATGGAAATGCAGGTAGACCAGGTATTCCTGGAGGTGCAGTACTTATTTTTGATATCAATTTAATTTCGGTAAATTAAATATTCTAAACACTGGCATTATACTTAATAGTAGGCTTCTAAAACCTTGGCGGTTGTAGATGCTATTTCTAACGCGTGCAAACTGGCAGGAATTAAAATAGTTTCACCCTGTTTAAGTTTATAGGTGTCGCCATTGGAATGTATACTTACAGTACCTGCTACACACATTAAAATAATAAAGGAATCTATATTCGAATAATCCTTTTCTATCTTGCCTTCAACAAAAATGATATTGGTTTTAAAATAAGGCGAATGTACTAAGGTATTTGAAATGTTTTTATCTTTCTTATAGGACGTTTTATAGCTATCGTGTACTTGGTAATCAATAACATTTGTGGCTAAATCGTTATGTAATTCACGTTTTTCACCTGTTTTGGCGTCTACTCTATCATAATCATAAATTCTATACGTAACATCAGAAGTTTGTTGAATTTCGGCTAATAAAACCCCTGCACCAATAGCATGAACGCGTCCTGTTGGAATATAAAATGTATCACCAGAAGCCACATTTTCATGATGCATTACATCTAAAATAGTATTATTTTTTAGGTGTGTTTTATACTCGTCCTGACTGATTTTTTTATCAAAACCAACAATTAATTCGGCATCAGCATCGGCCTGCATAACATACCACATTTCATTTTTGCCAAAAGAGTTGTGCCGTTCTTTAGCTATTTCATTACTTGGATGCACCTGTATAGACAAAGGTGTTTTTGCATCTATAAATTTTATGAGTAATGGAAACGTATTTCCAAAATTACTATACACCGCATTACCTACTAGATCACCTTTATACAAACCAATTAGTTCTTTTAAACTTTTACCAATTAATGCGCCATTACTTACTAAAGTTTCATCACCTTCAACTCCAGAAATTTCCCAAGATTCTCCAATATTATCTTCTTCGTAATCTTTGTTTAAAACTGTTCTTAATTTTTCTCCACCCCAAATTCTGTATTTATAAAGGGGCGTAAACTTTAAAGGGTATAAATTCATTGTATTGTAATTAACGTATCTAAATGTTGGATATTCTATTTTTTTAAGACGCTTATAAATATAAGATTTTTACTTCAAATTAAGCTAAAATTGTATTTGTTTATTTAAAGGTAAACATCAAAAGATAATACTTATAATATGAATTTGTATAAAGTTATTACACCGTTTTATTTATGCTTTTCTTCAATCCACTTACTCATGTATTTTGTACTTTGAAGTGTATGATGTCTCAACATTTGTCCTATAAAATTATGCTGTCTTTTTTCTTCGAGATTAGCAATATAATTCTCAATTGCCTCAATAAGACTACTTTCATGAACTTCTTTATTAAAATGCTGATTTAAAACCTGATAGGTATTCATAGATTTTTCATTCCATAGTGATGCATTGCTATAAAGCATAACCGCTTTTTTTGCAAATGCTTCAGGTGTATCAGCAATATAGCCACATGCGTTAATTAATGCTACCATCCCTTCTGCCCCAACTGTTGTGGTAATAGATGGTGTACCATTTTGCAAAGCATCAACTAATTTTCCTTTTAAACCAGCACCAAACCTAATTGGAGCTAAACATACTTTAGCGTGTTGCATTACTTGGTGTACATCTTCAGCAAAACCTTGTATTAAAAACCCCTGTGCTTTATTGTGCAATTGCTGTACTTTTTCTGAAACGTAGGCACCATAAATATGCAATTGTGCTTCTGGTAATTCTTTTCTAATTAAAGGCCAAATGGTGTCCTTTAAGTATAAAACCGCATTATAATTTGGAGCGTGTAAAAAATTACCAATCGTTATAAAATCTTTACGCGCTTTATAATTGGGCAATGTATTAAATGCTGCATCTTTAATGTTATCAATCATAAAAGGCAAATACACTAAAAGCGATGCATCTACTTTAAAATCATGCTTAAGAATTTCAAGTTCATATTTAGAAATAATTAAACTTAAATCACACCTATAAATACTTGCAATTTCACGTTTTGCAATGTCATTATATAAGTAAAACGCGTTAAACTCATTTTTGTCTTTTAGGGCTTGGTGACGCCCTTTGCGTAAAAAATGTAAATCTTCAGTATCTAAAATTCTTAGTGCATTTGGGCATTGTTCTGCAACGCGCCACCCAAACTGCTCTTCCATCATAAAACGGTCAAACATTACAACGTCAGGTTGTAGTGCTTTTACAAACGTATCAAAACTAGAACTATTTAGTATAATAGTTTCTTGAATTACTCCAATAGTGTTCAAATCAAAAGCATGATTGGTTTTCGCACAAGGACTTGCAAAAACAACATCATAATTATCAGAAAGAAAAACATCAATTAACTGCAACATGCGTTTTCCCGCTGCAGAACTTTTAGGCTCTGGCCATACATAACCTATTATAAGTAATTTTTTGTTTACCACTAATTCAAAAAGGTAATATCACCTTCATTATTTAAAAAAGAATTTTACACATCACTGCATATTGCCTTCACTTTACCTTGGGTAAGTTTAGGTTAGAGTTTTATTACTCAGGCTTAGGTATTAAACCATAGGTAACACGCACTTGTTTTGCCCAATCTACTACAGCTTTAATTTGTGCGTCTGTTAATTTAGCATCACCATGCGTCCACGTATACGAGTTTAGTGGCATCTCGCCTTCTTCTACCTCTTCTATAAGTTCATCAAACTTATGGTCTTTTCGCTTTACAGAGTTACCTTCCCAATTAGATACGTTAAAGTGTTTTTTTCCGTCATTAATATGGCTAGCTAACCAATAATTTACTGGAGTAATACTGTTATACCAAGGGTATTTTGTTACATCACTATGGCAGTCATAACACGTACTTTCTAATATTAATTTTACATCTTTTGGTGGTTTTGTTTCTGCTTCAAAATACGATACCGATGCTATATCACCAGCATTTTTTTCTGGACCAAAAAATTGTGCAATTACAAAAGCAACAAATAATACTAAACCTATTTTTTTTACTATTTTCATAATACTAAATTTAAGACCTAAAAATAAGAAAAGCGTTTTGACTACAACAGAACTTTATAAAGAATTAAATGATGTAAATCACTCTCGCGAAAAACGCTTGTATTATGCTAATCTACTCATAGAAAACCCCAATTTAATACCTAAAGCGTTAGATATTTTATTTATGGTAGATGATAAACGCTCCACAAGAGCTGCATGGATATTAGAATTTATGTGTAGTAAAAAAATAAAACACATTTTACCATATTTAGATGAATTTACCGAAAAAATGAATACGGTACATTTAGATTCTGCGGTTCGCCCCGTTGCAAAAATATGCGAACTTTTGGCCAAAGCGTATACATCAAAAGAAAATAACAATACAAAACAAGCACTAAACGCTACACATAAAGAGCGTATTATTGAAACTTGCTTTGATTATATGATTAATGATGAAAAAGTTGCACCAAAAGCTTACGGTATGGTAACGCTGTTTTTATTAGGAAAAGAATACAATTGGATACACCCAGAATTGGTTTTAATTCTAGAACGCGATTTTCATTCACAAAGCGCAGCTTATAAAGCGCGAGCCAGACATATTTTGAAAAAGATTAGAAAAGCGTCTAAATAGTAATACAAAAAATCATAAACCTAATATCGTAAATCGCAAATCAAAAACGTATCTTTGCATCTTTTAAAAATTCAAACAAAATGTCATTATCTCCACTCAACGCCATATCGCCAATAGATGGTCGCTACCGAAATAAAGTTGATGCCTTAGGCGCATATTTTTCTGAAGAAGCTCTAATAAAATATCGTGTTTTAGTGGAAATAGAATATTTTATTGCGCTGTGTGAGATTCCCTTACCACAATTAGAAAAGGTAAACCATGATGTTTTTGATGATTTAAAAGCTATCTACAAATCGTTTTCTTCGGAAGATGCACTGGCTATTAAAAAAATTGAAAGTGTTACCAACCACGATGTTAAAGCTGTTGAATATTTTATAAAAGAAAAGTTTGATGCTTTAGGTTTATCAGAATTTAAAGAATTTATTCATTTTGGATTAACATCGCAAGACATTAATAACACCGCTATTCCATTAAGCATAAAAGAGGCGATGAACGATGTTTATGTTCCTGAATATTTTACAGTTTTAAATAAGCTTAAAACCTTAGTAGATGACTGGGCAAAAATTTCAATGCTGGCACGAACACATGGGCAACCTGCATCTCCAACACGACTAGGTAAAGAAATAGAGGTTTTTGTGGTGCGCTTAGAAGAACAATTTAACTTATTAAATGATATACCAAGTGCTGCTAAATTTGGTGGTGCTACAGGTAATTTTAACGCACACCATGTAGCGTATCCTAATATTGACTGGAAAGCATTTGGTGGTAATTTTGTAAAAGATAAATTGGGCTTACAACACTCTTTTCCAACTACGCAAATTGAACATTACGATCACATGGCGGCCTTATTTGATACTTTAAAACGTATCAATACCATTTTAATTGATTTAGATAGAGATATCTGGACTTATGTTTCTATGGATTATTTTAAACAAAAAATTAAGAAGGGTGAAGTAGGTAGTTCTGCAATGCCACATAAAGTAAACCCAATTGATTTTGAAAATTCTGAAGGAAATCTTGGAATTGCTAATGCTATTTTTGAGCATCTTTCGGCAAAATTACCAATATCTAGATTACAACGCGATTTAACAGACAGTACGGTTTTAAGAAATGTTGGCGTGCCATTTGGGCATACTATTATTGGTTTTAAATCTACCTTAAAAGGATTAGATAAATTATTACTAAACGAAAGTAAGTTTGCTGAAGATTTAGAAAATAACTGGGCCGTTGTTGCAGAAGCTATTCAAACTATTTTGAGAAGAGAAGGCTATCCTAATCCTTACGAAGCCTTAAAAGGGTTAACGAGAACCAACGAAAAAATCAATCAAAATTCAATTTCAAATTTTATTGATACCTTAGAGGTTTCAAACGAAATTAAAACAGAATTAAAACAAATTACACCAGGTAATTATACTGGTATATAACGTTTAAGTCTCCCTAAAATGTTAAGTAACAAACAATCTTTAATACTCACGGGCCTTATGGCAGCTGGTATATTTATATTTGGAGTACTTGATATTTTAGATAACTTTATAATATTAACGTTATTAACCTTAGTGTTTTCAGCAGTGGTTGTAAATTTAATTTACACAAGTATCAAAAATAAGAAAGATAAACTTAATTCAAACTAAATTTAAGTTTTCGCAAAGTATTACCCTTATAATTCTTTGGCTAACTGTATATTGAATTAAGATACATAATAGCTTATTTTACTAAGCAATATTTCACTAAAAAACACCACACTCTCGCATTAACATCTCTTAAAAATGATTTGGATTAATTACACAATCTATAATATCATTTCATTTCTTTCATATTAGTACTAAAACGCTTGGGCTATGTTGGTTCAACTTACTTTTGCATGACGCTATGGGCTACATACAAACAGTAATTAAAGATATAC
>CALDUF010000059.1 GCA_937923515.1 uncultured Flavobacteriaceae bacterium
GTTAATAATATGTCTGGAAAATCTTTAGTAGTGATATCGCCATACAACAACGCTAAAACACCTGCATATAATACCGCTATGGCTGATGCTTCAGTTGCTGTAAAAATACCTGCAACAATGCCGCCTACCACAATTACTAAGAGTAAGAGACTAAAAAATGCCTTTCTAAAGTATTTCCAAATTAGTGATATTGGTGCGCGATCGCCTTTTGTGAATTTTCTGGTAATTGCCACAAACGCGATATAGGATATAATTGCAAAGCCCAAAAGTATTCCTGGTAAATACCCTGCTATAAATAACGCAGCAACCGATGCTGTTCCACCGCTTGCTAAGGCATAAACAATTAGTATATTACTTGGTGGTATTAATAAACCCGTAGTTGAGGATGTAATATTTACTGAAGCACTAAATTCTCTTGGATAGCCTTCTTCTTCCATTCTATCCGTCATGATACTTCCAATGGCAGACGTTGCTGCAATTGCAGACCCAGAAATAGCGCCAAAAAGCATAGAAGCCAACACGTTAACATACGCTAAACCTCCTGGTAAACTAGCTACTAAAGACTTCGCAAAATTTATCAACCTATTAGCAATACCACCACGCTTCATAATCTCGCCGGCTAACACAAAAAACGGTATAGCCAATAATGCAAAACTATCTATACCTGTTGTCATTCTTTGGGCAATAGTAGTTACCCCTGGCAACTTGTCTATATTTAAAAGCAGACTAAGTGTTGTAGAAATACCTATACTATAAGCCACAGGCACTTTAAGCATTAATAACGTAAAAAAACTTGCAAATAAAACGATGATACTTATTACTTCAATACTCATAATTATTCAGTTATTTCGTTGGCATTAATTTTAAACATATGATAAACAGAAAACCACATAATAAGCAAACCACTAATAGGTAAAATAGCATAAATATAACCTAGCGGAATACGAAGTGTTCCAGACAACTGCCCTAAATGCAATGTTGTATAAACAAGATTAAAACCTCCAATAACCATTACAATTAGTGCAAATGCAAAAACACATATTTCTATAAAAATCAATACTTTTTTTCTGGTTTTAGTTGAAAACTTTTGGTACAGAAAATCCATAGATAAATGCAAACGCTTTGCATTTAAATATGCAGCTCCTAGCACCGACAACCATATTAAAGAAAATCTTGCCAACTCTTCTGTAAAAGCAAACGATGTATTTAGAATATACCTTGAAAATACTTGTCCTAAAACATCAACTACTAATAGTCCAAATATAAAAATTAGGATGATCTCCATGACCCTACACGCTTTATCAAAAATAATATCTGATGTCTTCATAATTACTGCTTTTTAATCTTAGAAATTATATCTGTCATTTCTGGGTGCTTCTTCATAAAATCTTCTAAAACCGATTTTGATTTTTCTTGAAATAATGACTTTTCAGGAATAATAACCTCAACGCCTGCCTTTTTAGCTACTGCCATTGATTCTTCAACAGATGCATTCCAAAATACTTTTTGTGCTTGCGCTGATTCATCAGCGGCCTCTTGAACCCACACACGCTCTTCTTCGGAAAGTTTATCCCAGTATTTTGTACTTATTAATAAAACATCAGGGACTGAAGAGTGCTGGTCTAACGTATAGTATTTACTTACTTCATAATGGTTTGAAGATACAAATGAAGGCGGGTTATTTTCTGCACCGTCAACAACACCCTGCTGGATAGCAGTATATAATTCTCCATAAGCCATTGGTGTTGCAGAACCACCTAAAGAATTTACCATATTTATGGCCATTTGATTATTCATTACACGTATTTTCAACCCCTTAAGGTCTTCGGGTGTTCTTACGGCTTTGTTTGAAGTATAAAAACTCCTACTTCCAGCATCATAATAACATAAACCTCTTAACCAAAATTTACTCCCTTTTTCTAAAATTGATTTACCTACTTCTCCTTCTAATACATCAAACTGATGTTGTTTATCTCTAAACAAATAAGGAATTCCTAGAACGTGATATTCTGGCACAAAATTAGAGAGTGTTGCAGCACTTACTTTAGTAATAGCAACACTACCTATCTGTAGCAACTCTAAAGCTTCGCGCTCAGAACCTAGCTGGCCATCTGGAAAAATTTTAATATCCATTCTACCTCCAGATTTTTTGTTTAATGCTTTTTTAAATTCTAAAATACCTTTATGTACTGGATGCCCTTGGGGTAAAGTATGTGCCAAATATAGCGTTTGTACACCATCATCTTTTTTACAAGATGCTAATGATACAACTAGGATACAAGCTAAAATAAATCGTTTCATAATAGTTATTGTGTTTTAAAACCAAAGTAGTTTTTGGCATTGTAGTAACAAATATCTTGAACCATTTTACCTAAAAATTCAATATCGTTTGGTACTAAGCCTTGTTTAACATCTTCTCCTAGCAAATTACATAAAATACGTCTAAAATACTCATGCCTTGGGAAAGATAAAAAACTTCTACTATCTGTAAGCATACCAACAAATTTGCTTAGTAGGCCCATATTGGATAAACAATTGATTTGTTTTTCCATACCGTCTTTTTGATCTAGAAACCACCAACCAGAACCCCACTGCATTTTTCCTGGAAAATCTGAATTTTGAAAATTCCCCATCATGGTTGCAAAAACTTCATTTTGCGACGGGTTAAGATTATAGGTAATAGTTTTGGCTAGCTTATTATTTAAGTTTAAAGTATCTAATAATTTAGACATTGCTTGCGCTACAGGAAATTCGCCTATAGAATCTACACCAGCATCAAGCCCTATTTGCTCTAACAATCTGCTGTTATTATTACGAATAGCACCAACATGCATTTGCTGCGTCCATCCCATTTCGTGATACATCTCACATAATTTAACTAAAATACAAGAGGCGTAACTATGTATTTCAGAATTTGAAATAGCATCTCCAGATAGTCGCTTTTTAAAAATACCATCTACTTCTACTTCCGAAAAATCATCTGCATATATTTTTTCTAATCCGTAATCAGAAAGTCTACAACCTAAACTATTAAAGAAAGTGATACGAGATTGTATTGCTTTTAATAAATCATCTAAACTACTTATTGAAAAGCCTACACTGGTAGATAATTTATCAATATAAGTTGCAAATGAAGGCTTCCCTATCATCAACAAATTATCTGGTCTAAACGTTGGAAACACCTTTGTAAAAAACCCTTTTTCAGCAATTTCTTGATGGTATCTTAAATCATCAATCGGATCATCTGTAGTGCAAATCACTTCTACTTTTAAATCTTCTAAAAGTTGAGCTGGTGTTTTATGTTCTAATATAGCGTTTGCCTTTTCATAAATAGCTTCAGCAGTATTTGGCTGTAATAACTCATCAATATCAAAATAACGTTTTAACTCCAAATGTGTCCAATGAAACAAAGGATTTCTTAACGTTTGTGGTACTGTTTCAGCCCATTTTAAAAACTTTTCTTTATGAGATGTTGCTGCACTAGTAATATAAATTTCCTCTATCCCATTGGCTCTCATAGCGCGCCATTTATAATGGTCGCCTTTAAGCCACGCTTCAGTTATGTTTTTTATGGGTTGATCTTCTGCTATTAATTGAGGCGACAGATGATTGTGATAATCTATTACTGGCAAATCTTTAGCGTATTGATGATATAAGGTCTCAGCAACATCTGATTGTAATAAAAAATTATCTGAAATAAAATTTTTAGAGTTTATAGCACTCATAAATTTAAACTTTTTGATATCCCTAATTCTAAACCTCTTAATTCTGCTAAGCCTCTTAATCTACCAATCCCAGAGTAACCAGGGTTGGTTTTTTTATGTAAATCATCAAGCATTTGATGCCCGTGATCTGGCCTTACAGGAATTGCATAATCTGCGCGCCCTTCAGCACGTCTCCTTTTTTCTTCTTCAAGAATTTCTTTAATCACACTAAACATATCTACATCACCATCTAAATGGTTTGCTTCATAAAAATTACCTTGTGCATCTCTTTTGGTACTTCTTAAATGTAAAAAATGTGCACGGTCTGCAAAACGTTTAAATATAGCAACCAAATCGTTATCTTCTCGCACGCCTAAAGACCCGGTGCAAAACGTAATACCATTGGCCCTATCTGGAACATTATCGAACAAATAAGCATAATCAGCTTCTGTACTTACTACACGTGGCAAACCTAAAATTGGATATGGCGGATCGTCTGGATGTATACACATAAGCACATCATTTTGAGATGCTACTGGTATAATTTCTTTTAAGAATGCTACCAAGTTATCTCTTAGTTTTTGCGCATCAATATCTTTATAGGTATCTAAAATAGTTTGAAATTGCTCTAAAGTATACCCTTCTTCGGCTCCTGGTAAACCTGCAATAATATTATTTACAAGTTGTTTTTTTTGTGCATCAGTTAGTGCCTCAAAATATACTTTGGCTGCATTTTTTTGAGTATAGTTATAACTATCTTCTGCTCCTGGTCGTTTCAATAAAAACAGCTCGAAGGCAGCAAATGCAACAACATCAAAACGCAATGCTTTGGAGCCATCTTCTACTTCAAAATTTAAGTCGGTACGTGTCCAATCTAAAACGGGCATAAAATTATAACACACAATATTTACACCGCATTTGGCTAAATTCGCTATACTTTGCTTGTAACGCTCTATATAGGTTTGGAATTCTCCAGATCTTGTTTTTATATTCTCATGCACAGGAATACTTTCTACCACACTCCAGGTTAAACCTGCTTGTGTTATTGCAGATTTTCGTTTTTCAATTTCATCAATAGTCCATACTTCTCCATTAGGAATATGGTGTAATGCTGATACTACTCCTGTTGCACCAGCTTGTTTTATGTCTAATAAAGATACTGGATCGTTTGGTCCGTACCATCTCCACGTTTGTTCCATTTTTATGTTATGCTTTTGTAAATTCTTCCATTAAATTAATTACCAATTCTCCGTCTTCTACAGGACAAGGATTATTTCTTTTTCCCAAAAAATAATGTATCGTTTCTTGTATCATAGGCTGTTGTATATGAGCTGGATTTTTAAACTCAAAACTTTTAGATGAATTTTTAGCATTAAGCGTTAACTTTTCTTCATAAAAAGAAAA
The DNA here is from genome assembly GCA_937923515.1 of uncultured Flavobacteriaceae bacterium. Taxonomy (GTDB): domain Bacteria; phylum Bacteroidota; class Bacteroidia; order Flavobacteriales; family Flavobacteriaceae; genus Jejuia. The sequence goes on from CALDUF010000059.1 coordinate 5,109, forward strand.
CGTAATTGAGCCATCTTCACCGTAAATAGTACAGTTATCTTCTTGGAGATTTTCTGGTATGGCAAAAGACCAAATACCTCTAAATTGTATACCATTTTTAAAATCGATAATACCATTTACCGTATCATCAACTGCATTTATCTTTGATTGGTTTACAGCTATTCCGGTAGCTGAATTATAACTACCAAAAAAGTGATACATTAAATCTATTTGATGGGGTGCAATATCATGAAAATAACCACCACCTGATACGTTTTTATCGAGCCGCCATGTTGCTTTAGAGTTAAAATCAAAAGGTTGCAAAAACCGCAAATCAACAAACTTTACAGCGCCAATTACGTTTTCGTCTAAAAGCTGTTTTACCTTTAAATACATAGGTAAAAACCTTCTGTAGTGCGCCATAACGAGTTTATTATTACTCTTAGCAACAGCATTTTTTAGTTGCAAAGCCTCATCATTAGAAATAACCATTGGCTTTTCTAAATACACATCTTTCCCAAACTCTAGTGCTTTTAAAGCATACTGAAGATGTGTGGATGGCGGTGTTGCAATATATACGGCATTTATATCGGGGTTTTGTAAAAGTTTATCTGCATCGTCATACCACAAAGGTACATTATGCCTTTTAGCAAAATCTTCAGCCAATTCGCCGTTTCTTCGCATAACAGCTAATAAGGTTGACGCTTTACACTTTTGAAACGCTGGCCCACTCTTTATTTCGGCTACGTCTCCACAACCTATAATGCCCCAATTAATAGTTGTATCTCCCAAATACTAAAGTTTTAAATTTTATTATACGCCACTGTAAGCACTAAAGCCACCATCTATTGGAACCACTACTCCTGTTACAAATGATGCCCCTTCGCCACATAACCATAGTGTGGTACCCACTAAATGTTCTGGTTCTCCAAACTTACCCATTGGTGTTTGCTCTATAATTTGGTTACCTCTAGGTGTTAAGCTTCCGTCGCTATTTGTTAGTAATGTTCTATTTTGCTCGGTTAAGAAAAAACCAGGAGCTAAAGCATTAACACGAATACCCACTTTTGAAAAATGTACTGCTAACCACTGCGTAAAGTTTGAAACAGCTGCTTTAGCACCACTATATGCTGGTATTTTTGTTAAAGGTGTAAATGCATTCATAGATGATACATTTAAAATACTACACCCTTCTTTTCCAACCATATCTTGTGCAAAAATTTGTGTTGGCAATAAAGTTCCTATAAAATTTAAATTAAATACGAATTGAATTCCAGTAGGATCTAAATCAAAAAATGTTTTGAAACCTTCAGTTTTATTAAGCAAATCTTCTGCTTGTAAAAAAGGATTGCTAGTTGTACCTAAAGGATGATTTCCTCCTGCACCGTTAATTAAAATATCACAGGCTCCAAAAGCTTTATTAACTTCTTCTTTTGCTGAAATTAAGGAATCTTTCTCCAAAACATTAGCCTTAACACCTATAGCCTTTCCGCCTGCACTATTTATACGTTTTGCAACAGCATCGGCAGCATCCTTGTTTAGATCTAATAATGCTATTTTATTCCCTTCTTTTGCTAAAGCTTCTGCCATAGTACTACAAAGCACACCTCCAGCACCAGTTACTACAATTGTTTTCCCCATTAATTTTTGTTTGGTTGTTAATTTTATAGTTTGTTCTACTTTTAATATAGAATTGAATTTTTGATTGTTAGTTTGTTTCTGACAACAAAAAAACACAATCTTAAGTATTTTAAATACATACACATTAAATTATGTACAAAACAACACCTTAATTGTACTTAAATGATTTTATTAAACTAATAATTTTAAGTTGCTCGTAGTTTTCGAATCTTAAAACAATTAAAATATACAACTTTTAAGTATAAACAAATTTAAATAACACGACATATGAAGTTGTCCTGCTCTGTCCTGCTTCTCAACTAAAACAGCCTAAATACTAAAGAGACTCGCGCAAAATAAGCTTGGTATCCAAATACGTTTTTACAGGTTCGTTAGAATTAATAAACTCTGCAACTTTAGCTCCAAACTCCTTAAAATCGATTGAAATAACAGAAATCCCCTTATATGTGAATTTCTTTAATGGTGTATCATTATAAGAAAGCACGCCTACCTCTTTACCTAATTCATAATTTGATGCGCTACATTGACTTAACAGCTCATAAAGCACTCTATCATTAACACAAATATAGGCTGTATTTTTATTCACTACTAAAGCCTTGTAATTATAACAAATTGTATACTCTAGATGGTGATGCTCACAAAACTTTTTAAAATGCTCTAAACTTTCTGGAGGATGATGTGTAAATTCTGGATATACCAAACTTAATACTTTATATTTTTTAAACTGATGTAAGGCACTCTCTAAGCAAGAATAAAAAGCGGTTCCAAAATCTTGAAATACATAATTTTCAAAACCACCTAAGTTGGCCTTCCAATCGATAAGTAATAGTTTTTTTCTATCAATTTTAGAAATCATTTTAGAGACTTCAGGGTGATCAAAACCCATAATTACGTACTTGTAATAGCCACCATTATCTACATTAAGCATTGCTTTAAAATTCTTAATATTATAATGATGAAATTGTAAATCTACAATTACATTATCGGGCATACAGCTCATAAAAGAATGGTAAAACACTTCTTTATATGCTTTAAAAGTACTAATAAGTAAAAGTACTTTTTTTCTGCTTTCGCATATATAATACCCTTTATTAGGCGTTGCTTGTATATAGCCTTGTTTTTTAAGTAATGTATAGGCTTTAAAAACCGTATCACGAGAAAGATTGAAGGTTTTACTAAACTCATTAATAGAAGGCAAACTGTCTCCAGACTTATAATTATTTACCTCAATAGAAGTTTTAAACGCATTAACCACCTTTAGGTATTTTGGTGTATTATTGCTATCAATATCTTTTAAAACTATTTTAGTATCTACCATTTTAAATCTTAGAACCTTCGTTTTAAACTAAATAGTATTTGTTTAAGTTTTGAAGATTTTTTTTCAAAAAAAAGAATTTATCGAGAAACACGCATCCTGTACTTTCTGAGGGATTATTAATACAAAACACACAAATCGAAGTATTGCTCTTAGTTTTTTAGCCAAATAACTGGTGCAAATTGGCAGCTATTTTGCGTATAATAATATCTGCTGCATTTTACATTCCACATATCAATACACAGCCTAATTAACTTAAAGTATATAAGTGCCTTATTGTGATATAAAGAATAGAGATAGTAGCATAAATATATGATAAATAGAAAGCTAGTTTAGATTGTGAATACGTGAACATTATAACTTAAGCAATGTTTATGTTTAATAGTTCATCCCTATGTGAAACAAAAATGGTTTGGGCGGTGAATTGCAAACAAAGCTTACTTATATTTTGTGGGATGATAGGATTTGTAGAATCATTTTGCATCGCTATTGTTGCAAATAAACACCAAATGCTATTGCATTTTTAGTGTTTTTATTTTGAAATTTTACCCAAACAGGATTTAGTTTTTGCCAAAACTATAAATACTCTACTTCGTTGAAGTAGAGTATTTATTTGTCGGGATGACAGGATTTGAACCTGCGACCACACGGCCCCCAGCCGTGTACGCTAACCGGACTGCGCCACATCCCGTTTTTAAAAACAGTTTCCAAAGAAAACATATTTTTAAATAATTACAAACTTGTAAGCTCTATAAATTACAAGTAAGCAAACAGAAAAACTTAGCTAGAAATGGCTTTGATAAATAAGAAAGTGTTAGAGATTGTACTCCTAGTGCCAGAGCAAATACAGCGGCGTACTTTTTGTGAAGCACTAAAAAAAGAGAACCCTTAATTAAAGTTGGGTGTTTTACTTTTTTGAGAGATCCAGAAACATGATTGAGATTGATTCACAAAAAGATGTGGCGAAACATTCATCTTAATGAATTCAATACTTAAAACAAAATACATGAATAAGGAACCGAGCGTATAAACTCATAAAAATTAAAACGCCAAAGCTATAACACTTTGGCCTTTTAACTTTATTAATTTTTAATTGTATGTTGATGTAGATACCTCAAACGTTGCATCTTTAGCTGCTAAATAACGTTCTGCATCAAGCGCAGCCATACAGCCTGTTCCTGCAGCAGTTACTGCTTGCCTGTATACATGATCTGCAGCATCTCCAGACACAAAAACACCATCAATATTTGTTTTAGAGCTTCCAGGAACATTAATAATGTAACCCGTTTCATCTAAATCTAAATAATCTTTAAAAATATCAGTATTTGGTTTATGCCCGATAGCTACAAAAAATCCTGTGGCAGGAATGTCGTGCTTTTCCTTTGTTTTGTTATTAAACACACGCACACCATTTACCACTTGCCCATCACCTAAAACCTCATCGGTTTCAGTATTAAACAATATCTCTATATTTTCAGTATTTCTTACTCTAGCTTCCATAATTTTAGAGGCCCTAAACTCATCACGTCTTACCAACATAGTTACCTTTTTACATAACTTTGATAAATAGTGCGCCTCTTCACAAGCTGAATCGCCTGCACCCACTATAACCACTTCTTGATTTCTATAAAAGAAACCATCACAAACGGCACAGGCTGAAACACCGCCACCCAGTTTCAAATATTTTTGTTCAGAATCTAAACCTAAATATTTCGCAGAGGCACCTGTTGAAATTATTATAGTATCTGCATGAATTTCTTTTTCATCGTTAACCCAAACTTTATGCACGTCACCAGAGAAATCTACCTTGGTTATCCAACCATTGCGCACATCTGTTTCAAAACGTTCTGCTTGGGCTTGTAATTGCAGCATCATTTCTGGACCTGTTACACCATCTGGATAACCAGGGAAATTTTCAACCTCGTTGGTAGTAGTTAATTGCCCACCTGGTTGCGAACCTTGATATAATACTGGTTTCATGTTAGCTCTAGCCGCGTAAATTGCAGCTGTGTATCCTGCAGGACCTGACCCAATAATTAAACATTTTACACTTTCTATATCTTCTGCCATAATCTTATCAATTTAATAGCACAAAAGTAGAATTTTTGATTGAAACCTTACAGCTAAGTTATTAACAGTTTTTATCCTATCATCAATGTAAACTATAAAAAAAACAACAGCTCAAAATACATAAGCTGTTGTTTTAGGTCTCTAACTAAATTAAGCGAACTAATTTTAAAATAAAAACTAATTACACACATTGCTAAATTATAGATAACAAAGGTTAGGTATTATAAAAATCAATTAATTTAATAATGATTTCACTCAAAAATTATAGCGATAGAGATAAATAATAAGCAACTATACTTTATCTTTAACATGTAATAAAAACAAATGAATAGCACTTGTATTTTTAAAGGAGAAAACGCAGAAGATATTATAAAAGAATTATCTGCATGTTTAAACACTAATTACACCTCAGAGAATAACGAATTTTGTTTTGATATACCAGAGCAGTTAGGATCTGGATATCTTATAGGTTATCAATTCTCACATGGCGTTTCAGTAATTGAAATTAATGTATTTTTAAAAAAAGCACTTTATATAAACTTTGATAAAGAAGCACTTAACCCTCTAAGGCTTTTATTTAACAGCAATTCAGCAATAAGACACGTAAACAAGATTAGCAACAACAAAGCAACTAATAGTGTTAACAAACTACAAAGGGTTATTTATGCCAACGGTGTAAACTCAACACATGCTATTAGACTAGAAAAGCTAAAAGACACTAGTGTTTTTATCATCAACATTGATAGAAAATTATTTGAAAAGAAAATAGACAGCTTCTCTGACGGGATATCTGAAGAATTAGCCCTGATTTTTAAAGATGTTAATGGCGTAAACGATGTATATTATCAAGACTATTTTTCTTTGGAAATTTCTAAAATTATAGAAGAATTTAAGTCTTGCGAACTGGATGAATTTATGAAACCTATATTTTTAGAAGGTAAAACTTATGAAATTTTAACAAATCAAATCCAACAATTTTCTGATAATTTAAAGGGAAAAAATAATGATAAACTTTTAAGGAAGGCAACAATTGATAAAATAGAAAAGGCTGTTGACATCATTAAAAACGAAGTAGATATACGCATAAATGTACACAAACTTGCAAAACGTGTAGGGCTTAATCAAAATACACTACAATCTGGGTTTAAAATTTTATTTAAGACATCGGTTAACGAGTATATTAAAAACCATAGGCTAGATATGGCAAAAACACTTTTAGAAAAGTCGGACCTCAATATCACAGAAATTACCTATAAAATTGGCATTAGCAGTCGCAGTTATTTTTCAAAATTGTTTAAGGAACGCTTCGGAATATCTCCAAAAGAGTATTTATCTCAAACTAGAAAAACCGCTTAAGCGTAAATATATTTTTTCAATACAAAAACCTAAAAATCAGTATTTTAAATAAAAATCTTCATCGTAAAATAAAATTAAAATAACTTAATATTGTTAACTTAAGTTTCAATAATGTTAAACATTACTGCAAAGTTAATCTTCTTTTGCAGTACTAAAGTGTTAATACTTTCTACACCAACCTCTTTTAAATCAACCAAAATTGAGTTGAATTAATTATTAGCAAAGAAAAAAAATGAAGATTATTGAAATTGAAAACACAAAAGCACTTTCGATTATTGAACAACTAAACGAAAGTCTAAATGGAAAAGTAACTAAAAAAGACGGAGAAGAAATTTTAGAATTTAAAAACGATTTAGGCCATGGAAGCATAAGAAATATTGCTTTTGATTGGGGCATAAGTCTGTTAGATTACGATGTTTATTTTTACGAAGATTTAAAAATAATTTATAAAATTACTGAAGAAGCACCTATTGAATTCCTTTTTGTATCCGAAGGAAACCTAAAATACAATAGCGATGAATCTGCCAATTTTATTGAGCTGGAGCGGTTTCAAAACGTCATCATCTCTAATAAAGAAAATTCTAGAAATGTTTATATATTTCCAAGTAAGGTAAATGTAAAATTAAACGTTATACAAGTACTTTCTGACGAATACAGCAAAAAGAAAAATAATAATATTGGCACTATTCAAGAAACCTTACTGTCTGTATTTCAAGGAGATAAAAATAATTTGCCTTACAAACATTTAGGTGGATACAATTTAAAAATTGCTAGTATCATAAAAAACTTAAATAATGTAGAGGGGTCAGGAATCATAAAATCGTTATCAATTGAGGGACAGCTCAATTTAATTTTAGCGTTGCAAATTTCAGAACACAGAAAGTTTATTAATAAAGAAACCCTTCCTGATTCTTTATCTAAAAATGATATTAAAAACATACATAAAACAGCAAATTATATTGTAGATAACGTTTCACAATATATGTCTATCAAAACGTTATCGTCATTATCAGGGCTAACACCAAAAAAACTACAGAGCGGTTTTAAGTTGTTGTATTCAAAATCTGTTAATGAGTATATAAGACAAATTAAGTTGGAAATTGCTAGGGATTTAATTAAGAATACCGACAAGTCCATATCAGAAATTGTATATAGTATAGGCTATCGCAGTAGAAGTTATTTTTCTAAAATTTTCCACGATAAATACAATATACTGCCTACAGATTACAGAGATGCCATAAAACGCAGTACTATCAAATCTAAAACGGAATAGACAAAGATTCATACTCTGACGGATCTAAAAAAGAATCGAATAATATATTGTTTTTGTAAAATTCTCTCGCAACAGGATGCGATGTGAAATTAAGTGCATCGTAATCATCATAATTACCATCTAAAACTACTTGATAATTGCTCGACAGCCAAAGTTCATAGTTTTTTGGAGAAATTACAAGAGGTTGCCTCTTGCCTATGTTATGATATTTTGCAGCTTTAGTGTTAATAGCAGTTAAAAGTAAACTGCAGGTTATATAGCCATCGTGGGTAGTATTGTAAATACCTGCGATGGCAAATGGCTTTTTAGATTTTAAACGCGTATAAAATGGGTAAATTTCCCCTTTGTAAACGTAAGTTAGAAAAAAACCTGTAACAATAACTATGCATCTTTTATCTAAACTAAATTTATCAGAGTTATTAATTATATTTAAGTCTGTATTTAAAGTGTTTTGCGTTTTTTGAAACACACTCCAATCTTCTCTATACCCTTCGGGTAAAATCCCCCAAATACCGTATTGAATTTTATATAAATTTTTATCTGTAATTATAGGTAACAACTCCTCGTTAAAGCCATTAATGAGGGGGTTTTTAAGGTAGATATCTGGATATTTGAATGTTACACCAAACATGCGTTCCATTTCTTCTACATTTGCAGTATTTGATAATTTATAAAACATAGTGCTTTTTTGTTAATGCAAGTTCTAAAAATTATACTTAAACAATTGATTTTATTACGTAAAAAGATAACCCAAACCATTCATTTTGTGTTAAATAGAATAAAATTAATGATATAATAACATTTTAGCAACATAATGGCACACAAAGACTCGATAGTGATAATGTAAGATATAAACTATAGCTAATTTTACGTAAATAGAAACCCCTAACTCTAACATTCTATTTACATGAAAAATGAAAAAGATAAAACACTCTAGTATAAAGGCAGTTAGTACATCAAATCTAATAACTAACGTAAAAGCAGCACTTAACGCAACGTTAGTTACTAAATTAGATATGCAGATTTTAACTGTAGATGAAAAACTTGGCAACGGAAAGGTAGAACATGTTGATTTTAAAAACGGCATATCTTTTACACAATATGATATTTTAGTTTATGAGGATTTAAGTTTCCAGCTAGAACATTCAGATAAAGATTTTATTTATTTGTTTTATGGATTAGAAGGTGAATGTTATCATAATTTTAAAACCAAAGAAAAACATACCCTAATTGAAGAATTTAGAACTACGGTAATAAATGGTAACAAAAACCAAAACAATATAATTACACTAAGAAAAAATAAAACCTTTAAATACAGTGTAATTAGTATTGAAAAAAATAAGTTTTTCAAAAAATTTGAGGATTATTATGATATACCAAAATCTAAAATGATAAATCTTTACAATGCTTTTAAAAATCAAGAATTAAGAGTACACCAATGCTCTCACAATCTTAAAATTGCTGATCAATTACGATTTCTTAAAAAGGTAAGTACTGATTTTAAAGTGACACACTTGATGTATTACGAAAGTCATTTTAAAATGATTTTATCAATACACTTAGAACATTTTTACAACGAGACTTATGAAAAGCGTATTGTATCTGCTTTAAGCAAAACTGAATTAAAGAAAATAAGAACCATAACAGAATTTATAATAGACCACCCAGAATTACACCACACCATAAAAAGCCTATGTGCTAAAGCCATACTGTCTCCAGTTAAATTACAGGAAGGTTTTAAATGTACACATGGTACAACGGTATCAAACTACATAAAAAATACTAGAGTAGAACGTGCTAGAGATTTATTAATCTATTCAGATTACAACGTATCAGAGGTTGCCTACATGGTAGGGTTTACAAGCAGAAGTTATTTTTGCAAAATTTTTAAAGAGAAATTTAAGTGTAATGCCACAGCATATCGCGACAAGTACAAAGATAAAACGGTTAGCTTGAGCAAGATTTAAACACATTATAAATTAAAACATAAAAAAACCTCTTTACTAAGAGGTTTTTTTGTTTTTATAAAGTATTGAAATTAATCTTCGACTGCATCTTCAACATCATCTGCAGCATCCTCTACCGCATCACCAGCATCATCCATAACTTCTTCAACTTCACTTTCTTTTTTTTCTCTACAACTTGTAAATACTGTGGAAACCGTAAATAAGAATAATAGAGCAAATATTAGTTTTTTCATAATTGTAAGTTTTAAAATTTAAATATTTATGATTTAGCGTTTAACAACACCCTTTAATAACGATAGTACAAATAGTACCAAAAAAATAAAGAATAAAATTTTAGCAATTCCTGCTGATGCTCCTGCGATTCCTCCAAATCCTAAGACTCCAGCTATTAAAGCAATTACTACAAATGTGATTGTCCAACGTAACATAATATTTTGATTTTAAGTTAATAAATTTTAAGATTTGACTATCAAACCTTACACTACAAAGATGCCAAATTTACTGCATAGGACTTTGCTCTTACACTATAGTTTTTAACGCATACACCCATTGAATATCAAATAATTGCATAAAAAAAGACCCTAGCTTTTGTTGAAGATATACTAAGGTCTTACTATCACTAACCAACCACTTACAAATTTAAAGTTTTAGTGCTCTATTGGCGACCGCTATAACTTTAAAAGTTAACGCATATGCTTAAAAAAAAACAGCTATTCAAAGAATAGCTATTTCTTAAGGGTGCACTATTAGATTTAATGTAAATCCTCTAATGATTTAATTTTTGACAAGCCACTCTCAATTTGATTTTTTTGAGATACCAATAGTGAGCGTGTGGTTTCTGGTATGGCAGCATCATTGATAACTTCTTCATACTCAGATATCGCAGATTTTTCACCTCTAATAGCTTCCTCTAGCATTGATTCTTCACTATCTGCAGAAAATAATGATTTAACATCCATCCAAGTTCTATGTACTGCTCCTGTAGCACTACCACCTTTGTCTACATCTTCTCCAAAAGATTTGATTTCTGCCTTCAAATCATGGCCAAAGCTATAGCGCTCATCTGCTTTTTGCTTAAAATAACTTCTTAACCTAGGGTTATCAACGTTTTCAGCTGCTTTTTTAAAACCTTTTTCTGCATCATACGTTTTTTCTAATAAATCGTTTAAACTACTACTAATGTTTTCAGTGTAAGTACTCATAATAATTTTTTTATATGTTAACAGTAATTTGTTTTTAGATGCCTACTGATTTGCATCAAAATTCAACGTAAAATTATTAAAGAGAACTTATATAAATTATTCCATATGCGCTGATTATTAGTGCATTTAAATATCAAACTTAAAGTTTTTTATGAGAGATAACATCGCGTATTCTGATGAAGATAATTGATGCATACTTTTAGATTTGGCTGATTTTGATATATCGAAATACTTCTTAATACTCCCGTTTTGGTAAAACGAAGGTAGTATAGGATGCACATAATATTTGCGCACTACATTTCTTGTATTACCTAAAGCTTTTGAGGCTGCATCAAATGCTTTGAGTATATTTTTTTGTATTTGTTTATCATCGCTAGTTGTTTCAAAATCTTGTAAGGTTTCAAAAAATATTAACGAGGCAGACCATGTTCTAAAATCTTTAGCAGTAAAATATTCAGAACTTATATTTTGCAAATACGCATTAACCATACTACTATCAACATTGTGCTTATCGCCAGCACTATCGTAATACTTAAAAAGCTTCCATCCTGGAATTTCTTCGCATTGATTTACTAATTTGATGAGTCGCTTATTCCGAATGGTAATCGAATGTTTTTTGCCTCGTTTGCCCGTAAATTCAAACTTTGCCTTATTTTTAAAAATATCAACATGTTTAGAGCGTAACGTAGAGAGGCCATATGTTTTGTTGCGTTTTGCATATTGACTATTACCGATGCGAATATGTGTTTCTTCTAATAATTTGATAACCAAAGCCAATACTTTAGTTTTAGTAAAACGCTTTTGCTGAAGGTCGGCCTCAACACGCTCTCGAATTTTAGGTAGCGCTTTACCAAAGGCATACATTTTGTAGAATTTGGTTTGGTTGCGAATTTTAGACCATTTATCATGATAACGGTATTGTTTTCGCAAGCGCTTGTCTCTACCAACAGCTTGTAAATGACCGTTTTTTAGAGATGTTATTTTAACCGATTCCCAAGCTGGTGGTAAAACCAGTTTGTTAATGCGCTTAATTTCTCCATTTGTTAATGGTTTGTTATTACACTTTTTGTAATTAAAGCCATTATCTTTCTTTATGCGTTTTATATCTAAATGCGCATCGGTAACGTATATTAAATTTAAATAATCTAGCGCGTCTTTTGGAGCAGTTAATAGCTGCTTATATAATTTATGATTATTTAAATTTGAATCTATCATTGTAAGGATTAAGCGTTTTTAGCCATATAAGACTCATAATCTTTCGCTAAATCTGTTTTTTGAGCCTCGGTAAACACTTTACCTGCTAATTGAAAAAAGGTGTGTTCTTCGTCTTCAAGATGATGTTCTACCTTTTCTTTTAAATCTTTAGCTATTTTTAACCAAGCTGAGGAATCGTGAGATGTTTCTTGTAATTTTTCTAAAAGCTCATCAATTTCATGATGTTCTGCAACACCGTGTCTTGCTTTTTCCTGCATCATATCATTACTCATTAACGGTTTATAAAAATGACGCTCTTCGCCGTTGGCATGCATATCTAATTCGTGCTTAAGTTGCTTAAATATTTTACTTCTAGCTTCTGTATCCCCAGAAGTTTGCACCAAGCGCTCTAAAAGATTCCGTTGCGTGTCATGATCTTTTCTTAAAGCTTCAAAAATTGTTGTCATACTTTATTATATTTTTATTAAACAAAAAATTATTTATAATTTACTTTTAGTATTATTTAATGAGCAGTAACATTAACTGCGTATCAAAACTAGGCTTATTATTATTGGTGTTGTAACTATATCGATTGTATCATTAACTTAAAAGATCAGGAAAATAATTTTTTGTTATGTTTAACAAAATCGGTTAAAGTTTTAACAAAATAAAAATTTTATACATTATTTTGTTCTATAAAAATTAACTTTGAAAAATAAAATTATAGACAAGTCACCCATTTTACCTAAAAATTAAAATGGTAATATTTAACCAATTTGTGACTCACACAAGAGCTACTAAAACAATAGATATGAAACAAATTAACATTAGTGCTGATAATACAATTGAAATTCTTGAAGAAATTAAAGTCATAATTGGAGGACATATTAAAAGTACTTGGGGAGAACATAAACTAATAGTTAATAGCCCTATTGCTAAAGGTTCTATAAAATTTATCCCGTTTGATTGGGGCGTGAGTATGCTTCAATATAATATTACTTTTTATGATGATATTGATATTGAAATTAAAGCTACAGAGTTTAACCCTATTCGATTTATCTATAACTCTGGCGACACATTCCAACACAAGTTTGGTGTAGACAACACGCAAAAAAACATAGAACAATTTCAATCTGTAATATTTACCAACAAAACTAATGGCACAAACTGTATTAGCTTTAAAAAGGATACTAAAGCAGACATGAATGTTATACAAATAGTGAGACAAAAATTTCTTAAGAAGCGCACTACAAATATTGCATCCCTAAACGAGAAACTATACGAAGTATTTGTAGATACAGACCACAACCAAAGGTTTTTCCATCACGGCACCCTCAATTTAAGAATTGCTGATTATGTAAAATCCATAAAAAAAGTAAAATCTAAAGGAATGGTTAAGTTCTTAAAGATTGAAGCTAAAGTCTACGAAATACTCACGCTTCATATTCAAGAACACAACAATGCATCACAAGGTGTTCCACTACCAACGTCGTTAATAAAAAGAGAACTTAAAATAGTTAGAAGATTAAGCAAACAAATTAATGAAAGCCCAGAGCAGCCTTACACCTTAGAGCAATTGTCGCAAGAGTCTGGTCTGTCACAGGTAAAACTACAAGACGGTTTTAAATTTTTATTTAATAGAACCGTTACAGAATATATAAGGCACGTACGTTTAGAAACTTCTAGAGAATTAATAAGAACAACAGATTTAAACATCTCACAAATAGTGTACACCATTGGTTTTACCAGCAGAAGTTACTTCTCTAAAATATTTAAAGCCAAATACGGTATTACACCTTATGAGTATAAGAAACAAGTATATATACCTATAGCTGTATAATTTAATTACCAAACTTTTTCCCCAATTGTTAGGTATAAAAAATGCTTTCAAAACTATGTTTTTGAAAGCATTTACTTTTAGATATCATAGTCCTTAAAGCTATCTTAAATATTTATAATCAGAAAAAACGCCAAGAATAAGTACCGGATTATCGTATTGCGCTACAATTTGTATCTTCAATAGGGTTTACAATTATTTTACCGCTCTTTTTAGCAGCATCATTGCACCGAGTTTACCAGCCATTTTCAGTCCAGATTGCACCCAATTTAATGGCTTAAAGTCTTCTTTATACTCCTCTTTAACAGCCTTAATTTCTTCCCAAGCTATTTTTCGCTCCAAATCTAAAATCTTTAGATCTCGTTCTACATTTTGTATGTCGGTATATATTTTCATATTAATTGAAGAATTTTTTTGATAATTTTCGTATCACTAGTCTATCAATATTTCTTTTAAATAAATAGGCAATAATTGAAAGCACTAAAAAAGCGCAACCTGTAATTAAAAAACCCAAGGGATAGCTGTTGATAGAATCGCCAATATGTAATGCCAATGCTATGGCACCAAAAATTAAAAACAAAAGCGCAAGCCCACCAATAATGGCAATTTTCAAAGCTGTGGTTGCTGAGACAGATAGCTGTTTAAAAAACTTTAATTTGTAATACTTTAAGGATGATTCTAAGTATTTTTCGCCTACTTCAGCAGCTTTTTCATTAGTTTCCTTTATGGCATTAATCAACCCCATTTAACTTGCTTTTTTTTGAATTTTCTTATTTTTTGCCTTCAATTCAGCGAGCTTTTTTTCCAAAGTCACAATAACTTCATCTGCTTTATGGCTTGCGTTTTCAACAATAGAATCTACCTGCTCATCGAGTGTTTGTTTTTTTGCTGTTGCTGTAGCCACTACTTTGTTTTTTATTTCTGTTGCAGATTCAGTAATCTTCGCTTTAGCTAAAAGAGCTTCTTCTTCTAACTTCAATTTAGCTAAATTTGCTTCAGTTGCAATTTTTGCTCTAGTATTGCTTCCTTTATCAGGCGCAAACAAAATACCTAACGCTGCTCCTATAGCAGTTCCTGCTAATACTCCTAAAAACGTATTTCCATTATCACTCATATCTGTATCGATTTAAATTAAACATTATTTTAAATACAAAGTTAACACATAAGTAACAGTTATATTAGCACTTAAGATTTTTATATTAACTTATTTCAAATCATCAAAATAGCTCATGTTTTTCCTATACGAGTCAAATTTATAAGCTGTAATAAAGTAAATTTAAAGTTGGAAAAAACCATTATGAAAAAAAATATAACTACTACAAATCCGTATAACGGAAATAAATTAAAAGACTATCAATTTCACACCGAAAAAGAAATATCAGAAATTTTAAATCAAGCAGACCATTGTTTTAAGACTTGGAAAAAAGAAACAATTTCAAACAGAACAAAACTTTTACATGCAGTCGCAAAAAATCTAAGCAGCAAAAAGCAAGAATATAGCCGCTTGATGACCTTAGAAATGGGCAAGCCAATAACTGAAAGTATTTCAGAAATTGAAAAATGTATTGCACTATGTGATTTTTACGCCACAAACGCAGCATCATTATTGTCTGATGAACTTATAGAAACCGATGCTGATGAAAGTTTTATTTCTTACGATCCATTAGGATGCGTTTTAGGCATCATGCCATGGAATTTTCCATTTTGGCAAGCTTTTAGATTTGCCATACCTACCCTAACTTCAGGCAACACTGTAATTTTAAAACACGCCTCAAACGTTACAGGTTGTGCCTTGGCAATACATGATATTTTTAAAAATTCTGGATATCCCAACGGATGTTTTGCTACCGTTTTAGTAAACCATAACACTGTTGAAACTGTTATAAAAAATGATATTGTAAAAGCGGTGTCTTTAACTGGTAGCGAAAAGGCAGGTAAAACTGTTGCTAAAATAGCAGGTGCACAATTAAAGCCTTCCCTTTTAGAATTAGGAGGCAACAATGCGTGTATAGTTTTAAATGATGCCGATTTAGATACATATTTAGATACAATGGTGAAAGCCAGAATGCAAAATACAGGACAAAGCTGTATAGCTGCTAAACGATTTATAGTTGAAGAAGGTATTTATGATGAGTTTCTTGACAAGTTTACAGATAAGGTAAGTGCTTTAAATTTTGAAGACCCACTTTTAGAAACGTCTGATATTGGTACGCTCGCCAGAACAGATTTAGCTGATATTTTACAGGAACAAATAAACAAATCTATTGAAAAAGGCGCAAGTATACACTTTGGCAATAAAAGAGACAAGGCTTACTACCAACCTACTATTATTACCAATGTTACTGCTAATATGCCCGTGTTTACTGAAGAAACCTTCGGACCTGTTGCAGCCATTATAAAGGTTAGCAATAAAGATGAGGCCTACAAAATGGCAGCAAATAGTGATTTTGGCTTAGGCACTATGATATTTACAGAAGATGTTGAAGATGCCAAATACAGAATTATTGATATTGAAGACGGTAGTTTTTTTATAAATGATATGGTAAAATCTGATCCTAGATTACCCTTTGGAGGCACAAAAAAGTCAGGTTACGGTAGAGAACTTTCAAGAGAAGGTATTTTAGCGTTTGTAAATAAAAAAACAGTATATATAAAGTAAAATATACTCTTAAACTCTAAACAGAAATAATACACTATGGCCATTATTGGAAATATTATTAAAGGTGTCATCAACCTTAAAGATGTGATAACTCCTGAACCCAATCCTTTTGAAGAACAAAATGATGTTCTTTTACAGTTACTAAAAAAAGCAAAACACACTGCATTTGGGAAACATTACAATTTTCAAAAGATAATAGATTCTGATACCCCTCAAAAAACATTTGCCAGCACTGTTCCATATCATGACTACAACAAAATGAAGGAAGAATGGTGGCACAAACTACTTGATGGCGAAAAAGATATAACTTGGCCTGATAATCCTAACTATTTTGCTCTTAGCTCTGGCACTACAGGAAAAGAAAGCAAACGTATACCAGTAACTAACGATATGATTTCTGCCATTAGGCAAGCAGGCATAGATCAAGTTTTTGCATTAAGTAATTTTGATTTACCTGCTGATTTTTTTGAAAAAGAAATAATGATGTTGGGGAGCTCTACTGATTTAGATGAAAAAGAGTCACATCAAGAAGGCGAAATAAGTGGTATTAGCGCCAGTAACATTCCTAGTTGGTTTAGAAGTTATTACAAGCCTGGAGAGGATATTGCCAAAATTGATGATTGGGATAGCCGTGTAAAACGCATCGCCAAAAATGCTAAAAATTGGGATATTGGAGCCTTAAGCGGTATACCCTCTTGGATAGAACTTATGCTAGAAGAAGTTATAGCGTACCACAACGTAAAACACATACATGAGGTATGGCCTAATTTGCAAGTGTACACCTCAGGTGGTGTTGCTTTTGGGCCTTACGAAAAAAGTTTTAAAGCTTTATTAGGTAAACCCGTTACAGTTATAGACACTTATTTAGCTTCCGAAGGTTTTATTGCTTTTCAACAGCGACCAGAAACTAGTGCTATGAAATTAGTTACAAATAATGGCATCTATTTTGAATTTGTACCATTTAAACCAGAATACATTAATACTGATGGCTCTATAAAAAACGACGCACCATGTTTAACTCTAGGAGAGGTTGAAACAGAGCAAGACTACGTACTGATAATATCTACAGTTAGTGGCGCATGGCGCTATTTAATTGGAGACACTATTGCATTTACCGATATAGAACGCGCCGAAATTGTTATAACAGGTCGTACAAAATTCTTTTTAAATACGGTTGGCTCGCAACTGTCCGTTAACAAAATGGATGATGCTGTGCAATTTCTAGAAGAAGAGCTAAACACAAAAATTTCTGAATACACTTTATGCGCTAAACGTTATGACGACGATTTTTACCATAGCTGGTATTTAGGATCTACCATTAGTGATGCTAACGAAAAGCAAATTGCTGATTTATTAGATACATACTTATCTAGTGCTAATAAAAATTACAAGGTAGCACGAAGTAAAGCGCTTAAGGGCGTAAAAGTTAAAGTGGTTGCTCCAGAAATTTTCTATGACTGGAGTGGTGCAAACAAGAAAAAAGGCGGACAGGTTAAAATGGAACGTGTTATGAATGAAGATAAGTTTAAAGAATGGGAAACTTTTGTTGACAACTATTAATCAGTTTCACTTTGCTGTTTAACAATTTCCATTATTTCCTCAGGAGATAAATAATACTTGATAATTCTGCGTTTGTAGGTTTCGTCTATATCGGCATTATTCAAAATAAAATCTTTAGTTTTTAAAATATAATCTGCCATTCCGTGAGATACTGCAAAGGTATCTGCAGCACGTTCTGCCGCTTTGATGTGGTTGTCAGACAGTAAATAGGTTATACCAAACCAAATCAACTCTAAATTTGTTTTATTTTGATAATCCATAATGTGCCCAAGTTCGTGGCCCAACCACCCAATCATCACATCATTAGGCATATCTTCAATCTTATACGCCGTATCAGCAATTTTTACCTTTTTACTAATTAAAATAACGTAGGAGCGTTGGTCTCGTTTTTTAAAAAAACTACTAAATACAGGTTGCGCTTGCATTGTAGACTTTTTTATGTCTTCCTTAAATTTAAAAGTAATAGCTACATTATCTAATTCTGGATAGTACGACAGCGCTTTACTAGCTTCTAAGGCAATACTATTTGGAAATACATGATTTGTGTTGTGCGCCATATTCTGAAAAAAAATTAGTGATAAACATAAAATTAGTAGTATCCATTTAAAAGAACTACGCCTTAAACATCTAAAAATTACTTTAAATTGATTTTGCAACTTTTTTATTTTTTTAAGCACAAAACAACATTGTAATATGCTTATTTTTAAACTATTAAACTAATTTGTTAGAATTTACTACTACAAGGTTAACTTGTTTTAACCAAAAAAATTAATCTATTAATTTGAGTTCAACAACTTAGTGTTATTATTAAATTAAATTGACTATTTCACTACAAAAGTTAGTCGGTTTGATATTTTTTTAAGGATAAAAGACAGGTCCCCTCGCCTGTCTTTTTTTTGTCATAAAATTTAACAGTAAGCAAACTCATATTTTTCTATCTTTGGGTAATCGAGTTTTCCAAATCTACATTCACACTAAAAAACTGTCCTGTTTATGTCTTTCGATCGTATTCGAGAAAAACTTAATATACTTGCAGATGCCGCTAAGTATGATGTATCCTGCGCCTCAAGTGGTAGCAACAGAAAAAACACTAACAAAGGCATAGGTAATGCCACTGGTATGGGTATTTGCCATACATATACGCAGGATGGCCGATGCGTTTCACTATTAAAAATTTTACTTACAAACCATTGTATTTTTGACTGTGCCTATTGTGTTACCCGAAAAAGTAACGACATAAAGCGTGCTGCTTTTAAAGTACAAGAAGTGGTAGATTTAACCATAAACTTTTACCGCAGAAATTATATTGAAGGGTTGTTTTTAAGCTCTGGTATTTTTAAAAATGCAGATTATACCATGGAGCGCTTGGTGGCAGTAGCTAAAAAACTACGATTAGAAGAAAACTTTAACGGTTACATACACTTAAAATCTATTCCAGGAGCCTCAGATGAATTGATGAAAGAAGCGGGTTTATATGCAGATAGACTTAGCGTAAACATTGAAATACCCACAAAGGCTGGGCTTAAAGAATTAGCACCAGATAAAAATCATGAAGATTTTATTAAACCAATGACTAAGGTTAAAAATGAAATTATGCAATACAACTCTGAAAAGAAGATTATAAAAAGCACTCCAAAATATGCACCTGCAGGACAAAGTACACAAATGATTATAGGTGCTAGCGGTGAGAATGATATGCAAATTATGTACACTTCAAATTATTTGTACAATAGGTTTGATTTAAAACGTGTGTATTACTCTGGATATATTCCTGTAAGTTATGATAAACGATTACCTGTAATTGGAACAGAAGTTCCCGTTTTGAGAGAAAACAGATTATACCAAACCGATTGGCTATTGCGTTTTTATGGCTTTGATATTAGAGAGTTATTAAACCCAGAACATCCAAATTTAGATTTAGATATAGATCCAAAACTTACTTGGGCACTTCGCAATCTAAATCAATTTCCTATTAACGTTAACACAGCAGATAAAATGTTATTAGCTAGAGTACCAGGATTAGGGATGGTATCGGTAAATAAAATTATAAATGCACGACGGTTTAGAAAATTAAATTGGGAGCATTTAAAAACAATAGGCGTAAAGTTAAATAGAGCCAAATATTTTATAACCTGTAATTCAAAACATTTTGAACATAAAGATTATGCCGCTTCACAATTAAAACAGATTATAGTAAACAGCTCTAATAGCAAACATAAAACTGCTTTTACTGGGCAATTAGCACTCTTTACGTAATGCAAGCAACAACATTGGTTTACGACGGTTCTTTTGATGGTTTTCTATCTTCCATTTTTGAAATATATGAACAACGAATCACCAATCCTATCATCATAAAAAAATCCGAATTTCAAAATCAATTGTTTGGCGAACAGTTAAATATTATTTCAAATTCTAACCACGCAAAACGCGTTTGGGACGGTATAAAAAAACTACTAAAACCAAATGGTAGTAAGCTTTTGTATTATGCATTTTTAAGTGAAATTTACGGCTTAGAAAACACACTATTTAAAGTTATTAAATATGCATTTGAAACTCAAAAAAATGTAATTTCTGACTTTGGTAATTCTCATGTTTTATCACTATCTAAAACAGCAAAAAAAGTAAGCAGAGAAAAACATAGAATGGAAGCTTTTGTAAGATTTCAGCAAACTAAAGACGGTATTTATTTTGCTAACATTCTACCAGATTTTAATGTTTTGCCGCTTATAAATTCACATTTCACAAAAAGATATGCCGACCAAAAATGGATTATTTACGATTTAAAGCGCAAGTACGGTTTATTTTATAATTTAGTTAAAACTGAAGTTATCACACTAGATTTAAATAATAATATTCTCAATGAAGACATCTTCACTTCAGAAGAACACCACTACGAAACACTTTGGAAAGATTATTTTAAAAGTACCAATATAGAAGAACGCGTTAATAACGCTTTACATGTAAAACACGTTCCAAAAAGGTATTGGAAATATTTGAGCGAGAAACACCCATAGTGTATTTAAGTGTAACAGAATATGTTTTTTTAAGCACATAATTACTTAGGCTTTTATTAGAATTCAAATAAAAACTTATACTATTTTAGCTAAATTAATAATACATATTTTGAATTATGAAAATAGTAGTTTTAGACGGCTATACACTAAACCCAGGAGATTTAAACTGGGATAAATTAAAAACCTTTGGTAATGTTACCGTTTTTGATAGAACAGCTTACAACGATGTTGATATTATTAGGAATATTGGTGATGCCGAAATTATTTTCACAAACAAAACACCCATCAACAAAAATGTTTTGCAAAGTGCTACTGCATTAAAATATATAGGCGTTTTAGCAACTGGATATAATGTTGTTGATATAGCAACCGCTAAAGCAAACGACGTTACAGTAACTAATGTACCAGACTATAGTTCGCAATCTGTTGCGCAATTTACTATGGCATTAATTTTAGAATTATGTCACCACATAGGCGATCATAACCATGCTGTACAAGAAGGGGATTGGGTGAAAAGTAAAGACTTTTCGTTTTGGAACTACCCATTAATTGAATTAGCTGGAAAAACACTCGGCCTTATTGGATTTGGTAAAATTGGTAAAGCCACAGCAAAATTAGCTGAAGCCTTCGGCATGAAAGTTTTAGTATTTAATAGAACGGAATATTCTGAATTTGAAAATGAAAATTTAAAATTCGCCACGTTGGATGATGTTTTACAAAATTCAGATTTCATAAGCTTACATTGCCCTTTAACTCCAGAAACACAAGGTATTATTAACGCAGATTCAATTGAAAAAATGAGAGATACTGCGTTTTTAATCAATACATCAAGAGGACCTTTAGTAAATGAGCTAGATTTGGCTAATGCACTAAATAATAATAGAATTTCTGGAGCTGCTATTGATGTAATTTCTACAGAACCAATGCAAGCCGAAAACCCGTTATTGAGAACAAAAAACTGTATAATAACACCGCATATTGCCTGGGCGCCTAAAGAAGCACGCCAACGATTGATGGATACAACTATTGAAAATCTAAACACTTTTATAAAAGGCAACCCACAAAATGTTATAAACTAAAAAAGACTTTTCATAAAAATGAAAAGTCTTTTTTTGGATGGTCACGCTTTGCGGCGTGACGACTTCTATGTTGTCGGGGTGGTCACGCTTTGCGGCGTGACGACCTCTTGTTGTCGGGGTGGTCACGCTTTGTGGCGTGACGACCTCCTGTTGTCGGGGTGGTCACGCTTTGTGGCGTGACGACCTCCTGTTGTCGGGGTGGCAGGATTCGAACCTGCGACCTCCGCGTCCCAAACGCGGCGCGATAACCGGGCTACGCTACACCCCGAAATAGTTATCTAAATATCGTTTTGCGCCTCTTTTTTTAATTCGCTTTTCTAAAACCATAGCTTCAGAACGCGTTTTAAGCTCAATTTGCAAAACTAATTCCCAAGGTGCGCCTGTCGTAGTGGATGGCACACGCCCTAGGTTATGTCTTTCTAATCTCTTATCAATATCACTAGTTTGACCTATGTAATATCTAGAACGTTTTTTACTAAAAAGTATGTACACTACAAACATATGTTCTTTTTAGTGGGTGGTCACGCCTCTAGCGTGACGACCTCCGCGTCCCAAACGCGGCGCGATAATAACGCCAAGGCGTTATCTACGTCAGGGCTACGATACACCCCGAAATAGTTATCTAAGCGGATGCAAATATAATTCTTTAAACCAGTTTTTAAAGTGTTTTTTAAGAAAAATTTAGTTTTTCAAATTTTTACGTGTTTTAGAAAACTTCTAATTTCGGCTGGTGAAAAAAAAACTATGTCTTTCTTTATTATTTACAGTAATAGTCGTGCAAATCTTCTATTCTCAAAATAATAAAACGAATACTACTAACGATAGTATTAGCAACAAAAAATATAGCCCTAAAACTAAAGAAAAACCGGCGTTACTAAACGAAGTTATAATTAACGCCAACCATTTACCTACGCAATTAAAACGTGCTACATCTAGCACTGCGCTTATTTCTAACAAAGCAATAGAGCGTGCAAATAATACTAATATAAATGAGGCATTAAATAGAGTTTCGGGAGTTTTTATGCAATCTGGTGCTCTAAATACTAACCGCATTACCATAAGAGGTGTAGGTTCTAGAAATTTATTTGGCACAAGCAAAATTAGAGCTTACTTTAAAGATATACCACTAACAAACGGCAGTGGCGAAACGAGTTTAGAAGATTTTGAATTGGGTGCAATCTCAAGAATAGAAATTACAAAAGGAGCCACATCTAGCACCTACGGCGCAGGCCTAGGTGGTGTAATTCAACTACTACCAAAAGCTGCAAGTTTTAACACGACAACTCTTAAAAATGAAACTACAATTGGTTCTTTTGGATTATTTAAAAATCTATCTCAAGTAAATTATGGTAATACCTCTAATGCTTTAAAATTGGTGTTTAGCACAACGCAAAGCGATGGTTTTAGAGCCAACAACAGGTATAATAGAGACGCCCTAACATTTAATTCTACTCACAAATTAAACACAAAAACAGAGCTTTCTATTCTTGGTACGTTTTCAGATTTAAAAGCGTTTATTCCAAGTTCTTTAAACGCTACAGATTTTAGAAACAATCCAGAATCGGCAGCATTTACTTGGGGAGCTTCAAGAGGATTTGAGGATACCAAACGTGGTTTATTAGGTATTTCACTACAGCATACATTCACTAAAAATATATCTCAAAACACCAGCGTTTTTGGCTCTTTTAGAAACTCTTACGAACCTAGACCTTTTAATATTTTAGATGAATCGGTTTTAGGTTACGGCTTAAGGCATCGGTTTATTGGAAATTTCAACATAAATGCTAAAACATTTAATTGGACTTCAGGAATAGAAATTTTTAAAGATAATTTTAAACATCAAACGTTTGAAAATTTGTATCAAGATTTTCCTGAGGGAAACGGTAGTGTTCAAGGAAATCCATTATCAAACTTCAAAGAAAAAAGGCAATATTACAATGTGTTTTTTGAAGGCAGATATGAAATTGCAACTGCAACCAACATTGTTTTAGGAATAAACTACAATAAAACAACATACAATCTAAAAGATCGATTTCCTGTTTCAAATTCTAATAGAGATGACTCTGGAAATTTTAAATTCAATGGTATTGTATCACCAAAAATTGGAATCTTACATCAGTTAAACACAACATCAAACCTATATGCTAATGTTAGTCACGGTTTTTCACCTTTGTCATTAGAAGAAACCTTGCGACCAGATGGACAAATCAACACAAATTTAAATCCAGAAACAGGATGGAACTTTGAGATTGGCGCAAAAGGAGTTGCCATTAAAAACAAACTGCAATACAATATTTCTGTATATCGCTTAGCAATCAAAAATCTTTTAGTAGCGCGAAGAACTGCCGAAGATGTTTTTATAGGCGTAAACGCAGGAAAAACAAACCATGATGGTTTAGAAATGGATTGGACTTACAGCATTTTAAATACTGATAATTTACAATTTTCCACATTCGGCAGTTACAGTTTAAACCTTTACAAATTTGATGAATTTATTGATGATGATGCCGTTTTTTCAGGAAATGACGTTACTGGCGTTCCTTCAGATATTTTAAATTTGGGTATAGAGCTCAACACCTCAACTGGAATATACGGCAATTTAAATTTTCAGCACGTAGGCAAAATACCAATTACAGACAGTAATAGTTTGTTTAGTGACGCATACAACCTTACAAACCTAAAAATTGGATATCAAAACACAATAACACCACAATTACAATTAAACATTTTTTTAGGTGTTAATAATGTTTTTGACGCCGCCTATGCGTCTCAAATTTTAATAAATGCAGGCAGCTTTGGTGGCAATGCGCCACGATATTTTTATCCAGGAAACCCAGTAAACTATTATTCTGGTTTTACTTTAAATTATTCGTTTTAATGTATCTTTATACCAATAATTCTATGATAATGAAACAGTTTATATCACTTTTGGCAGTACTATCTGTTTGTTTTTGTTCTTGTGCGCAACAAGAACCTTCTGAAATTTCGGCAGAAACCCCTAAAAAAGTTAATTACGTAACTGAGGTTGTTATTCCTGAAATCAGCATCCCTTGGGGTATGGAATTTTTACCAGACGGAAGTATCCTTGTTACAGAAAAAACAGGAACACTTATTCATTTTAAAGACGGCAAAAAAATAACTATTAAAGGTTTGCCAGAAATTTATTTGAGAGGCCAAGGAGGTTTAATGGATATAAAATTACATCCAAATTACGAAGAAACAGGATGGATTTATTTTTCGCATGCTTCGGCCGAAGGCGAAGGCGATGGTGGTAACACAGCAATTATTAGAGCGAAACTTAACGAAAACAGCCTTACTAATGTTGAGCAACTTTACAAAGGGGTACCAAATACTAAAAAAGGACAGCATTTTGGGTCGCGTATAGAATTTGATAAAGAAGGCTATTTGTATTTTTCTATTGGCGACAGAGGTAATAGAGATGTAAACCCACAAGATATTACCAGAGATGGCGGTAAAATTTACAGACTAAATGCCGATGGCTCTATTCCAATAGATAATCCTTTTGTAAATAACGAAGGCGCTAAACAAGCTATTTTTAGCTATGGCCACCGTAACCCACAAGGTATGGCTATGCACCCAAAAACTGGTGCTATTTGGGTAAATGAACACGGACCAAAAGGAGGCGATGAAATAAATATTGTAGCAAAAGGTAAAAATTTTGGTTGGCCCGTAATTTCATATGGCGTAAACTACAGCGGCACCACATTTACAGAAATTACCGAAAAAGAAGGTATGGAACAACCTTTATTTTATTGGGTACCCTCTATTGCTCCTAGCGGAATGGCTTTTGTAACTTCTAATAATTACAAAAGCTGGAAAAACAGCGTTTTAGTAGGTTCTTTAAAATTTCAATATTTGGAGCGCCTTGTTTTAAAAAACAATAAAGTAGTAAAACGCGAAAAACTATTTGAAGGTTTAGGCCGATTTAGAAATATAAAACAAGCGCCCAACGGCTATTTATATGCAGGTGTTGAAGGCGTAGGCATCGTTAAAATTGTTCCAGATTCATTTTAAAATCACAATCATGAAAATATTTTTATTTATAGTACTTAGCAGCATTACAACCTTTGGTATTTTTAAAATAAACAATCAAGACAAGCTAAAAGAAAGTATCGCAAGAGGACAAGAAATTTATACAGATTTTTGTATCAATTGCCACATGGCAGATGGCAAAGGTGTTGAAAAAACATTTCCGCCACTTGCTGGATCTGATTATTTATTAAATAAACAAGAAGCTAGTATTCACGGTATCAAGTTTGGGCAAGAAGGTGAAATAGCAGTAAATGGTGTAGTGTATAATAGTTATATGGCACCCATGGGTTTAGATGATGAAGAAATTGCCGATGTTATGAATTACATTAACAACAGTTGGGGAAATGCAGTAGAAGGCATGGTAACCCAAGAAAACGTAGCTGCAATAAAAAAATAGTTACAATCTACACCTTATCATCATACATTTACTAACTTTGTTTTTACGCGAAACAAACCAAAAATATTATGTTAGTAATCGGAATTGCAGGAGGCACAGGATGCGGCAAAACCACTGTAGTACAACAGCTTTTAAAAGAGCTTCCTGAAGGTGAAGTGGGCGTAATATCTCAAGATTCTTATTACAAAGACACCTCGCATTTAAGTTATGACGAACGGGTAAAAATTAATTTTGATCACCCCAGAAGCATAGATTTTGATTTACTGGGAGCACACCTTAAAACATTAAAAAATAACGAAGCCATACACCAACCTGTATACTCTTTCGTTAAACATAATAGAACGGGCGACACCATTTTAACACATCCTAGAAAAGTTATGATTGTAGAAGGTATTTTAATACTTACCAATCCTGAACTTCGGGATATGTTTGATATTAAAATTTTTGTACATGCAGATAGTGACGAGCGTTTGATAAGACGTTTGAAACGCGATATTTCAGAACGTGGTAGAGATTTAGATGAAGTACTAACGCGGTATAAAACCACCTTAAAACCAATGCATGATCAGTTTATAGAACCTATGAAAGAATATGCAGATATTATCATACCAAATAACCATTACAATACAGTAGCTATTGATATTGTGCGCACTATAATTAATGAAAAACTGTAAATGAAATCACCCAATACAAATAATAAATACCTAAAACCATTTAAGAATATTTATATTCTAATTTTGGTGGTATTTGTGGTTTGGATGATTTTTTTTGATAGCAACTCTTGGTTTATACATAACGAATTGAATACTGAGATTAGCAATTTAGAAGCTGAAAAAGAATACTATAAAAAGAATAAAGAAAAAGACGATAAAGCGTTTAAAAAACTAAGCTCTCCAGATGGTTTAGAAAAATTTGCCCGCGAAGCGTATTATATGAAACGCGAAAACGAAGACATTTTTATCATTGAATACGAAGATAGTTTAAAAACAAAAGATGATGAATGACGGGTTATTTAATGACTTTGAACCTGTTTCTATTAAACAGTGGAAACAAAAAATACAATTCGATTTAAAAGGCGCAGACTATAATGATGCCTTAGTTTGGACAAGCAATGAAGGTATACAAGTAAAACCATTTTACCATGATGATGATTCAGCTGAGTTTCAAACCATAGCCACACCAAGCAGTTTTAAAATTTGTGACACTATATTTGTTTCTAATGCTGAAAACGCTAATACAGCAGCACTTTCAGCCATTGAAAACGGAGCTGAAAGCATAAAATTTATTGTGCCTTCAAAAACTATTGATTTTAAAACCCTAATTGCGAATATTAATCTTGAAGTACTTACATTATATTTTGAATTTCAATTTATAGATGAAAACGCAGTAAAAAAGGTAGTTAGTTTAACAACAAAAGCCAAAACCTTTATCACTATTGATAGTATTGCACATTTAGCTAAAACAGGAAATTGGTACCACAATTTAAATGAAGACTTCGCCAAACTCTACAGTTGCGTAAAACAATCTCATACACTTGCAGTAGATACTGCTTTATATCAAAATGCAGGTGCAAATATGGTACAGCAATTGGCGTACGCCATGGCACACGTAAATGAATATTTCAATTATATTGAAAACACTTCAAAAACAACAGCATCAAAAATCAACGTTGTTTTTAATACTGCTGTTGGCTCTAATTACTTCTTTGAAATTGCAAAACTACGAGCGCTAAGGTTACTATTTGACACACTTCAAAAGGAATATACAACACATTACAATTGCCATATTTTTACAACATCATCTAAACGTAATAAGGCGATTTACGATTATAACACAAACATGCTGCGCAGCACTACAGAATGTATGAGTGCGGTTTTAGGTGGCGCAAATACCATTAGCAACTTACCTTATGATGCTGTGTTTCATAAAAGCAATGCTTTTGGCTCTAGAATTGCTAGAAATCAACTACTCATCCTAAAACACGAAAGTTATTTTGATGTAGTTGAAAATCCGTCTAGCGGCAGTTATTATATAGAATCACTAACACAACAATTGGCAGAAAAAGCATTATCTTTATTTAAAGCGATTGAAACCAATGGAGGCTTTTTAAAGCAATTAAAAAATGGCACCATCCAACGAAAAATTAAAGAAAATGCTACAAAAGAACAGCAGCAGTTTAATACAGGTAAAGAAATTATTCTAGGCAGTAATAAACATCCTAATCAAAATGATAAAATGAAAAATAATTTAGAAATTTATCCTTTTGTAAAGATTAAAAAACGAAAAACATTAATAGCACCTATAATTGAAAAACGTTTAACCGAAACATTAGAACAAGAACGATTAAAAAACGAGTAATCATCATGAAACTAAAATTTAAAATTATTGCACTTTTTGTTGCAACTACAGTATTGAGTTGTAAAACAGAATCTAAAGAAAAAACACTAACCGATTACAAATTCTCTGAGAAAGGTATTGTTTTAAACTGTGATGAATTTGATTTAAAACTTCTTAATGAAGCTTTATTTTCTTTTGAGGACGACATTTTAAAAACCTACGGAACACCAGCGCAAACTGGAAACCCTAATCTTACACGCGCCTATTCTCAATTTATACGAAACGCAATGTATAGTAGAGCAAAATACGAAGATATTGTTTCTCCACATTCAGCTAAAATCTTTGAAGTATTAAAATCTAAAACTGAATTATGGAACTTAGATAATCCTAACGACAAATTAAATTACAATAGTGCTGTGATACGATGTATTTCGGATAATATGACAGACAAAAGCCTTAAAGCAACTATGGATGCGCTTATTGAAACCAATAGCATGAGCTCTAAACTATACGGGCCTGCCATACTATCAAACTATGGTGCAGCTATTAGAGATAAATATTTATCTGCTTACGTAGCTTTAGAGTTTTACTATGGCAGAATGTTTGATTTAGATTTATCTAAAGTTTCAGAAAAGCCTAAACCTCCAGTAGATTTTAATAAAATACCGTTACCTGTACCTGGTGAAGATCCGCATGCAGGCCATAACCACTAATTGATTTGGCACAAAAAATCAAATTCATAAAAAAACAAATCAGAAAGAATTTATACATATTGTTAGTTCTTATGATATGCTGTATTAGTTTGATATCGTGCAATAATAAAAGTGTATCTCAAATAGACGAAAATAAATTACCAGGAACTTATTTTGAGTTAAATGAAGATAAAATCAAATTATTCTTTCCTGTGTATTTTCAAGAATTTAATGAAAAAACTTATGGTGAGTTGATAGATGCTTTACCTGATTCAAATGAAAAAAACTTAGAAAAAGAACGGTTTAATTATTTGAAATTTTCAAAAGGTAACACCTACTATTTTAAGGATGTAGCATCTTCAACTTTAATTACAGTTAAAATGCACAAGTATATGCCCTTTAGTAAAAATGAATCATCATTTTTATTGGGCTTCTTAACCAATCAATGTGCTGATTATGCTTTTGCGACTGGTGGTGAATGTGAAAAAATTCAAGGTAGATATTCTGGAAACGCTAAAACTAAAGTATTTAAAGCGGTTTATAAACTTACTAAGGAAAATGATTATATAGGTTATAATACAATGTATATTGTAACATCAAATCATAAGACACTAAGTATAAGTATATTTTCTAATACACTTGAAAACTATAATAAATTTATAGAGAAAATCGTGATTAAATAATGCGCAAACCCCTTCAACATATTCAACTTGATTCTCAAAATGCAATTCAGAATTCTGAAGTTAAAGCATTTGATACTGCTGAGGGTATTGCCATAAAATCTAGGTATTCTAAAAAAGACATCGCACCGCTTAAACACTTAAATTTTGCTGCCGGTATACCTCCATATTTAAGAGGACCTTATAGTACCATGTATGTAAAACGCCCGTGGACTATTCGCCAATACGCAGGATTTAGTACTGCTGAAGAAAGCAATGCGTTTTATAAACGTAATTTAGCGGCAGGACAAAAGGGCCTATCTGTTGCCTTTGATTTGCCAACACACCGCGGTTATGATTCTGATCATGAGCGTGTTGTAGGTGATGTTGGAAAAGCTGGTGTAGCCATAGATTCGGTAGCTGACATGAAAATTCTTTTTGATCAGATTCCACTGGATAAAATGTCGGTTTCCATGACAATGAATGGCGCGGTTTTGCCCATTATGGCTTTTTATATTGTAGCTGCTGAAGAACAAGGTGTTGCCTTAGAACAGCTATCTGGCACCATCCAAAACGATATCTTAAAGGAGTTTATGGTGCGTAACACATACATTTACCCGCCCAAACCTTCCATAAAAATCATCTCTGATATTTTTGAATTTACCAGCAAACACATGCCAAAATTTAATAGCATTAGTATTTCTGGGTATCATATGCAAGAAGCTGGTGCTACTTGCGATATAGAACTGGCTTATACTTTGGCAGATGGTTTAGAATATTTAAGAACCGGCATTAAAGCAGGTATGGATATTGAT
The DNA here is from genome assembly GCA_937923515.1 of uncultured Flavobacteriaceae bacterium. GTDB lineage: Bacteria > Bacteroidota > Bacteroidia > Flavobacteriales > Flavobacteriaceae > Jejuia. Next base: position 36,208 of record CALDUF010000059.1, read on the forward strand.
ACTTTTGCCCCTCGCCTATCTTTCTTTTGGGGTATTGGTATGCATCATTTTATGGAGATTGCCAAAATGCGTGCTGCAAGAATGCTTTGGGCAAAAATTGTAAAACAGTTTAATCCTAAAAACCCAAAATCTTTAGCATTGCGCACCCATTGCCAAACTTCTGGTTGGAGTTTAACAGAGCAAGACCCGTTTAATAACGTAGCAAGAACTACTATTGAGGCTACTGCTGCAGCTTTTGGAGGCACACAGAGTTTACACACAAATGCCCTAGATGAAGCTATAGCACTACCCACAGATTTTTCAGCTAGAATTGCGAGAAACACTCAAATTTATTTACAAGAAGAAACTAAAATTACAAAAACTGTTGACCCGTGGGCTGGTAGTTTTTACGTTGAAAAGTTAACGCATGATATCGCAGAAAAAGCATGGACTCTCATTGAGGAGATTGAAGCGTTAGGCGGTATGACTAAGGCTATTGAAGCTGGTATTCCTAAATTGAGAATTGAAGAAGCAGCAGCTAAAAAACAAGCACGTATTGATTCTGGACAAGATATTATTATTGGAGTAAATAAGTACCAATTGGAACAAGAGGATGCTATTTCTACTTTAGAAGTAGACAATCAAACAGTTAGAAATTCTCAAATAGAACGCTTATATCAAATTAAAGCTTCTAGAAATACTGATGAAGTAGCAGCTGCTTTATCGAAGCTTACTGAAGCTGCAAAATTTTCATTAAATTCGGATAATAACGTTTCAAAAGGTGCGCAAACCAAAAATTCGACAGATTCCCACTTTTGTGAGGATTATAATTTATTAGCTTTAGCAATTAAAGCAGCAAGAGCCCGCGCAACATTAGGCGAAATAAGTGATGCACTTGAAGCCGAATTTGGACGACATAAAGCACAAATTAAATCATTCTCTGGCGTGTATAGTAAAGCAATAGAAAACGACGATTCATTTAAAAAAGCACAAGAACTTGCAGATGTTTTTGCGGAACAAGATGGTAGAAGACCACGTATTATGATTGCTAAAATGGGACAAGATGGTCACGATCGCGGTGCTAAAGTTGTGGCAACTGGATATGCCGATATTGGTTTTGATGTAGATATTGGTCCGTTATTTCAAACCCCAAGTGAAGCCGCAAAACAAGCTGTTGAAAATGATGTACATATTTTAGGTGTGTCTTCGCAGGCAGCAGGTCATAAAACATTAGTACCACAAGTAATTGAAGCTCTTAAAAACTACGAACGTGATGATATTATGGTAATAGTTGGTGGTGTTATTCCAAAACAAGATTATCAGTTTTTATTTGATACAGGTGCTGTTGCTGTTTTTGGCCCTGGCACAAAAATTAGTGAAGCTGCCATAAAAATTTTAGAAATTTTAATTGATGATGACGCTTAATGGTTTTCTAAAATAGAAATAACCAATCGCATCAATTAATTATCAAATATTTGAAACAAAAAAAGCCAAATCAAGAATTTTGATTTGGCTTTAAAATAAATTGAAATAAAATTAATCTACTTTTTTATCACTTTTAATTTCTGGTTGTTTTTCAAAATCTCCTGCATTTACAACAGTCCATTTATCAAACGTTTTAAAGTACTTTTTTATGGCTTTGTTTATGTCATCTACTGTTAAAGACGTCATCTTGTCTTCTATATTTTTGTAGAACATCATATCTCTATCATAGTATAAATTATTATTTATAGTAACAGATAATTCGTTATCCTTGGCTCTAGATACACTTTGGTTTTGCACCCATCCAGTTACGGCAGTTGTAAGTTCTTCTTCCGTAATACCATCGGCTATATAACGCGCTACCTCTTCACTAAATCCTTTTTGAACTTTTGCTGCATTTTCTGGTGCATAAATTGCGTATACATAAATAACAGAGTTCTTTTCTTTCGCATTGCCATCAACACTTATTTGTCCGCCAGCACCATAACTCACACCATCTTTTTGACGTAATCGCCCTGCAATTCTTGAGTTTAGAAATCCGCCACCAAAAATGCTACTAGCTACTTGTAAAGCCGCGTAATCTTCGTCTTCAATGCTACCTTCAAAAGACATCAATCCTATACTCATAGCATTTTTCTTATCTGGAGTTAATATTTGCTTATTTACAGCTTTATTAACCGCATAAGGATCTAAAATTGGTTTAAAAGGCTTGTTTACTTTAAAATCAGCAAATGTTGTTTCAAAGTAATTTGTAAGTGCAGTTTCATCAATATTACCAATAGCTACTAAAGATGCATTGTCTGAAATTCCATAAAACGTATCATAGTATTTTTTAATATCTGCAACACTCACTGCATTTATAGCTTCAATATCTTCTTCTATAGTGTTAGTGTAAAGTGGATGCCCTTTTTTATAACGCTGATTGATTAATCCTAGATTTTTACTCGCTAAATATTGTGGCTCCGTTTTATTTCTTTCAATACCTGCAAGCTCTTGCGTTTTCAATTTATCTAATTCGGCTTCATTAAACGCAGGGTTTTTTAACATATCTGTCATTAATGCCAATGTGCCCATTAAGTGCTCTTCTGTAGTACTAACATTTGCACTAATTCTGCCGTTAGAACCAGAAAAGCGAATGGACGATTTTAAAGCACTCAATTTATCTTCTATATCTTGTCTAGAATTATTTGTTGTACCCTTGTTTAACATTTGCGCAGTGTAACTTGCTAATTTCCCTTTGTTCATAAAGTCTTTTACGTTACCATTACGAATTACAAATGAAAGATTTACAGTATTACCACGATTGTTTTTCTTAATAAAACCATATTCTATTGGTAAATTTTGAAGTTTACCAGAATTTAAGCGGTTTTGGATATTTTCGTAAGACACATCAAAAGCTTCACCTTCACCAAGGCCTTTTTTTCCTTTGTAATTAGATACTAATGCCTCTAAACCTTCGGTGTGTTCAATTTCAACACGAATTGGCTTTTCAGATGGCATAAAATTACCAACCGTTCTATTGGTTGGAATTATATAACGTTGTACCGCAGCGTTTACCTTTTCAGCAGTCATACCCTCAACCCTATCTCTATGAATAAATGACAACCTCCAATCTCCTGCTCCAATAAACTCACTCATGTAAGTACCTAAAAACGCAGAGTTTCTACTAATTTGATCTATGCGCTTTAAAATATTAGCCTTAGCACGTTTTACTTCTTCTTCTGTAATTGGGTTATCTTTTAAACCATCAAGAAGATTTACCATTGTGCTTTCGGCTTCAGTTAAGGATTTATCAGAAGGTACATCTACATTTATGTACATAAAAGAAGGCTCTTTAGTAAAAGGTGAATAAGACCAAACTGTTGAGGCTTTTTTTCCATCTACCAAAGCTTTATACAATCGCCCTGACGGATTATCGGTTAAAATACTCTCTGCTATAGCCATAGCAGCATACTCTTCATGAGAACCTGCTGGTAAATGGTATAATGCAGACACTATTTGTAAATCGCCAACGCGACTTAAAGCTACTCTACGCTCGCCATCTTGTGCTGGTTCTATGGTAGGCACACTATTTAGGGGTGTTTCGGGATTTTTTAAATCTGCAAACTTCTTTTCTATTAGTGCCAATGTTTTATCTGTATCAAACTTACCAGTAACCATTAATACGGCGTTATCAGGTCTATAATACTTTTTATAAAACGCTTGTAAATTTTCTATCGGAACACGCTCAATATCAGAACGGTTACCAATAGTAGCATTCCCATAGTTGTGCCACAAATAAGCAGTATTTATCACTTTTAAACGCAATACGTTTGATGGTGAATTTTCACCACTTTCAAATTCGTTACGAACTACTGAAAACTCAGATTGTAAATCATCATTAGAAATATAAGAATTTAGCATCCTATCCGCTTCTAAATCTAGTGCCCACTCTAAATTTTCGTCATTGGCATTAAATGTTTCGTAGTAATTTGTTCTGTCAAAATACGTTGTTCCGTTAGGTCTTGCACCTCTTTCTGTCAATTCCTTAGGAATATCTGGATGATTAGGTGTACCTTTAAATACCATGTGCTCTAAAAGGTGCGCCATTCCTTTTTCACCATAACCTTCGTGTTTGGAACCAACTAAATATGTGATATTTACGGTTATAGTTTGTGCTGAATTGTCTTTAAATAACAGTACTTTAAGTCCATTATCTAGGACATATTCTGAAATGCCTTCAACTTCCGCAGTTTTTTTAATCTGCGCGTTAATTTGAAAAGTAAAGGTAGTGATGAGCAGAATAAGCATCACTTTCTGGATAGAAGAAAAATAGTTTATCATGATGAAATATTTAATTTTATCAAATTTCTAACTTCGATAGGATAATTTCTCATAACAAAGTGTTAAAATTCAACGAAATGTTAGTATAAACAACACTTATAAGACATTGAGGCTATGTTAACAAGTTAGGTTTTTATTACTCATAAATAATCGTATTTTTACGCATCAAAAACCAGATCGTATATGGGCAAAATTATTGCAATTGCTAACCAAAAGGGAGGTGTAGGTAAGACTACTACATCGGTAAATTTAGCTGCTTCCTTGGGTGTTCTAGAGAAAAAGGTATTACTAATAGATGCTGACCCTCAAGCAAATGCTAGCTCTGGATTAGGCATTGACGTTGAAAGTGTAGAAATTGGTACATACCAACTTTTAGAACATACAAACTCTGCTAAAGAATCTATAATTTCTACGGACACACCAAATTTAGACATCATACCTGCGCACATAGATTTGGTGGCTATCGAGATAGAACTTGTTGATAAAGATGAACGCGAATACATGCTTAAAAAAGCACTTGTAGATATCAAAGATGATTACGATTATATTTTGATAGATTGCGCACCATCGCTTGGATTATTAACACTAAATGCGCTAACAGCGGCAGATTCTGTTTTAATTCCTATACAATGTGAATATTTTGCTTTAGAAGGTTTAGGAAAGTTATTGAACACCATTAAGAGTGTACAAAAAGTACATAATTCAACGCTTGACTACGAAGGCCTATTGCTTACTATGTATGATTCGCGATTAAGATTATCAAACCAAGTGGTTGAAGAAGTACAAAAACATTTTAATGATATGGTGTTTGAAACCATAATTCAACGAAATGTGCGTTTAAGTGAAGCACCAAGTTATGGTGAAAGCATAATTAATTATGATGCAGGCAGTAAAGGTGCAAGTAATTATTTAAGTTTAGCTGAAGAAATTATTACCAAAAACTCCTAAATTATGGCGAAGGCTACAAAAAAACAAGCTTTAGGTAGAGGTTTATCTGCATTATTAAAAGACCCAAGTAACGACATACAATCTGTTCAAGATAAGGGTGCAGATAAGGTTATTGGCAATATCGTAGAGTTAGATGTAACGTCTATAGAAGTTAATCCGTTTCAGCCTCGTACAAACTTTAGTGAAGAATCGCTTCAAGAATTGGCATCTTCTATTAAAGAGCTTGGTATTATTCAACCTATAACCGTTAGAAAGTTAGAGTTTAACAAATACCAACTGGTTTCTGGAGAGCGTCGTTATCGCGCTTCAAAATTGATAGGTTTAGAAACTATTCCTGCTTACATTAGAATTGCTAACGACCAAGAGTCGTTAGAAATGGCATTGGTAGAAAACATTCAACGCCAAGATTTAGATCCTATAGAAATTGCTTTATCATATCAACGTTTAATTGATGAAATAAACCTTACGCAAGAGCAAATGAGCGAGCGTGTGGGAAAAAAACGTTCTACCATTGCTAACTATTTAAGACTTTTAAAACTAGACCCTATTATTCAAACAGGGATGCGAGATGGTTTTATATCAATGGGACACGGTAGAGCCTTAATTGCTATTGAAGACCAAAGCGAACAATTAGATATTTACGAAACTATTTTGTCTAAAAAACTATCTGTTAGAGAAACGGAAGAACGCGTAAGGCAACATAACAACCCCGATACTAAAAGCACTCAACATACGACGAATACCGAAGATTTAGAAGACATACCAAAACATGTTAAAAAAGGCATAAAAGAATTTTCAGAATACTTTGGGCATAAAATTGACGTTAAAGTCTCTAAAAATGGAAAAGGAAAAATTGTAATTCCGTTTCATTCAGAAGAAGATTTTAATCGAATTAAAAAATTAGTGCAACGTGCCAAATAAACTTATAATAGCACTTGTTTTAGCTTTATGTTGTTGTTTTACGTCGTTTTCTCAAAAAAAACGCAAAACAGTTAAAGACAGTATTCCTGCGCCAATAGTAATTACTGATACGATTGGGCCCTCAAAAAAAATAGATCCGTTACGTCCTGCAAAAGCTGCATTTTTATCTGCGGTTTTACCTGGATTAGGGCAAGCCTACAATAAAAAATATTGGAAAATCCCTATAGTATATGGTGCTCTAGGTACAGGTATGTATTTTTATCTTACCAATGATATGGAGTACAGAAGGTACCGCAATGCGTTTAGAAGGCGTTTGGCTGGATTTAGGGATGATGAATTTATAAATCTGGATGAAAATGGTAATTTTTTATCAGAGCGTGTAAGTGAAGATGGTTTAATACGCGCACAAGAACTCTTTAGAAGAAACAAAGAAGTGTCGCTTTTAGTAACCATTGGTTTATATGCGTTAAATATTATTGATGCAAATGTTGATGCGCATTTATTACAGTATAATGTTGATGAAAATCTTACCTTAGCGCCGCATTATGAGCTTAACGAACTAGACAGAAGTAGTACTGTTGGCTTAACTTTAAATTGGAAATTTTAACCCAAAACGGGTGTTAATTAACTAAAACAACAAATGAATATAGCTTTACTTGGATATGGTAGAATGGGACAAACCATTGAAAAAATAGCCATAAAACGTGGCCATAACATCGTTTTAAAAGTAGATAAAGATGATACTGGATACGATATTACCAAAGCAGATGTAGCGATAGATTTTAGTATTCCTAACGTTGCGTTTGGCAATATTACAAACTGTATAGAAAATGGTGTGCCTGTAGTTTCAGGCACCACAGGATGGTTAGATAATTACGATAAAGCTATTTCACTTTGTGAAGAAAAAAAGGGCGCATTTATCTATGCTTCAAACTTTAGCTTAGGTGTAAATATCTTTTTTGAGTTAAATAAAACGTTGGCTAAAATGATGAATAATTTGGAGCAGTATAATGTTACCATGGAAGAAATTCATCATACCAAAAAACTAGACGCGCCAAGTGGTACTGCCATTACTTTAGCAGAAGGCGTTATTGCAAATAATGAAAATTACGATGGTTGGCAACTAGATACGCCTTCAGAGAAAAACATCCCAATTGTGGCAAAACGTATTGCCGATGTTCCTGGAACGCATAGCGTAAATTACGAGAGCGAAGTAGATACCATATCTATTGAGCATGTTGCTCACAACCGCCAAGGTTTTGCACTAGGTGCTGTTGTAGCTGCGGAGTGGTTGGTTGGCAAAACAGGTGTGTTTTCTATGAACGATGTGTTAAATATTGGTTAACTACACTTAATAAATGTAACAAAACTTAAGCTTAGGGTTCTAACCGGCTTTACATAAAACAACAACATAATGACTATTACGCAGTGGCTTATTTTTATTCTAATCATACAAGTTATTCACGGATTAGGCACTTGGAAATTATATAAAAAAGCAGGTAGACAACCTTGGGAAGCTTTTGTACCTGTGTACAATGGTGTGGTTTTAATGAAAATTATAAACCGGCCTTGGTGGTGGGTTATTTTACTTTTCTTGCCTATTGTTAACTTAATTATGTTAATGGTAGTTTGGGTAGAAACTGCTAGAAGCTTTGGAAAAAACACACATTTAGATACCTTCTTAGCGGTAGCAAGTCTTGGGTTTTATAATTTTTATTTAAACTATGTAGCAGATGTAAAGTACGTTGAAAACAGAAGTTTAGTACCAAAATCTGGCTCGGGAGAATGGACCAGCTCTATTTTATTTGCCATTGTAGCAGCTACTATTGTACATACCTATTTTATGCAACCCTTTACAATACCGTCTTCTTCACTTGAAAAATCATTATTAGTAGGAGATTTTCTTTTTGTAAGTAAGTTTCATTATGGCGCTAGAGTGCCTATGACAACGGTTGCAGCACCTATGGTACACGATACCATTCCTTTAGCAAATGTAAAATCTTATGCCTTTAACGATAATTTCGAAAAGCGTAAAACATCTTGGATTAATAAGTTGCAATTACCCTATATGCGTATTCCAGGATTTCAAAAGATAAAACGCAACGATATTGTGGTGTTTAACCAACCTGCGGATACCTTACGTAATATGGATATCTTTAAACCAGACAGAAATTACTACAAGCCAATTGACAAAAAAACCAATTTGGTAAAACGCTGTGTGGGCTTACCTGGAGATTCTTTAGAAGTTCGTAACGGTTACGTATTTATTAACGGCAAGCAAAATGAGTTACCAGACAGAGCTAAATTGCAGTTTAGTTATCTGGTACAGCCTAAAACCAGTCAATTTAACCCTAAATACATTAAGGAACGGTACGACATAACAGATCGTTTCGGAATAATTAATAAACAAAACACCTATTATTTTTCGGCTATTACCGATGAAGCTGCTGAGAAATTTAAGAACAATCCTAATGTTTTAAACATTTCCATAAATAAGGAAGAAAAAGGAAATCCTAATCCTGATACGTTTCCACATCATCCAGATTACCCTTGGAATGTCGATTTCTTTGGCCCGTTGTACATTCCGCAAAAAGGTGCAACAATTGACATTAATCTAAAAGTGTTACCCTTATATAAACGTGTAATTACTGAGTATGAAGGCAATAGTTTAAAAGTACAAGGCAACCAGATATTAATTAATGGCGAAGTTGCAAATACATACACCTTTAAGCAAAATTACTATTGGATGATGGGTGACAACCGCCACAACTCTGTAGATGCAAGACGTTGGGGCTTTGTACCTTATAGTCATGTATTTGGTAAAGCCGTATTTATATGGATGAGTTGGGATGGTTTCCCTAATGCCAGATGGAAACGCTTTTTTACTACCGTACATGGCGAAGGTAAAGCAACATCATATCTTATTCCGTTTTTAGTTTTGTTGTTTGGATGGATAGGCTTTAATAAGTGGCGCAGCCGAAAAAAAGAAAAAAGTAGTACTTAACAGCTGTTGGTGTTGAGGAAGCAGGAATGTAAACATTAAATTTTATAGTGAATTTCTGCTTTCGCAGGAATTATAAATTAGTTATGACGATTCTGATCCATCCTACGTATTTTCCAAATATCGCTCAATTTTCTGCAATAGCAAAGGCGCAACATTTGGTTTGGGAATTTCAGGATAACTTTGTAAAACAAACCTACAGAAATCGCAGCTATATTTATGGTGCTAATGGAAGGCTACTACTTAATATTCCTGTAATTTACTCTCAAAAAAACAGACAAAAATATAGCGAAGTAAAAATTTTTAATGGTGAAAAGTGGCAATTACATCACTGGAAATCTTTAGAATCTGCCTACCGTACGTCGCCCTTTTTTGAATTTTATGAAGACGAACTAAAACCACTTTTTTTTGAAGAAACAGCATTACTGCTAGACTTTAATTTGAAGTGTTTTGAAGTAATTTGTGATTGTCTTCAACTAGATATTTCTAGCTCTAAAACATCTACATATCAAAAAGTAGTAGAAGATATAATTGATTTAAGATATTTGGTGGATGCTAAAACTGAAACACCGCAACACTTTGAAAGTTATACCCAAGTGTTTAGGAACAAACATGGCTTTATTCCTAATTTAAGTATTTTAGACTTGCTTTTTAATGAAGGGCCAAATGCCTTAAATTATTTAGAATCACAAACTAGTTCAACAAGATAATGGTACAATCCATAGCGCATTACGGTTGCCATTTTCTTTTACCTTTGGTAGTGGCACTTTTGTTTTTTAAAGCAAACTGGAAAATTGCTTATGTTACAATGCTCGCTGGATTATTGATAGATCTAGACCACCTACTGGCGTCGCCTATTTTTGATCCCAACAGATGCAGTATTGGATACCATCCACTACACGCGCCTTTCGCCATATTGTTTTATATCTTTTTATGCTTCCCTAAAAAATCAAGACTAGTAGGTTTAGGCTTGGTAATTCATATTATTTCCGATGCAGTGGATTGCGCTTTTATGTAAATTTATTGCTTTAAATTAAGCGTCGTCATAATTGGGTAATGGTCGGAATAATGTTCGTTATACGCCTTAAAGCCATTTACTTTAAGAGTTTCATCTGAAAAAATAAAGTCAATCCTAATTGGAAAAAACTTAAAATCGAATGTGCGTCCAAAGCCATTACCAGCTTCTTTAAAAGTATCGTTTAAATCGCCTTTAATATTTCTATACACATAAGAAAAGGCCGTATTATTAAAATCGCCACAAATAAGCATTTTGTATTTGCATTGTTTTTTATGAATTAAAAACAACTCCGATTGAAATTGTTGCATTTTAAACGTTTTACCAACATGCTTAAAAAGGCGCTCAGAATTTTCGGTTTTTAAGTTTTCTACTTTGGTATCAATACGCATAGACTCCAAATGAATATTGTATACTCTTACAGTGTCATTTTTAATAACTACATCGGCATAAATAGCATTGTTTGAAGTATCAGGGAACTCCACAGAGCCTGAATTCACTATCGGGAAATTAGAAAAAATGGCTTGTCCGTATTTAATTTTTTTACCAAATAGTTTTTCGTATTTATATTTAAAAAAAGACAGATCTACGTTTTTATGCGGATGATATTCTTGCAAACTCAAAATATCTGGTTGTTCATTTTTAATTAAATCTACAATTTTAGTTTCAATATCATCCTCGGGAATCCATTTGTATAAATTAAATAACCGAACATTATAATTCATTACCTTAAAATTATCAGGTGCTTCTATATTTTTAGAAGACGAAAACTTATATAGCGACCCAAAAGAAAAATAACCAACTGCCAAAACTACTAAGGACAATAAAAATTGCTTTTTAAGCTTTAGCAACCAATACAAAAAAAACAGTACGTTGATAAGAATTAAAAGTGCAACACCTAAACTTAATACCGAAAGTATTGAAAACGTTTTTGGAGGCAAAAAAGGCAACACATAAGAAAGTAACAATATAACCGCTAATAGTCTATTGATGACCCAAAGGATTTTATCAAAGAATTTTAGTTTTTTCATATTGAATTGGCTAATGCTAATAGACAGAGGATAGCTGTTGTTTAAGGCTGTTTTTAAAAGCTATCATAGTGAGCATTATATGAAAGACTCGATGGTAACACATTTCAAATTGAGATTAATTGCTTTAGCTTCTGGCTCCAACTTACTTCCCTGCTCTAAATAAAAAATCTTTTTCTTCAGCCGTTAAACTATCGTAACCACTTTTACTTATTTTATCTAAAATAACATCAATCTTTTTCTGATTGTTAAACTCATCAAAATCTGCTTTAGTATAACCGCCTACTTTACTTTTATTTTTATGAACAGTTTTTAAAGGGCTCTTTTTTTTGAACTTAAAAAACCCTGTTATAGCATCCATAAGCTTCTCAAAGCCTTTACCAATATCATTACCTTTTACCAGTTGCTTTGCGTACACATAGCCCAATAAAACGCCTCCTAAATGTGCTAAAGCACCACCGCCATTGCTTCCAAAAAGGCCTAATACATCAATTACTACTATTGCAACACCTATATACAATAGTTTAATATTAAAAGCGATTAATCGTACTTCTTTATTAGGCATATAAGCACATAAAAAAATAAGTAGCGCTCTAACCGAAGCCGAAGCACCCACAAGCGGCACATTGGTACGACTTTGGGGTAAGAACTCGTAAAACAATAAATATAAAATACCTCCAAAAATGGCACCTAAAAAATAAACGTTCAATGCTGTTTTTGAAGAAAAAAGATTAAGAAACATTTGCGCTAAAAAATAAAGCCATAGCATGTTTAAGCCCATGTGTAACCAATCGTAATGGGTAAACGCATAGGTAATAACTGTCCAAGGTTTATAGATAAATTGATTAAGACTACTTGGTAGTTCTAACCATGATAATAACGAAGAAAATACGATACCAATTAAAAAAATTATAACATTAGCAACTATAATTTTTTCAAGAACGTTTAATCTTAACAGTTTGTCTTTAATATCTTGATTTAAGGAAGTCATGTTAATTCCAACGATTGCTTTTAAATTGTGTTTTTTTCCAATACCACATAATAAATGCGCCAGTTATGGCACCACCTACGTGGGCAAAATGTGCAATATTTGCACCACCAAATATACTCTGTCCTGAAAGCCCTAAAAAGGTTTCGAGCGCTAAAACTGCGGGGATAAAATATTTTGCTTTAACTGGTATGGGTAAAAAAATGAGCATCAATTCTGCATTTGGATTCATCATTCCAAAAGCAGCCAGTATCCCCATAATACAACCAGATGCCCCAACCATAGAAGCTGTATAAAAATTGTATGACTCTTGTAAAGCACCAACCAACTCTGTAGTCATACCAGCAACACCTTTGCCACTAGCGTACATGTTAAGAATTTCAGTTTCAGAAAAACCTGCTGCAATTAACTCATTAAATGCAGGCATAAACCTAAAATAATATTCACCTAGCTGTAATGCTAAAGCGCCCAATCCTGCCGAAAAATAAATAAACAAAAATCGTTTAGACCCTAAAACTTGTTCTACAGGTGTACCAAACATCCATAAGGCAAACATATTTAAAGCCAAATGCATTACACCACCATGCATAAACATGTGAGTTACAATTTGCCATGGTTGGAAAGCTTCATTTTTTGGAAAATGCATTGCGAACCAATTAGAAAACAGTCCCTCGCCAACTGCCATTGTTCCCACAAATAATATCACATTTATGATAATTAAATGCTTAACTGTATCTGAAATTCGCATCATAGTTTATATAAATTTTTTATCTAATTCATCAACACCCATCGTTATAAACGTTAAGCGATTGGTAGGTGAAACATTAGGTTCTTTGCAGGCAAATAGCTTATTTACTATATGTTCTTGCTCATCTTTTTGCAGCGACTGCCCCGTTTTTATAGCCAAACTTTTTGCCATAGATTTTGCCAACAAATCTGTAGCACTAAAATTTGCATCAGGTACTTCGTTTTGCACATCGCTTATTAATTGTTCTAATATGATAGAAATTTCACTTTCTGGCACCATAACTGGCACGCCTTTTATTTCTATAGATGCTTCTGTAACATTAGAAAACACAAATCCTGTGTGTTCTAAATCTTTTTGTAATTGCTTTACAATCTCTAATTCTTGTGATGAAAAGTGCAATTCTAAAGGAAACAACAATTGCTGGCTCACGCCTTCCTTCACCGTAATATCCTTTAAAAAGTCTTCGTATAAAATACGTTGGTGTGCCCTACTTTGGTCTATTACCAAAAGTCCAGATTTTATAGCACTTATAATATATTTATTATGAAATTGATAGGTTTTATTTGTTTTTTCTGGCGTCTCCTTACCTTCAAATAAAGAGCTTACAGTTTCCTCACTTTCAAACGTTAAGGCTCTAAAATCTGTCGAACCATTACTTTTAGATTCTAAACCAACATACAAACCTTCCCAGTTTTCAGTAGGTGTTTTTCTGTAAGAAGTCGCCTGATGTGTTCCCGGTGTTGTTTTAGATTCTTGAAACGGATTAAAACTACTATCTACCTCTATTTTGGGTGTCTCGGTTCTAGAACCTTTCAAACTATATGGTGTATCTAAGGTTGCATCGCGCTCAAAATCTAAAACTGGCGCAATATTAAACTGGCCTAAACTGTGTTTTACGGCAGATCGTAAAATGGCATACAACGTATGTTCATCATCAAACTTTATTTCTGTTTTTGTAGGATGAATATTTATATCAATAGTTTGTGGATCTACAGTTAAATTTAAAAAATAGCTTGGATGCGTTCCTGTTTTTAGAAGCCCTTCAAAAGCCGATAAAATAGCGTGATTTAAATATGCACTTTTAATAAACCGATTATTTACAAAAAAATACTGTTCGCCTCTGGTCTTTTTAGCAAACTCGGGCTTGCCAACAAATCCTGAGATTTTTAGTACCTCTGTATCTTCATCTACAGGTACAAGTTTCTCGTTCGTTTTGTTTCCAAATATATTTACAATACGCTGCCTGTAATTACTAACCGGTAAGTTAAACGTTTCACTACCGTTATGGTACAGTGAAAAACTAATATTAGGATGCGCTAGAGACACTCTATGAAACTCATCAATAATATGGCGTAGCTCTACCGTGTTAGATTTTAAAAAATTACGACGTGCCGGAATATTGAAGAATAGGTTTTTTACAGAAAGCGATGTGCCTTTTGGTGTTACCACAACATCTTGAGATACCACCTCGCTACCTTCAATTACTATTGCCGTACCTACATCATCGGCCGCTTGTTTTGTTTTTAATTCCACATGAGCAATAGCAGCAATACTGGCTAAAGCTTCACCACGAAACCCTTTAGTATTAAGTAGAAATAAATCATCAGCACTTCTAATTTTTGATGTGGCATGCCGTTCAAAACTTAAACGCGCATCAGTAACACTCATGCCTTTACCATTATCAATAACTTGAATAAGGGTTTTGCCAGCGTCTTTCACTATAAGTTTTATAACATCTGCACCAGCATCAATTGCATTTTCTAATAATTCTTTTACTACAGATGCAGGACGTTGTACAACTTCTCCAGCAGCTATTTGGTTTGCTACATGATCTGGTAAAAGTTGAATAATATCTGCCATAAAATATTATGAAAAGAATATAGATAAATCGAAACCAATAATAAACAAAAACACTAAAACTAATACTGCAATAATAATGATTACGCGCTTATTGGCTTCGTTGTTTTCATTGGTTTTGTAATCGTTAATTGCATTAACAAACTTAGATTTTATACCATTGTTATTACCCACAGTAACCCTATGTTCATCAAACTTATGCTTTATTTCATAAGGACTACCTTCACCTTTATAATACCGAGGTGTGTAACTAAATTTTTTGTTTTTTCTAACTTTTAAAATGCCCATGGGTTCTAGATTTTGTGATTACATATATTTTTTTTCTAATAGATACATGCAAATCAATAATAATACCAAAGCCAAGATTAAAAAACGTATCGATATGCCACCTCTTACTTTTTTACCACTTTCATTTCGCCATTTTGATGCAAATTCTTTGCGATTGCCTTCTACTTGAGAGTTGGTATGATCTCCTGAAAAGCGAGACTTATAGTTAAAGGTTTTATGTTTACGTTTTCCGAACAAAATAGATTGCTTACTAATCTCTCAAAAGTACTTAAAAAAGGGTAGAAATACTGGGGCGAACTGCTAAAAATTGTTAACAAAGCCTACTCTAAATTTCAAATATCTAAATTCTAAACTCCAATCTTATATTTGGAATTTTGTTTTTGAATATTGGAATTTTTAATTAACTATTATTACGAAGTTCTGCCATTTTTATAGCAGCAATAGCAGCTTCAGTACCTTTATTACCGTGCTTACCGCCAGAGCGGTCTATGGCTTGTTGCATAGTATTATCAGTAAGCACGCAAAAAATTACGGGTGTTTCTTGCATTACATTTAGGTCTTTAATTCCCTGCGCAACACCTTCACAAACAAAATCAAAATGTTTAGTTTCACCTTGAATAACACTACCAACGGCTATAACAGCGTTTACTATTTGTTCTTGCATTTTTTTACAACCATAAATTAACTCAAAACTTCCAGGGACATCCCAACGTATAATATTAGAAGGTGCTACACCATTTTCAATTAGTGTATTGTAAGCGCCTTTGTAGAGCCCCTCTGTAATGGTGTCATTCCATTCTGAAACAACAATCCCAAACCGAAAGTTGCTCGCGTTTGGGATTGTTGTTTTATCGTAATGTGATAAATTTTTATTTTCGGTAGCCATACTACATGGTTTTATTTATTTGCTAAAACTTGCGCTTTACCTATAAACACATCCACACTTGAGGCTTCGCTAGAATCTGAATATTCATCCTTTATTCTCTTAAAATACCCAAGAGCCTTTTCAGCATTACCCAATTCTAAAGCAAGTGCACCAGCTTTGTAAAGGTACATTGGTGTTGTATACCCATTATCTCTAAGCGCAATTGCTTTTTCATAGTATCCTAATGCATCCTCTTTTTGGTCTAGTTGTACAAAAGCGTCACCAATATTACCTTGTGCTAATGGCGCTAATACTTCATCATCACTTTCAAACTCACTTAAATACGTTACCGCATTTTTATAATCTTTTAATCTTAAATATGCAGTACCTGCGTAGTAATTAGCTAAATTTGCAGCAGGTGTACCGCTGTATTCATTTATAATATCAAGCATTCCAAATTTACCTTCGCCACCGTTTAGTGCTAGATTAAATAAAGAGTCTTTAGCAACGCCATTTACAGCCTCATTAAAAAACTTTTGCGCTTGAAACATATCGTTCATAGCATTTAATTGCTTAGGTTTTGCAACATATTCTTTATATGCTAATGAGCCTAAAACTACAGCTGCAACCAAACCAACAATAATAAAAATGTATTTTTGGTTTTTAGCTACAAAAGCCTCGGTTTTAGAAGCAGTTTCGTCTAGAGTATTAAAAACTTCAGCAGTAGTTGATCCTTCTTCGATGTTTTGCTCCTTCTCCGCTTTGGTTTTAGGTTTGTATCCTCTTTTATTATAAGTTGCCATAAATTCTAAAATTAATATCGCGCAAAAATATAATTTTTCTTGTGATTTAAAAGGCTATTTATTTGTTATTTTTCAATAATTTGCACTTCTTTTTGCCATATTTTTTAATTAAACACGGTTTAAGCTATAGTATTTAATGATTTTAAAATCACTTTCGTTAGTCAACTACAAAAATTTTGAAAGTCAATCTTTTAACTTCAACGACAAGATTAATTGTTTTGTTGGAAACAATGGTGTTGGTAAAACCAATATTTTAGACGCTATTTACCACCTATCATTCGGGAAAAGTTATTTTAACCCCGTAGCGTTACAAAACATTAAACACAACGAAGATTTTTTTGTAATTAATGGTGAATACGATAAAGCGGATAAAACTGAAAACATTGTTATTAGCCTAAAACGCGGGCAAAAAAAAGTAATAAAACGCAATGGTAAAGCTTACGAGAAATTTAGTGAACATATTGGGTTTTTGCCACTGGTTATCATTTCTCCTGCAGATAGAGATTTGATTATTGAAGGCAGCAGCACACGGCGCAAGTTTATAGATAGTGTGATTTCGCAAAGCGATAAGAGTTATTTATCGTATTTAATAAATTACAATAAGGTACTTGCGCAACGTAATGCCTTGTTAAAATATTTTGCTTTAAATCATACATTTAATGCTGATACTTTAGAAGTTTACAACGAACAACTTACTGAATATGGCACAGTTATTTATGAAAAACGAGCCGCCTTTTTACAGGCGTTTATTCCTATTTTTAAATCTAAGTACGAAGCGATTAGTAATGGAAATGAGCAGGTGAATTTGGTGTATGAAAGTCATTTATCCGAAGATAATTTAAACACACTGTTAGCTAAAAACATCAACAAAGATAAAGCACTACAATACACAAGTGTAGGTGTACATAAAGACGATTTAGTGTTTAATATTGAAGGGCATCCCGTTAAAAAATTTGGAAGCCAAGGCCAACAAAAATCGTTTTTAATTGCTTTAAAACTGGCACAATTTGATTTTATAAAAGCACAAAGCGGCGTTAACCCAATTTTATTATTAGACGATATTTTTGACAAGTTAGATGAACAGCGTGTAGCACAAATTATAAAACTAGTAGATAATGAGAATTTTGGACAATTATTTATTAGCGATACACATGCCGATAGAACCGAAAATGCCGTAAAACAAGTGCATCAAAGTTATGAGGTTTTTAAGTTGTAGCAATCTTGTTTTAATGAATAATACGAGTTTTACTCTTATAATATTACTTAGATTTAAGTGCAAATACGACTTGATTCTGCAAAAATTTTAAACCACCTTCGTTTAACGTCGGATATAAGTTATTAAAACGGTGTATATACGTAAAAACCGCTGGGTGTGATTTGAGAGAGATCTTGCAAATTTAAATTTTTTACCAAAATTTGGTATATTCGATTAAAATTAAAATAGAATGAAAAACACATCAATATCGCTTGGAAATTATTTTGACCAGTTCGTACAAAGCCAAGTTTCTGCTGGACGATATAAGAACGTGAGTGAAGTAATTAGAGCTGGACTTCGACTTTTGGAAAATGAAGAAAGTAAAGTAATAGCGTTACGAAATGCAATACAAGAAGGTTTGAATAGCCCTTTAGTGGAAGATTTTGATTTTGACGAAAATCTAAAAAGACTAAAAGCGGAAAAAAGAAAGAATGGCAAAAGTAATATTAAGAAAAAAAGCCATTGATGATTTGAATGACATTTGGGATTATACTTTCGAAAAATGGTCAGCAAAACAAGCGGACAAATATTATACGACAATAAAGTTGACTTGCAACGGAATTGGACAAAATCCTGAAGTTGGAAAAGAATATGGTGGAATTAGTAATAATTTACTTGGATTAAAATCTGGAAAACATATCATATTTTACAAAGCTATTTCAGATGAAAGCATTGAAGTAGTCAGAATTTTACACGAGCGAATGGACTTGAAAAATAGAATAATTGAATAATAAAAAACACACCCAACAATGGCTATAAATAATTGCTTGTTCTCGCATACTTTTGAAAATCCCCGCATCTATTCGTAGCCGAGACTGTTAAACGAACCTTTGTAAAACAAAAAAGCTTTTAATTGAAAACCCTGAAATAGCGGATGCGTGCGTTAGGGATTGTAGTGGAAAGCCCACAGCCCGACGCAGGAGGTGCGAGGACTTGCAACGGAAAGCCCGACCCTTGTGGTAACGCCCAAAATAATTTTAGCTTTAATTAAACATATTTTAATATTTTTACCTTAACATGCCAAAACGCAACAACGAACACTTAAGTATTAAAGACGCCTTAAAAGAATTTGTAGAAACCAACAAACTAGAAAAAGGTTTAAATAAAGTAAATGCTGCCGAAGCGTGGGCAAACTTAATGGGTAATGGCGTAAATAATTATACAACTTCGGTAAAATTAGAACGCGAAACGCTATATATTCAACTCAGTTCCAGCGTACTTAGAGAAGAATTAAGCTACGGTAAGCAAAAAATTATTGACATGCTAAACGAAGAATTAGGACAAAATCTTATAAAAAAATTGATTTTACGTTAATAAAAACATCTTTTTATTTAAACCTTATTTTAAGCTAATACTACTGTTAATAAGCTTTTTAACCTTCATCCTTAAATTTATTCAAAAAAAAACGTAATTAATTGATTTTTAAAGTTTTTACACAGTACCTTTGTACTTTAATAATTTAATATTTATAGTATGAGTACAGGAACAGTAAAATTCTTCAACGATTCAAAAGGATTTGGATTTATTATCGAAGAAGGTTCAAACAAAGAACATTTTGTTCACATTTCTGGATTAATTGACGAAGTTCGCGAAGGTGACAACGTTGAATTTGATCTTCAGGAAGGTAGAAAAGGTTTAAACGCAGTAAACGTAAAAGTTATTTAATATATATACTTGAACAATTACAACAAAGAGTCTATCAGTTTCTTGATAGACTTTTTTTGTGGTACGAACTTTGCAAACAATAACATATATTAATTTAATACAAATACAATGAGTACAGGTACAGTAAAATTTTTCAACGATTCTAAAGGATTCGGATTCATTACAGAAGAAGGATCAGGAAAAGAACATTTTGTTCATATTTCTGGATTGGTAGACGAAGTTCGCGAAGGCGATAACGTTGAATTCGATCTTCAAGAAGGTAGAAAAGGTTTAAACGCAGTAAACGTAAAAGTAATTTAATATATAATTATTTCACTTTTTTAAACAGAAAGCCCGAAACTTTAGTTTTGGGCTTTTTTTATGTCTAATCACTTCATTAAATTGGTTAACGCAAATAGGTCTAATACCAGCATAAAACCAACTATAGAGAGTTATAATACAATAAACGCCTGTTACCTATAGTTTATTCATTATTTTTTTTAAAATTTCATGTTGCTTAATTTGATAAATTCTTATCCACTAAAGAAATTATTAAAATAATCTTAAATGTACACTAACTCAGTAGTTTTTCATTAAAATAAGCTTCTTTTATAACTACCAATTTTCGTATATTCGCAATCGCTAAAAACGAATCGTCTTTTCACACCTGTTTTTAGTGTTCAACATCTAAAAAAATACGACGCTCATGTCTAAAATTATTTATACTAAAACCGATGAGGCTCCTGCTCTAGCTACGCGCTCATTTTTACCAATTGTTAAAGCTTTTGTAAAATCGTCTGGAATTGCTATTGAAACCAAAGACATATCATTAGCAGCCAGAATTTTAGCTGTTTTTCCTGATTTTTTAAATGAAGATCAGCGTGTATCAGATGATTTAGCACTTCTTGGCGAACTGGCAAAACAACCTGAAGCTAACATTATAAAACTACCTAATATTAGTGCTTCAATTCCTCAACTTAAAGACGCAATAAAAGAGTTACAAAGTAAAGGTTTTGGTGTGCCTAATTACCCTAACAGCCCTTCTACAACAGTTGAAGAAGATATAAAAGCACGTTACGACAAAATTAAAGGTAGCGCTGTAAACCC
>CALDUF010000060.1 GCA_937923515.1 uncultured Flavobacteriaceae bacterium
GTTATGCAATTATTTAAAGAATTTAAGGAGTTTGCTGTAAAAGGCAATATGATGGATATGGCCATTGGTATAATTATCGGTGCAGCTTTTAATAAAGTTATTGATGTACTGGTTAAAAAAGTAATGTTGCCACCATTATCACTACTAACAGATGGTGTTAATTTTCAGAATAAAAAAATTATTTTAAAAGCAGCAGCAAAAGCAGCAGATGGTGCCATTATTACTGAAGAAGTTGCTATTGGTTACGGCGCTTTAGGAGAGGCTTTTATAGACTTTTTTATAATTGGTTTTACCGTATTTATAGTAGTTAAATTTATGAACCGTTTAAAGAAGAAAGCACAAGACACCAAAGATGTAACAGTTGAAACACCAAAAGATATTGAGTTGCTTGATAAACTTACCCAATTAATGGAAGAGCAAAATGCACTTTTAAAATCTAGATAATATTTTCTAAATAACGTCTAATTGTTTTCCAATTTTTGTGAAAGCATCAATTGCTTTTTGAATGTGTGCTTTATCGTGTGCTGCAGATAATTGCACGCGTATTCTAGCTTTGTCTCTAGGCACAACAGGGTAGAAGAACCCTATCACATAAATACCTTCATCCAAAAGTTTTTTCGCAAAAGTTTGCGCCAAATTAGCATCGTATAGCATTATTGGCACAATGGGATGAATACCTGGAATGATATCAAAACCTGCTTTTGTCATTTCTGTTCTAAAGAACGTAGTATTATCTTCTAGTTTATCTCTTAAAGCAGTTGTATTTGCGATGATATCAAAAACCTTAAGTGTAGCCCCAACAATAGCAGGCGCAAGGGTGTTAGAAAATAAATACGGTCTGGAATGTTGACGTAAAATAGCAACAATTTCTTTTCTAGCTGCTGTAAAACCTCCCGAGGCACCGCCCAATGCTTTTCCATACGTTCCTGTAATTATATCTACACGATCCATAACATTATGGAGTTCGTGCACACCTCTACCTGTTTCGCCTATAAAGCCAGTAGAATGGCACTCGTCAATCATTACCAAAGCTTCATATTTATCGGCTAAATCGCAAATTTTATCAAGTGGTGCAATTTTACCATCCATAGAAAATGATCCATCGGTAACTATTAATTTTCGTCTTGCAGCACTGGCAGCCTTAAGTTGTGCTTCTAAATCTGACATATCACAATTCTTATATCTAAAGCGTTGTGCTTTACACAAGCGCACACCATCAATAATAGAGGCGTGGTTTAGTGCATCAGAAATTATGGCATCTTCTTTAGATAAAAGCGGTTCAAATAATCCACCATTAGCATCAAAAGCGGCTGCGTATAAAATACAATCTTCCATACCCAAAAATTCAGCAGTTTTTTGCTCTAAAGTTTTATGAATGTCTTGCGTACCACAAATAAAACGAACTGAAGACAAGCCGAAACCATGTGATTTTAGCGTATCAATTCCTGCATTAATAACCCGTTCATCCGAGGATAAACCTAAATAATTATTAGCACAAAAATTTAAAACATCAGGGTTTGATAGTGTATCTATTTCGGCACCTTGTTTAGAAGTGATGACACGTTCATCTTTATACAAACCACTTTCTTTTATATGCTTTAAATCGTCTTGAAATTGTTGTTTTATAGCTCCGTACATAGTTTAGGCGTTTTCGGTATTATAGGTTTCTTTCAAATGTTTAATCATATCCTTTGTCATGGACTTTAAATCGTATTTTGGTTTCCAAGCCCAATCGTTTCTAGCTTCAGTGTCATCAATACTATTGGGCCAAGAGTCTGCAATTTGCTGTCTAAAATCTGGTGTATAAACCATTTTGAAATTAGGCATAATTTGAGAAATAGCCTTTTCTAATGCTTTGGGAGTAAAACTCATACTAGCAATATTATACGAAGTTCTGGTTTTAATAGCATCTTTTGGTGCGCTCATGAGTTCAATGGTAGCTCTAATGGCATCATCCATATAAATCATTGGCAATCCAGACGATTCATTTAAAAAACAGGTGTATTCTTCTTGTTTTACCGCGTAATGATAGGCATCAACAGCATAGTCTGTAGTGCCACCACCAGGAGAGGTTTGGTGCCCAATAACTCCAGGATACCGTAAGGAGCGTACATCTAAATTATATTTTAGAAAATAATAGTTTGCCCAATGTTCGCCCGCAGCTTTACTCATACCATAAACAGTGGTTGGAGTTAAAAAAAAGTCTTGTGGCGTATTGTTTTTAGGGGCATTATTGCCATATACAGCAATAGAACTCGGGTAAAATACTTTGTGTATGCTGTTTAAGCGTGCAGCTTCTAAAACGTTAAGAAAAGTATTATTATTAATGTCCCATGTTCTTAACGGTTGCTTTTCGCCACTAGCAGATAAAATAGCAGCCATGTGGTATATTTCAGTAATATGGTGTTCTTTAATAATATGTTGAATATTATTAAAATCTGTAGCGTCAAGAAATTCAAAAACACCAACAAAAGCAGCATTATACTTAATATCTGTAGCAATAACGTTGTTAATACCGTAAGTGTTTTGAAGTGCTTTTGTTAGCACCGAACCTAATTGCCCGTTTGCGCCAGTAATTAATATTTTGGTAGCCATAATTATCAGAATATCATCAGTATAAATTTATAAATAAAGCTACTATAATGATTAAAAATTCTGTTAATATCTTCTAAAAAAGTGATTTAATCTTTTAATATTATAATTTGCACATATATTTACTTTTACATAGTTTTATTTTATAAGTTAAAAGTAATTTTTACTGCATATGGAACGACTTGACGCTATTGATCTTAAAATACTTAGGATATTACAAACAGATTCTAAAAAAACCACAAAGGATATCGCTAATGTATTACACTTAACTGCTTCACCAGTTTATGAAAGGATAAGGCGTTTAGAAAAAAACGGTTATATTAAAAAGTATGTGGCTTTAATAGATAAAACGTTAATAAATTGTCCTATTACAGCAGTTTGCATGGTGTCTCTACGGTATCACGACGAAGGTTTTATTGATAAGTTTGACAGACAAATAAAAGCACTCCCAGAGGTTCAAGAATGTTACCACATGGCTGGAAAAGTAGATTTCTTTTTAAAAATTAATTTACGAAGTCTTGAAGATTACCACGAATTTGTGAGGCTAAAACTTTCTAAAATTGAAAATATAGGTGTTTTAGAAAGTTATTTTGTTTTAAAAGAAATTAAAGCCACTACCGAATACCACTTTTGACGGTTATTTTAAAGCAATTTTGAATGCCTTGGTAATAGTATCAAAATAAATATCTTTAAAATTGCTAATCACTTTATCAGCTTTAGTATAATCTTGGTTTTTAGAATGAAAGCTATCATACCCAACGCAATAAATACCAGCAGATTTAGCAGCTTGTATGCCGTTTGTAGAATCTTCAATAACTAAGCACTCGTTGCTTTTAAAACCTGAAGCTACAGCAGCTTTTTCAAAAATTTCAGGATGTGGTTTTGATGCTTTTAAATCTGCGCCGCTTAGTTTTGCTTTAAAATATTGATTTAAATCAAAACGCTCAAAAATCATATTGATACTTGGCATAGAGGCAGAAGATGCTAAAACAAGGGTTAACCCATTGCTGTGATAGTTTTTTATCAAATCTAGCACACCATCAATTAAACCAAAGCTAGTGTTTGTTTTAAAAAATGCTTTATAATGTTCTCGTTTTAAGGCAACTAAAGTTTCTGGTGTTTCTTTTAGATTAAAATGATCGCAAAGTTGTTTACATATGTTTAATGTTGATTGCCCAGTAAAAGATTCGTAAAGCGTTTGAGAAACAGTAATACCTACATCATCAAACATATCATAATAGGCTTTGCGATGCATCGGTTCACTATCAATAATAACACCATCCATATCAAAAATTACCGCTTTTAGCATCTTAGTTTTTTTTACGAAGATATAGGATTATGTGTGTTTTTGTTTTAGTTGATTGTAAAAATGTTTAGGTTTAAAGAAATTATTATGAAAGATCAACTTAATAGAATTTTACATCTAGAGAAGATACCTAAACGTATCGTGTGTTTAGTACCAAGTCAAACCGAATTGTTATGCGATTTAGGTTTAAAATCCTTTATTGTTGGTGTTACTAAGTTTTGCGTACATCCTAGTGATATCAAATCTAAAGCGAAGGTTTTGGGCGGTACAAAACAAATTAATTTTGATACATTAAAAGCATTACAACCAGATATCATATTGTGTAATAAAGAAGAAAATACAAAAGCCATTGTAGACGTTTGTGAAACTATATGTCCTGTTCATGTTTCTGATGTTTTTGATTTAAACGATAGTTATAAACTTATAGAACAATACGGTACAGTATTTAAAGTAGAACAAATTGCCGCAGCTATAATTACTAAAATACAGTATGAGTTTGAAGCTTTTCAGTCTTATATTAAAAATAAACCCTATTTAAACACCTTGTATTTTATTTGGAAATCTCCTTGGATGATTGCAGGACAAAACACCTTTATAAATTATCTATTAGCGCTAAATAAATTTGAAAATTACACTAAAGTAACTCGTTATCCAGAAATTGAATTGAAACAGGATGAGAATATAGCTTTAGTATTGTTGTCAAGTGAACCTTATCCCTTTAAAAGTAATCATATAAGAGAATTAGAGGCATTTTACCCCAAAGCCAACATACTATTGGTTGATGGCGAAATGTTTTCTTGGTACGGATCTAGATTAACTAAAGCTTTTAATTATTTTAAAGCGCTCCATGCGCGTCTTTAGGAAATTCTACTTTGCTAATATCATCAACAAAGTTTGCAATTGTTTTTTCTATTTCTTTCAAACTTATAAACTTACTACTGTTAATCTTTATTTTACCAACTTTACAAAAATGGGGACTCATAATTAACTTTTTTAATAAATTACGTAATACTTAATTACTTAGACGTCAAGATGATGTTAAAAAAACATTAAACTAAATTTTTTATTTTTTAGTTATTTCTATCGAGATATTTAAGTTTATTAAGTTTGTTCAACAACTTAATAGCCTTATACTCTGAGAAATCGCTTAACGACGCGTCAATTTGTTTAAAATTATACGCCTGTTCAATAAGATGTTTATATTTCTTATGCAATAATAGTTTGTGTTCTATTAAGCTATTATTATTTTTCATAACGATGATTATTAAACACTTACAAGATATGTTAAATTTTGTTTACTTAAAAAGCAAAAACATTAAACATTTTTGTATTTTTTTGAAATCATTAATTTTTTTATCAATACAGCAAAACTTTCAAAATCAGTTATAAATTTTATAACCGTACTTATTGTGTTTATCTCAACAAAAAAGGCAATAAAAAAGTCGAATGCTAGTATTCGACTTTTTTAATTACATAAAGTTTATAAATCTAGTCTTGTAAAGCAAAAACACGTTTTAACAATGCTGTAGTTCTAGATGCAGTTTTGTTTCTAATTTCTTTTTCTTCAACGGCAATCATAGTGTACACACCTTTTAAAGCTTCATTAGTTACGTAATCTGTTAAATCAGGGTTTACTTCATTAGTAAAAGGTAAACCATTGTATTTATTAATTAGATTGCGCCATATATCGTCTGCCCCAACTTTATTGAAAGAGTTTTTAATAACGGGGTTAAATTTTGCATAAAGTGCTGTTTGTGTTTTAGAAGTTAAATACTCAGTAGCTGCAGCATCGTTACCTAGCAGTATATTTTTTGCATCAGTAAATGTAATACCTTTTACAGCATCTATAAAAATAGGTGTAGCCTCTTTTACTGCATCTTCAGCAGCTCTGTTTAGCACTTTTAAACCTTCATCAGCTAATTGGGTTAACCCTATATTGCGTAACGCTTTATCTACTTTTTGTAAGTCTTCAGGTAAAAGAATTTTTACTAAATCATTTTTAAAGAAACCGTCTTTTTGTGTAAGTTTTGTTACTTGTTTATCTATACCAAAGTCTAAAGCTTCTTTTAATCCAGAGCCTATTTCAGCATTTGTTAAAACACCACCTTGTGGTAATTGGTCGATAACACCTTGCAATTCTGCACATGATATCAAATTGAAGATTAAAACAAAGCACCATATTTTACGTATCATAGTATTTAATTTTTTTATCAAATATACATTTAAGCCTTTATATAAAATGAAAAACATCCAATATAAATATTGAATGTTTTGTAATGTAAATAATCAAATTAATCCCTCAATCAATAAGATATTTCTAATAGTAAGACACACAAATTATTAATACGTCACTTTTCAGGTTAATTTTCGTTAATTTGTTATAATAAATGAAGAAGTTTGTACAAAATACTATTTTAGCACAATAGTTGTTATGTATATTGTGAATTACCTTTTTTAAATTTTGAAATGAAAATAAAAAGCTTACTGTTAATACTTATTGTATTTCCAATTCTTTCGTCTGCACAGATTAAAGTATCCGAAATTATAAAAAAATCATCTTTAGCTGACGACGATGAAAATGCATTGTATTTTGTGGATTTTTGGGCTACTTGGTGTGGACCATGTATAGCTGCTGAAAAACAACTCTCTAGTTTACAACGCCAGTATCCAAAGAATTTTTATATCATGTCTTTGTCTCAAGAAAATTCACAGATAGTTAAAAACTTTACATTAAAACATGATTTAAAGTTAGGCGTAGCTATTGATTTTGATGGAGAAGCGTTTGCAAAACACAATATAGCTAGTTTGCCTTACGGTATATTATTTAATGCCCGTGGCGAAAAGCTTTGGGAAGGCCACCCAGCAGATTTTAAGACCTATCATATAGATGGGTATTTAAGCACAAATACAGATAAAGTTTCTGTTGAAAATATGTTTGATTTGCAATCTTACAAACCTATAGCCATACCTAAAGAAGCCGATTTAAAGCGCGATTATGAAATTGTTGAAATAAACGAGTCCTTCGAAACTCTTGAGGTTATCGAAAAAGATGATTTTTTGCAATTAACAGGAAATTTAAAAGATATTATAGCATACACTAATTATGCTTATAAAAATCAAGTTGATATGCCATCGGATGTTAATAAAACTTACCGTATGAAATTTAAGTATGATTCTAGGGCATTGCGACAAATGGAAAGAATTATTTTAAAATACCTTAAGCTAAGACGTAAAGATACTTCTGCTAACGGAGAAGCACTTTTTTTAAACTTGTCTGGTGCTCGTTTTTGGGATGCAGACCAAATTAATTGGGGACGAGATACCCCACATTTTTTAATTGGAAGTTCTGATATTCAAGCTGATAATGTATCATTAAATCAAATGAGCTTTCAGTTGGCTAACTTGTTAGAGTTACCAGTTATAATTAGCGATGAAGCATTTGCTGATGATTTGCATGACTGGGAAGTACACTATAAATACTACGATTTGATGGCGTCTAATTTATTTGACAATTACGGTGTAAAGGTTGAAAAAAAGATAGTAAAGTACCCAATGTATATTATAACCAAAAAGTCTTCTTAATAGTTTTCCTATCAACAAATTAATAATTTAAGTACACCGTTAATAGACTATTAAATACTTATGTACTTACGCATGTATTATCACTAACCTGTGCGTTTACACTATGCTATTCTGTGTTTATTAATACCCTACTTGCAGTTCTAATATGTGTAGCAAAAGAGACCGTGCAAGTATACTGTAGTAAATATTGTTGCGTAGCGCTTGTTAGAGCTATAATTATTTAAGTTGAATTTGTTTATTGATACTATCATTATGCATTTTAAAAAGCTATAATAACTGGGCCGTATGTGCCTCTTTATTTAATTCTCTTAGTACTTTACAAATAAATTGAATCTATATGAACTTATTTGGCGGGATCATATAAAACAAAAAAAAGACGCCATTAAGGCGTCTTTTTTAAATAAGTTGTTAAACTAAATTTTTAGTTTCCTATAACTCTAAATTCAGTTCTTCTGTTTTTTCTATGCTCAGCTTCAGAACATTCAACACCATTAGAACAACGGTTTACTAATCTAGTTTCACCAAATCCTTTACCAGTTAATCGGCTTCTAGAGATTCCTTTAGATACTAAATAGTTTACAACAGAGTTTGCACGTTGTTGTGATAAAGACATGTTAAAGCTATCATTACCTCTTGCATCAGTATGAGACATTAACTCAATACTTACAGGCTTGCTGTTTAATAATGGTAATAAAGTTTCGTCAATTGTTTTCTTAGAAGCAGCAGTAATTCTTGCACTACCAGTTTCGTAGAAAATTGGTAAAACGTTAGAGTTTAATAACCCACAATCAACTTCTTCCCAAGTAGTTAAACCACCTTTCTTAGCTAATACAGTTCTAGTAACTGTTTTAGATTGTGCAGGAACAGTTACGCTTCTTGTAGAAGCAGGAGTTGCTAAAACTTGACGCTTGATAGTTCTGTATTCAGCAGGAATATCAATTTGATCCATTCTAGCAGGAGTTTTTACTACACGCTTAGTGTAAGTAGCTCCTTTTTCTGGTACAGGAACGCTAGTTGTAGCTGCGTCCTTGTCTAAAGTTGTAAAGCTTACATCTCTAAATTGTGCTGGATACTCAACAAAACAAGCTACCATACAATCCTCTTTGTTTGGAGAATCACAAGCAGTTTCTCTGTATTCCCATCCAGAAGTTTTAGGATACGTTTCGTAAGTTCTAGAGTCAGAACCAAAAGAAGCAGGTATAATGCTTAAATCAGATCTTCCTTCTTTACTTACGTAAGGTACTTCAACGTTTTCGTAAGTAGCTGGTACATACACAAACTTTTTTGAAGCTTCTTTTACTAAAACACGATCTTCAACAGTTCTATAAGTAGCAGGAACAACTTCTAATCTAGTGTATGCTGGATACGTTTGAATTGTTTCTTCAACTGTTTTAAATTCATCTTTAGTGATACACTTAACGTAACACTTACCTGGATCAGGGTTTGCAGGAAGGTTTTGTGCTTGAGACATTCCGAAGCCTAATAAGAAAGTTAGGCATAAAATAAAATTTGATTTCATAAAAATTAAGAAATTAGTTAATGGTTTTTATTATTCAGTAATAAGACACAAAGATAATTATAAAGTCACAATTA
The DNA here is from genome assembly GCA_937923515.1 of uncultured Flavobacteriaceae bacterium. GTDB lineage: Bacteria > Bacteroidota > Bacteroidia > Flavobacteriales > Flavobacteriaceae > Jejuia. The sequence continues at coordinate 9,074 of CALDUF010000060.1, forward strand.
TCATTTGTTAACTCAAGAAATGTTAATTATTTCTTAAGAAAGAATTTATAAATATATATAAAATTAGATAGAATTAAGAAAAAACAACAGTTTTGTTATTGAAAACCATCACCTTACGTTCGGAGTGTAGTTTTATAGCATTAGCTAAAACTATTTTTTCAAGATCTCTACCTTTTGCTATTAAATCTTTAACAGTATAAGCATGGGTTACTCTAGCAACATCTTGATCTATTATAGGACCAGCATCTAAAGCTTCTGTAACATAATGGCTAGTTGCGCCTATAATTTTTACACCACGTTTGTAAGCAGAGTGGTAAGGTTTGGCACCAACAAATGCGGGTAAAAACGAATGATGAATGTTTATAATCTTGTTTGGGTATACACTAATAAGTTTAGAAGACACTATTTGCATATATCGCGCTAAAATAATAAAATCTATATCATGTGCCTTCAATAATGCTAATTGTTTGTCTTCTGCTTCGTTTTTAGTGTCTTTAGTTACAGGAATATGATGAAACGGAATATCAAATCTGTCAGCAATATGTTTTAAATCTGGATGGTTACTAACAATAAAAGCAATTTCTAAATTAAGTTCACCTGAATTGTAGCGCCCCAAGATATCATATAAACAATGGTCGTATTTTGAAACAAATAAAGCCATTTTTGGTTTTTTATCCGAAGCGTAAATACGCCATTTCATATCTAAAGTATCAGCTAAATCACTTTTAAAACATGCTTTAAACTCATCTGTAGAAAACTCATCATTAGTAAATTCACTTTCAAGACGCATAAAAAAGATATCTTGTTGGTTGTCTACATGCTGATCTAGATAAACAATGTTCCCTTTTTTATTTGCAATAAAATTGGTGACTGTAGCAACAATATTAGGACGATCTTTACAGTGGATTAATATGGTGATTTTTTTCATGGCGCTTTTTTTAGCACCCCAAAAATAAATAAAAACTATTCTAAGCCTCAAAAAGCATAAAATTTTGTAAAATATATTCAAAATCAATTATTTTTTTGAATTATTCGTAAATTGCAAACTATATACTAATTATTTTTCAATAATGAATCAATTATCGCCCTACACGTCCAAATATAAAATACGAATAGTTACTGCTGCTTCTCTTTTTGATGGTCATGATGCCTCTATAAATATTATGCGACGTATTATTCAAGCTACTGGTGTAGAAGTGATTCATTTAGGGCATGATAGAAGCGTAGAAGAAGTTGTAAATACAGCTATTCAAGAAGATGTTAATGCTATTTGTTTAACGTCATATCAAGGTGGACATAACGAGTATTTTAAATACATGTTTGATCTTCTTAAAGAAAAAGACGCAGGCCATATTAAAATATTTGGTGGCGGTGGTGGTGTTATTTTGCCTTCAGAAATTAAAGATTTAATGCAATACGGCATTACTCGTATTTATTCCCCAGATGATGGGCGAGAAATGGGGTTGCAAGGTATGATTAATGATTTGGTTAAACTATCTGACAATCCCACGCCTGCATTACCCGAAGAAACAAACGTTAAAGACGCGCTTAAAAAACAAAACATAAATACAATTGCAAGACTTATAAGTTTGGCTGAAAACAGGCATGATGCGTTTGTGGAAGCTACTAACAAGATTTTTTCTTCACCTTCAGAAGTTGAAGGAAAGGCCTCGGTTTTAGGAATTACAGGCACTGGAGGTGCAGGTAAATCTAGTTTAGTGGATGAATTGGTGCGTCGGTTTCTAATAGATTTTCCTAAAAAAACAATAGGAATTGTTTCGGTAGACCCTTCAAAACGAAAAACTGGTGGCGCATTATTGGGTGATAGAATTAGAATGAATGCCATCAATAACTCCAGAGTATACATGCGTAGTTTAGCTACACGACAGTCTAACTTAGCATTGTCTAAACATGTTAATGAGGCTATTGACGTCTTAAAATCTGCGGAATTTGATTTAATTATACTGGAAACTTCAGGAATTGGACAAAGTGATACGGAGATTATTGAACATTCTGACGTGGCCTTATATGTTATGACGCCTGAGTTTGGTGCTGCCACACAGCTAGAAAAAATCGACATGCTAGATTTTGCTGATGTAGTGGCAATAAATAAGTTTGATAAGCGTGGGGCTTTGGATGCTTTACGGGATGTTAAAAAGCAATATATGCGCAATAACAATCTTTGGAATACAGCATCAGAAGATTTGCCTGTTTATGGCACCATCGCGTCTCAGTTTAACGATCCTGGTATGAATAAGTTGTACAAAGCTGTGATGGATAAACTTGTTAGAAAAGCTGGTGCAGATTTAAAATCTTCATTTTCTTTTTCTGATGAAATGAGTGAAAAAATATTTGTAATTCCACCCTCTAGAACGCGCTATTTATCTGAAATAGCAGAAAACAACAGGGCTTATGATAAAAATGCTAACATACAAGTTGAATTAGCTCAAAAACTATACGGTATATACACAACCATTTGTTCTGTGGCTAAAATCACTGATACTAATGGGTTACCACATTTAAATGCTTTTGGCATTGAGAGTGAGCAACTTCTAAAACATATTGAAAGTAATAATAAGGTATTTCTCGAGCTTTTAATAAAAGAATTCGAGACGATTAAAAAGGATTTGAATCCTCATAATTGGGATACTATTTTGGGTTGGAATACAACAGTACATCGTTACAAAAATCCTATTTACACTTTTAAAGTAAGGGATAAGGCGATTGAAATTGAAACGCATACGGAATCATTATCCCACACTAAAATCCCAAAAGTAGCATTACCTAAATACAAAGCATGGGGCGATATTTTAAGATGGTGTTTGCAAGAAAATGTACCAGGGCAATTTCCCTACACCGCTGGTTTATATCCGTTTAAACGCACAGGTGAAGACCCTGCACGTATGTTTGCGGGCGAGGGAGGTCCAGAACGCACAAATAAAAGGTTTCATTATGTGAGTGCAGGTGTAGCTGCAAAACGATTATCTACTGCTTTTGATAGTGTTACACTGTACGGAAACGACCCAGATTATCGACCAGATATTTATGGGAAAATAGGAAATGCAGGCGTTTCTATTTGTTGTTTAGATGATGCCAAAAAGCTTTATTCGGGTTTCAATTTGGCTGACCCTATGACATCTGTAAGCATGACTATTAATGGACCTGCACCAATGCTTTTAGGGTTTTTTATGAATGCTGCAATAGACCAGCAATGCGAAATTTATATCAAAGAAAATAAACTCGGAAAACAGGTAGAAGCTAAAATAAAAGACATATATAAAGGTAAAGAACGTCCAAAATATAATGGCGAACTTCCAGAAAGGAATACTGGTTTAGGCTTGATGCTTTTAGGTGTTACTGGCGATAAAGTACTTCCTAAACATGTATATAATGATATTAAAAATGCCACAATAGCGCAAGTAAGAGGTACAGTTCAAGCTGATATTTTAAAAGAAGATCAAGCACAAAACACGTGTATTTTTTCTACTGAATTTGCGTTACGTTTAATGGGCGATGTGCAAGAGTATTTTATTGAAAATAATATTAGAAATTTTTATTCTGTCTCTATTTCTGGGTATCATATTGCTGAAGCTGGCGCTAATCCAATTACGCAGTTGGCTTTAACCTTGTCTAATGGTTTTACTTACGTAGAATATTATTTGAGTAGAGGTATGGATATTAATAAATTTGGCCCTAACCTTTCCTTCTTTTTTTCTAATGGTATCGATCCAGAGTATGCAGTAATAGGTAGAGTTGCTCGCAAAATTTGGGCAAAAGCAATGAAAGATAAATATGGTGCAAATGCTAGAGCACAAATGCTTAAATATCATATTCAAACTTCTGGTAGAAGTTTGCATGCCCAAGAAATTGATTTTAACGATATAAGAACCACGCTTCAAGCACTTTATGCAATTTACGACAATTGTAATTCGTTACACACTAATGCTTACGATGAAGCAATTACTACACCAACTGAAGCTTCGGTGCGTCGTGCTATGGCCATTCAACTCATTATAAATAAAGAATTAGGGTTAACTAAAAACGAAAACCCCATACAAGGCGCTTTTATTATTGAAGAACTTACAGATTTAGTTGAAGAAGCCGTATTATTAGAATTTGATAGAATTACAGAACGTGGCGGTGTTTTAGGCGCGATGGAAACCATGTATCAACGCTCTAAAATTCAAGAGGAAAGTTTGTATTATGAAACTTTAAAGCATAATGGCGAATTTCCAATTGTTGGTGTTAATACTTTTTTGAGTAGTCTAGGCTCACCAACGGTATTACCTGCGGAAGTAATTCGTGCTACGGAAGCAGAAAAGGAACTTCAAATTAAAACTTTAGAATATTTGCATAAAAGCAATGATGTAGATGAACTGTTGAAAAAGCTTCAAGAAACGGCAATTAATAACGGAAATATATTTGAAGCCTTAATGGAAGTTTGTAAAGTTTGTTCTCTCGGACAAATTACAAATGCTTTATTTGAAGTAGGAGGGCAGTACCGCCGTAATATGTAAGTAGTTAACTAGCGCAAAAACTAACAAACGAGCTATAAGCTACTTATGCCACAATAGCTTGCGTATTGTATTTTCTATTCTTTTGCTGCTTTTACTTATATGTTTAGTTAAAAAGCTATCAAAATTTTTAAAACACGACAAAAAGTATTATTTTTGGTAAAAATGTCGTTATGAAAAACACAACCAAGGCCATAGAAAATATATTTGAAGAACCACAAGCGTTTTATGGGCTTCAAAATAAATACCAGCGTATTACCAGTGTTTTGGGAGGTAGTGCTGCTGTTGGATATAACATCAATAGCGATATAGATCTTATAGAGGTTACTAGAAAAGGGCTTCCTAAATTGGTACTTCAAACTTTAAGTACTATTTTATCTATTTCAATGGAGAAAATGAGTGAACTACTTCATGTATCTCACCGCACGCTACAACGTAAAAACGATACAGATTTACTCAATGTATATCCTACCGAACAAATTCTAAAAATTGCCGATGTAATTTCTAAAGGTATTGAAGTTTTTGGCGCTGTAGATAAGCTTACAAAATGGTTGCATTCTGAGTTGCGCCACCTTAATTACAAAACACCTATAGCATATTTAGATACTACGTTTGGTGTGGCTTTAGTTAAAGATACTTTAGGGCGCATAGAGCACGGTGTTTATTCTTAACACACATTATTTTGAAAATTTATAGAATAGCTAAAACACAATACATCTCTGATTTAAGTGGTGAAGGTGCTAGATTATACGGTGGGCGTTGGAACGCAGTTGGACACAATATGCTTTATTTTTCAAGCGCTTTATCTTTGAGTGTTTTAGAGTTGTTGGTACATTTAGATTATCAATTTATTAATAGCAATTTTAGTTATATTGAAATGGAATTACCTGATAATTTAATACTTCCTAAAGTACCGCAAAGCATCTTAAAACAAGATTGGAGGCAAAGTCCGCCGCCAGTTTTAACCCAGAATTTTGGAACCGATTGGATAACCTCTAACAAAAGTGTGGCTTTAAGTGTGCCCTCTGCTGTTTTACCAACAGAGTACAATATTTTGTTAAATCCCAATCATGCCGATTTTAAATTAATTAAAATCATAAAAAAAACAATATTGAATATAGATTCGAGGGTTTTCAAATCGTAATTTTAAAATTTATTACCTGTAGCGCAACCATTTACACGATTACTCATCTAATGATAAACTAATTGTAATGAAATCTATACTCCTAATTTTTAGCGTATTATTTATCTGTGCTTGTAGTTCTAATACCACTGCACCTGATACAACAAACAAAGTAATAGGTAAATGGAAGCTTGTAGCGCAATTACAAGATCCTGGTGATGGTAGTGGCACATTTCAACCCATAGATAGTGCGCGGATTATTGAATTTTTTGATGATGGTACTATTGCAGTAAATGGTGTGTTATGTTTCATGTCATCTGAAGTAGGATCTAGAGAAACGGGCGTGTATATGTTGATTACTGATAGTAATAACGATACACAAAATGATGGCGAAATAATTCCAAATACGTGTACATCACGTTCTGCAAAAGTGTTTTTTGATTTGCCTGAAAATGGTAATTTAATTTTGTGGTATCAGTGTATAGAAGCTTGCGGACAAAAATTTGAAAAGATAAATTAAAGCGTCAACATCCAATTGTGTTGTAGTTTTTTGAATTTTTTTAGTTCGCGACGTAAAACAGGTAGAAAATCTTTTCCGTTACTATTACTCTTTTCTAAACGATAAGAATTTTTATAAAGCATATGAGTTAAACGTCTTAAAGAGGCTATGTGTCTATATTTTCTATCAGAGTAGCGCTCACGTTCAGCCTTTTCAATTTCTGGTGCTAAAGAAACAGAATGTTTAATAATATCTCCAGAAAAATAAATGTTATTATCCTCAGAGCCATCTTCTTTTAATGCTGCTAAGTCTTCATTTAAATACAAAGAAATGCTTTGAGACAATGCAAAAATCTCAATGGCTTTTTGATAAATCGGTAATTCCGATAGATTTACTGGGGTATTGTGCATTTTAAAAGATATTCATTAGCAATTATTCCAAAATTACTCACTAGATTTCATATTCAACTTTAATATTTAAAGTAAAAACCTATATTTGCTTTAAATACTATGTTTTATTAATTAAATATCTTTAAATGCAAATTGACACACTTAACGCTAAGATTTTGAAGTGTTTACAGGAAAATGCAAGACAGTCTAACGCAGAAATTGGAAGAAAAGTAGGAATTAGTTCGCCGGCAGTTTCGGAGCGTATAAAAAAAATGGAAGATTTAGGCGTTATAGAAGGTTATAAAGCGTTAGTATCTCCTTTTGAAATAGGATACCAATTGAAAGCTATTATTACGTTACGGGCATTTATGGGAAAGTTAAAACCGTTTTTAAACAAAGTAAAATCTCTGGATGAAGTTGTAAACTGCTATCGCATTACTGGTGATGAAAATATTGTTATGGAAGTGGTACTAAAAGATCACAAACATTTAGAAGCTTTTATTGATGATTTAATTATTTACGGCGAATCTAAAACACAAATCGTACTCTCTAGAATTATCAAACACAAAGCGATTAAAACTATTTAATTACTCAAAACAATCGTTTGAATTAAATGGAATGTCATCATCAGGATCTTTATCATCATAGTTAACTCCAGGTGGGTTAAACAAACCCCAACGGTCAATACTATAATTCCAATAATCAAAGCTTTTTACCCATTCAGCAAAAATAATTCTAAAGGCATCAATCTCTTTTCTTAGTACATCAAGATATTCTGTATCCTTAAACCCATGCATTTCTATGCCGCGAGCGTCAGTAATTAATGCTCTTGCACATGTTCTAATAATGGATGCATTTTCCATTTTAATAGCGTAAAGTGTATCGCTACCTGATGCGCCAGCAATTTTTGCAGGTATACGGATTGCATTTTTCCTCATGTCATTTAAATTGCTTTTTAGCATTTCTACTTCAATATCATGTTCAAACGCTATATCAGTTTTTTCAACACTTTCTACAATATAATTTACCAATTTTTGAATAGCCATAGCTTTCTTAAAAATTGGCAGTGTTTCCCATTTCTCTTTCATAAAAACGTTTAATTAATACGCCAAGGCGGACTTTTTCTATTTTCTCCTGCATGATATAAAATAATGCGATTGCCGTCTAAATCTTTTAAATGCGCTTCGCGCCACAGCCAAGGTTTATCTTCGGGTAGACTTTCAAAAGCAATGCCTTTTTGTTGTAATTTATCCACCAATGCATCTAAATTTTCATCTTCAAAATAAATAATAATACCATTTTCTTTTGGTAGTGTTTCAACATAATGAATAGAAAATGTGCTATTACCATCGGCACATTCAAAACGCGCATATTTTGGTAATGCTTCAACAATTAATTTTAACCCCAAAGTTTTATAAAAACCAATAGCTTTTTCAACATTTATGGATGATATGGTTATTTGATTTAAGTCCATTTTCACCTATTCAATGTAGTTTCAATATGCGCAGCAATATGTTTAGCATGTACACGGCTATTTTCAATAAACCATTTGTGCGTTTCCATCCCACCACAAATTACACCAGCTAAATACACACCTTTAACATTTGTTTCCATAGTTTTAGAGTTGTAAACTGGTATGCGTTTTTCGTCATTAGATTGTTCAACTCCGATGGTACTCAATATTTTAAAATCTGGTTTGTAACCCGTTAGTGCTACCACAAAATCATTAGAAATCGTTTTTAAGCCTTTGGGGTATTTAAAAGTTACTGTATTCTCATTTATTTCTGTAATTTCAGCATTAAAATAAGCAGTAATACTACCTTCTTCTATTCGGTTTATAATATCAGGACGCACCCAATACTTAACGCGTTTACCAATAGCATCACCTCTAATAATCATAGTAACGTTGCCGCCTTTTCGGTAAATTTCTAAAGCCGCATCAACTGAGGAATTACTAGCACCAACCACCACAACGTTTTGCATCGCATAAGGGTGTGCTTCTTTATAATAATGCGTTACTTTTGGAAAACCTTCACCAGGAACCTGCAATAAATTTGGCATATCGTAAAAGCCTGTAGCCAAAATAATGTGTTGCGCATCGTAACTTGCCTTATCTGTGACTATGTTAAAGCAATTAGGTGCTTTAACAATAGTTTTTACAGTTTCAAATAAATTAATGTTTATGTTGTTTGAAGTAGCAACACGCCTATAATACTCCAAAGCCTCGTCACGATTGGGTTTTGGGTTTTTACTAATAAAGGGTATAGCATCAATCTCTAACTTTTCAGATGTAGAGAAAAACGTCATGTTTTTAGGATAATTAAAAAGCGAGTTAGTTAAAGCGCCCTTTTCGATAATAAGATAATTCCAGTTGCGCTTTTTACACTCTAAGGCGCAGGCAATACCAATAGGGCCACCGCCAATAATAATCACATCTTTCATGTAGAATCTATCTATATTTTGTTTTTAATTGAGATTTTAAAATAAGTAATAAAAATACGCAAAAGCCACCTATAAGTGTAATTGTGTACCAGGTAATGTTAAACCCCCAATTATTAACCATTTGAAAACCAGATTTATGTCCAAAAATATGAGCCATAGAAAATGCTATAGAATACAAAGCCATATATTCGCCTTGGTTTCCTTTTTTAGCGCGTTGCATTGCAAAAGCATTTGAAAATGGAAATGCTATCATTTCTCCTATAGTCATAAAAAACATACCTAAAATTAAAATACCAGACCATGATGTAATATTAAGTATTATAAAACTTAGAGACGTTAATACCGCACCAATAATCATGAGTTTTACTTCAGATAGACCAGAATGTTCCAACCATTTTATCAAAGGCATTTCAAGCAAAAAAATAATAAACCCGTTAGCTCCTAATAGCAAACCAATCTCTAATTCTGATAATAGATGTGCTTCTCTGTAATAAATAGGCATTGTAGAGAAATACTGTAAAAATATAACGCCAAATAAAAACATAGCCATTAAAAATATGATAAATGCCTTGTCTTTATAAGCCGATTCTGGATTAGCAACCACAATATCGTCCGATATTTTAGATGTCTTTGGGTTTAACACAATAAATAGTACTAGGGTAGCTAAAATACAGGTAATACCATCTACCCAAAATAAACCGCCATAGCCTAAAGTTGTAATAATTAAGCCGCCAACAGCAGGTCCTGCAGAAAATCCAAGATTTATAGCTAAACGAATTAAAGTTACACTTCTGGTTTTGTTTTCAGGCTTGCTGTAAGCACTTAATGCTACAAACATAGCAGGGCGAAACATATCGGCAACTAGCATTACTAAAAATATACCTAAACACAACGTATAAAATGTAGTTAAAAATTGTAATGTTATAAAGAGAACACCTGTAAGCATAAGGCTTCTTAGCATAACTTTATAATACCCAATGGTATCGGTTAATTTACCACCAAGCCATGAGCCTGCCACAGAGCCTAAACCAAAACACATCATAATTGTACCAACATTTGCTAAAGTAAATTTTAAATCTTCGGTTAGGTATAGCGATAAAAAAGGAATTACCATGGTGCCAGCCCTATTTATAAGCGTTATTAAAGCAAGCCACCATACTTCTGTAGATAAACCTCTAAATGTATTCAGGTAATTGTTAAATAGTGTTTTCATGAGTTTTACGTATTCACGCATTATTAGTTCTACAAAAGCAGAAATCTATTATTTATACTATCATTAATTTAATTATAATACTATCTCATTTTACAGTGTAATTAGTGCAACTAAAACAATTTATAAACCAAACCTTCAAGTTGTTAACTTCACTAAAAACAAAAAGTCCGACTGTGAAGTCGGACTTTTAATATATCTGTAAACGTTTATTCTATAACATCAAAACACATAACAAGTCCGCCTTACCTTCAGTAATGAAGTAATCCATTGTTTTCTTAGAATTGTGACGTTGTTATACATTTTATTTATTTTCAAAGACCAAAACTAATTAAAATAATTGTAAGTTGTATTTTTACACTAACAATTTTTACAATGAAAAACTCAATAATACTTATAACTCTTAGTTGTGTAATGCTATCCTGTAACAGCAGTTTTCAAGGGTTTTATAATAATCATAAGGCAGATTTGGGTACAACATCCTTTCAAGTGCCTAATTTTATGAAAGCCGTTTTAAGCACCATTTCACCCCAAGTAAAACATGCGGTAGGTAATATTTCAGACTTTAAATACATCAAGTTTCAAAACGTTTCGACACTAAAACGCCAAAGTTTAATTTCCGAAATGAATGCCGTTACCAATAACGGCTATTTAGATGTGTTTAGAAAAAACGAACTTGAACAAACGCGTATTATTTCTGTAAAAGAAGCAGGCACAGTAGTAACCAATGCTATTATTTTTGTACATCAAGGCTCAGATATTGCAGCCTATTACTTACAAGGCAATTTCGATCCTGATAAAATTAAATCCCTAGCCGATGAAGACACCTTAAACACCTTCACAACCAGCCTGTTACAAAACTACAACAGCAACCTAAACCCATCCTTTAACCCTGGTAATTAATACAAATGCCAAAGTATCTACATAAAATTAAATGTTTTGGGCGTTACCCTGTCGGGTCGGGCTTTCCGCTATATCTTTTTAAAACGCTATTGCCAGTACAAAGCATCTGGCAATCTACAAAGTTAAATGCCAGCCCAAAGGTGGTAACTAATAAAATTTTAAAAAGGATGCCGCTACAATCCCTAACGCGGGCGTACCAGCCAGCAATAGTTAAAACCCTAACGTTTTGTGTGCTTGTAATGGTTTTGGCAAGTACCAGTTGTACGCAAAAAAAGCGTCCAATAAAAGGCGATACGCCATTTCAAAAAGAGCTTAATGCCTTTTACAAAGATGCATCAACATCGCCATTATTAAAAAAAGACAGAAAGCATTTTGAAGGCTTAGATTTTTTTAAGTTCGACTCCGCATACATCATTACCGCAAATTTTAAAAGAACGCCAAACGAAGCTCCTTTTGAAATGAAAACCACTACAGACCGTAAACCCATGTATATTAAGTACGGTGAAGTTACATTTACACTACATACCAAAACATTTACACTTGATGTGTTTGAAAATTTAGATTATAAAGCAGAGGACGACTACGAACCCTTTTTGTTTCTACCATTTTTAGACGAAACCAACGGTATAGAAACTTACGGCGGTGGGCGTTACATAGAAACCAAAATGCCAACCAATGCTACAGTAACTATAGATTTTAATCGTGCCTACAACCCATATTGCGCTTACAATGCTAAATACTCTTGCCCAATAGTACCAAGGCAAAATTATTTAAAAACTAGAGTAGAGGCTGGAGTTAAAGCTTTTAGTAAACATTAAGCCAGATTAATTTATATTTTTAACAGAATAGTTATTTCACCAAATACATCCCCGCAAAAACAGCCAAAAAACCAATAATAAAACTAGCAAAGGTGTAGATTGCAAAACTTATAAAATCGCCAGATTTTAAAAACACGTGGTTTTCGTAAGCAAATGTAGAAAAGGTGGTTAAACCACCGCAAAACCCAGTAGCCAAAAGCAAAGTTTGGTTTTGTGTTAAGGTAGCGTTTTTAGCAGCTAAACCAAGTACAATACCAATTAGTAAACTACCAAGTATGTTTGCAGCAAACGTGCCGTATGGTATACCGTTTTCAGTAGTATTTAAAAACTTACTAATTATATAGCGTAACACACTACCAAAACCACCTCCTAAAAATACTAGTAATAATTGCTTCATAACTGCAAGTGTGTCAATGGTTTTATTAGGCTTAATTTGTTCTAGCACTTTAAATTTAAACTAAAAAACATCCTGAAATACGTTCAGGAAAAGCAACGTTTTATTATTTTAAAGCAATATATAATTCAGTAATCCAATCAGCAGGGTTTGGGTGCTGCATCGGGTCATTCCTGTAAGCTTCTAGCATAGGCCCATTTGGGTTGGTTTCCAATCCATCATTGTCTTCAATATGTTTCATGGTGGTTTCCCAAGCTTCTTTTAGATTCACGTAATCACCTTTAAGTGTAGTTTTCAAGGCTTTAAATGATTTTAATTGCCCAGTTAGAATATCAGGTGCTGTAGAAATCACTCGTTCTGTAGTAGGCACACAACACGAAAACATCACCGTATTATTTTCGGTATCCCATTTGTGATAATAATTAAAAGGTGCACCGGCCATTTTAATATTGTTTTTCATAGCGTAATCGCCTAATTTTGGCATCATTTGCTGTATGTGCTTCGGCATGTCAGGTATTTTACAAGATACAGTATTGTAAATGTAAAAGCCACCACTATGTTCTGTTATACCATTTACTATAACACTGTATTTTTTCATATCTGCAGTAACTACACTATCCAGTTTAAATAAACCACGTTCGTAGTCTGGTCCTGTCATGTCTTCAATAGAACCTGCAAAAGTAGTGTACACTTTTGTCATAAAATCTAATTTCCCCTTCATATTCCAAGTCACCTTAGTACCTTCAGAAGTAGTCTCGAAAAACCAGTTGATGTCAGATTCAGATTCAAAAGGTTTAATAAACGTAATATGCTGTGCTATTGACGTGTTTTTTTCTGTAGAAATCGTTTTCATACTCCCTTCACCTAGAACTTCTCCGTTCCAACTATAGCTGCCATTGGCTCCTGATGTTTTATCGCCATAGGTTAAAGTAGCATCAGGTTCTTGTTCCATCCACGGCGAAAATTCAGGCCAGTTTCTAAAATCATTAACCTTATCATACACTACCGAAACAGGAGCTTTTATAACTCTACTTCTAGAAAAATTAAATTCATTTGGCTGAACAGCAGTATATATGGCTAATCCAATTATTGCAATTAGCAGTAGAAAAAAAATGTACTTTATAGCTTTCATTTAATGGCTTATATGTTTGAAACAAAGATAGCTAATTTAAAAATTTCGATTTATAAAATATTACATTTGTTAAGTAACTAGTAGTTTTTGATTGTTGTTTTACTGCATTTATATGGCGCCTAATGATAAACTCTAACAAAGCCTACGTTATCATACAATTTAATATTTAAAAGAATTATAATGTTTAGAATTGCGGATATTAAAATTGTGTAACCAAATATTTAGTTGGCAAGAATTAATTTTAAAGCAGCAAAAAATGGTGTTTTATTTAGCAAAATTAGATTTCTTAGCAATATTATAAGGAGCTAAAAAATCCATAATATTAAAATTAAAATACTCTAAAGAAGTTGGATTAGCGTATTTACACAGCAATCTTAAAACATAATAAGTAATTTATAACTTTAGCTTAGAGTAGTTGTACTAAACCTTATTTTAGGTTGATAAATAAATTGAAGAACTTGCTGAGTTAAGCATCGTCTAGTTAAACGCTTTTAGGAGATAAATGTTAATATACAGTGATTAAGATAGTTTTCTTCCAAAAATAAATTAATTAAAACATACACTAAAAAAAAACAGAACCATTTAAGGTTCTGTTTTTTTGTTAACACTAAATACTAAAAGTATTATGTTTACAACGATGAGTAAGCTAATAATTAATATTATCTTCATAGTCTAGTTTTAGTTTAGTTTTTGTTTAGTAATATTTAGATGCAATTTTTTGTAAAAGGTTGCGTTTAAATATTTTATCATCTACAAAATACATAAAATAAGGAACATTTTCTTAATGGTCTTACTTATGGTACAATAAATTAACTTAAAACTTTCGTAAGTTGTGCTTTGGCTTTGATTATAGATTATTGTAAATTAAATTAGTTTACCATATATCTAATTGCTTTAATATTTAAAGAATATTTTTTTATATGTCTAAATAAAAGAACTGCTTAAACGCAATGTTTTTGTAATACAGTTAGAATTTTTATTCACTTCTTATTAGTTTTAAAACTTGTTTGATCTTTAAAATAACTCAGGCTTTTAAGTGTTTTTAAAACAGCAAAATACGCAACACCATGGATATTTATCAATTACTTTAAAAAGAATACGTTACGTTAAAAAATATGCTAGACAAAACGCATAAAAAAAAGATATAAAGTATTTATTATAGTAAAAACTTAATGGCAGCGATAAACAGTATAAAGCTTATAAAGGCGATAAGTATCCAAATACTGCCAGCATAAAAGCGTTTGTGTAGCTTTAAATCTTTACGATAGGTATAGCCAATAATTACAGAAAAGACAATAAAGAAGATAATTCCAAAAACTATTTGACCTTTACTAAACATATCGCTATTTTTATGCAAATTTAAATAATAATGATGAGATTTCTGAGCGTTAGTTATGGAGATTCTTCTGGCAAAAAAGATTTCTGCGGTAGCGGAAATGACTAAAATATAAAACATGGTAAATAAAATTGAAGCAGTAAAAGCATTTCATACCGCATTTAAAATAGGGCATAGAGAGACGCCTAAAGCCGATTTGGGTACAGACAAAAACACCTTGCGTTTTAATTTGATGAAAGAAGAAAATGAGGAATATCTTGAAGCTGCTAGCAATAACGATTTGGTAGAAGTAGCAGATGCCCTTGGCGACATGCTTTATATTTTATGTGGTACAATAATAGAACATGGGTTGCAACATAAAATAGAAGCGGTGTTTAATGAAATTCAACGTAGTAATATGAGCAAATTAGGTGACGATGGTCAACCTATTTATCGTGAAGACGGTAAGGTGCTTAAAGGCCCCAACTATTTTAAACCAAATATTGAAGCTATTTTAGAGAAATAACTTTGATTTTTATAATAAAAAAAAGAGGAGCAAATAGCTCCTCTTTTTTTTAGTTTAAGTATCACTCTCCTTTTGGGAGAGAATAGGTGAGAACCTTAGCTTTTAAACCTCATAACGCCATCCAAAAGGATCCTCTGCTTTATTGGTTTGTATATCTGTTATTCTTTTTTTCAAGTAATCAGCATAAGGTTTATCTAATTTAGGTAAATCGTAATCTAAACCCTTATAACCAAAACCAGAAATAGGCGAAATTACAGCAGCTGTACCAGCACCAAACATTTCTTTTAAGCTACCATCTTTGGCAGCATTAACAACTTCAGTAACCGTAAGTTTTCTAACTTCAACAGCTATGTTTTCGCTTTCAGCTAATTGAATAATACTTTTTCGTGTAATACCATCTAGTATTCTATCGCTAGTTGGTCCTGTAATTAAAGTATCACCAATACGTACAAATATATTCATTGCACCAGCCTCTTCAATATATTCGTGTTTATGGTCGTCTGTCCAAATCACCTGTTGGTAGCCTTTAGCTTTTGCAAGTTGTGTTGGGTAAAATTGGCCTGCGTAGTTTCCGCCAGCTTTAGCAAAACCAACACCGCCATTAGCCGAACGGGAATATTTTTCTTCAATTAGAACTTTAACCTCACCAGAAAAATAAGCACCAGATGGTGCAGTACAAATAATAAACTTGTATTCATCGGCAGGAGACGCATGAAACCCTTGCCCCGAAGCAAATATAAACGGACGAATATATAACGAACTTCCAGCTTTTGTTGGAATCCAATCCTTATCCAATTTTAACAGGGCAACTAAACCTTCCATAAAATACGCTTCTGGTAATTCTGGAATCGCCATACGCTCAGCAGAAATATTTAAACGCTTGCAGTTATCTTCAGGTCTAAATAACCAGACATTTTCAGCTTCATCTTTATATGCTTTCATACCTTCAAAAATAGATTGTCCGTAGTGGAAAATCTTTGCTGATGGATCTAAAGTTAAGGGCGCATAAGGCATAATTTTAGGTGCATGCCATTTCCCATCTTTATAATCGCATACGAGCATGTGGTCCGAAAAAACACTTCCAAACTTCAAATCGTCAAAATCTACATTATGTATCTTGCTGGATTTTGTTTTTATAATCTCAATGTTGTTGATTATAGCACTCATATCTTGTATATTTAGCCTACAAATTTATAAAATTCATTTTCAAAAAAGCGGTATATTTACATAAATGCATTAAAATTAAAATTTATAAAATGATAAGATTTGTAATACTGTTGATAGTATGCGCATTAGTCACTAATTCATGCGAAAAAAAGCAAGCATCTTTTGGTAAAGAAATTATAGCCACAGATGCTGTAATTGCCAAATCTATGGCAGCACATTACGAGACCATGCAAGAAGGCGACAGTATACATTCTAAACTAAAAGCAAAGGTGAACAAAGTGTGTCAAGCCAAAGGCTGTTGGATGACTTTAGATTTGGGCAATAATAAAGAAGTTATGGTAAAATTTAAAGACTACGGTTTTTTTGTACCAAAAGACATTGCAGGCAAAAATGTTATAATAAATGGTAAAGCTTATGTAAAAGAAGTCTCGGTAGACGAGCAACGCCATTATGCAGAAGATGCAGGTAAATCTGCCCAAGACATCGCAGCAATAACCAAGCCCAAGCGCACCTATTCGTTTGAGGCCGATGGTGTTTTAGTGGCACAGTAAGTTTTTAGTAATTTTGGCGTTACTCCGTTTTAAGCGGTGTCGGGCTTTAACTACTCGCTCTCTGTGAGGAGCTTAAATCCCGCACGTGCCGGATTCAATCCCTAACGCAAAAGAAACATTTTGCATTTATAGTATAATATGAAACGTGAAATTATAATTACCGCCGATGGGTCTTCAACTATTCATATCCCAGAATGGAACGAACAATACCATTCCAAACACGGCGCCATACAAGAAGCATATCACGTTTTTATAAAACATGGTTTACATCACCTTTGTCATCCTGAACTTGTTTCAAAATCTATAATAAAAAACCAATCTAATGTCACTTCTAACGCAGTCGAGAAGTCTCAAAGTATTTCCATTTTAGAAATAGGTTTTGGCACTGGTCTCAACGCGCTTATCACCTATTTAGAGGCCCAAAAACTTAACCTAAACATTGACTATGTTGGTGTAGAAGGTTACCCTGTAGCATCGCATGAAATAGCACATCTCAATTATATTTCAGAATTAAAATCAGAAGCACACACAGCAGTATTTCAAAATATGCACAATTCACCTTGGGAAATACCATGCGATTTAAACTCGTATTTTAAATTAACGAAACAACAAAAAATGTTTGATACAATTGATGATGTAGGCGTTTATAATCTTGTTTATTTTGATGCTTTTGGCGCCAGAGTACAACCCGATTTGTGGACAGAAACTATGTTTAAAAAAATGTACACCGGCCTAAAACCCAAAGGTGTTTTGGTAACCTATTCAGCCAAGGGCAGCGTGCGTCGCGCCATGCAATCCGTAGGCTTTACGGTAGAGCGCTTACCAGGACCTCCAGGGAAACGCGAAATGCTCCGTGCGGTTAAATAATTACGGGTTTTAATTTAAGTATCAAAAATTCATAAAAGGTAAACGGTTACACAGTAACTCTATTTGGCAATATTCTGTTAAACCTTACTTAAACTTTCGGTATAGCGTATCGCATTTTGTAATTTTATATAAAAAAGAAAATGCGCGTTTTAATAACAGGAGCTACAGGATTGGTTGGACAGGAAATTGTAAAGCTTTGTCATTCAAAAAACATACTAGTCAATTACTTAACTACTCGAAAATCAAAAATTTCTAAAGACCATAACTATAAGGGGTTTTATTGGAATGTAGATACTAGAGAAATAGACACCAATTGTTTTACAGATGTAGATGCGATTATCCATTTAGCTGGTGCTTCTATTTCTAAACGGTGGACAGACAGTTATAAAAAAGAAATTATTAACAGCAGGGTAGAAAGCACCCAACTATTAATAGATACATTAAAAGGTGAGTCTCACAATATAAAACAAGTTGTATCGGCTAGTGCTATTGGTATTTATCCAGATTCGCTAACCAATTATTACGATCAAACTCACAAAACAATTAGCGACTCCTTTCTTGGGAAAGTAGTACACGCCTGGGAAACTGCGGTAGATGGATTTTCAAAATTAGATATTAAAATATCTAAAGTTCGTATTGGGTTAGTATTATCAAATAAGGGTGGTGCACTAAAAGAAATTGTAAAACCTATAAAATTTGGAGCAGGAGCTGCTTTTGGTAGTGGTGAGCAATGGCAATCTTGGATTCATATTGAAGATTTAGCACGAGTGTTTGTGTTTGTATTAGAGCATAATTTAGAAGGTGTTTACAATGGTGTGGCACCTAATCCAGTATCAAATACCGAACTGACCAAAACTGCAGCTAAGGTGCTTAAAAAACCATTAATTCTCCCAAATATTCCAAAATTCGCAATGAAATTGGTATTAGGTGACATGCATATTATTTTATTTGAAAGCCAACGTGTAAGCTCTAAAACACTTGAAGATAAAGGCTTTGTATTTGAGTATAATTGCTTAAAGCCAGCCTTAGAACATTTATTAGGATAATCTGCACTGCATGTACTGCTGGTTGCGTTTCAAGTATAATCTCTTGAAAACTTATAACATAAAAAAACCACCTCATTGTTTTGAGGTGGTTTTACAGTTATTTTGAGTTAGTCACTACTCGTGTTACGCTTTTTTAGCGGTTAAATTAACTTTTAACTCTATATCATCATTTATAAACTTATCGCCTAAGTTATCAAAAATCGATTTAGAACCATACTTTACGTTCCACTTCGTACGGTCTATTGTAAAAGTTTCACTAGTTAAAGTCATAGTATCTCCGTTTTGAGACACTGTTACAGGAAATGTAATATTGTTTTTTACATCCTTTAAAGTTAAGTTGCCAGATAGCATTGTTTTGCCTTCAGCCTCACTTATACCTGTAATTTCAAATGCAGCATTTTTATGATTTTCAACATCAAAAAAGTCCGGGCTAGTTAAATGCCCAACTAATTTACCGTTTCCTTCGTTATCTGCAGGAATATCTAATACCGTTATTGAACTCATATCAATTAAAAATGATCCACTTTCTACAGCACCATTACTTACATTTACTACACCCGATTCTAATTTAATTGTACCATTGTGTGACCCCGTTGGCTTAAATCCTTTCCATTCAATAGATGAGGCTTCAGCATCAGTAACGTATTTTACAGCACTTGCTTCAGCCTGTGCAGCAGCTTCAGCGCTAGAAGTTTCAGCTTCTTTGGCCTTATCCTTACATCCTACTAGTGCAACAGCAAATGCACTTACAAATAGTATTGTTTTAAATTTTGTTTTCATTGTTAATTATATTTTTAGTGTTTATCATGTAAAAATAACAAATTTGTTTTACTGAATACGAATAAAGTTAAACAAAATTTTTATCGAAATTTTTAGTGACAATATGGCATTTTAACAATAATGGCAGTACTTTTGCCAACCGAAATATAGCACTATTAATTGTACAGAAAATGAGCAAAAAAAATAAAGCAAAAGATATAGAAGATGCACAGGCTAACGGTTTAGAAAACGAGACTGTAGCAGTAGAAGAGCAACAAGAACAAGATGCTGCTGAAGAACTATCAGTTGAAGAAAAATTGAAAGAAGAACTTCAAAATGAAAAAGATAAGTTTTTAAGATTATTTGCTGAATTTGAAAATTATAAAAAACGCACCTCTAGAGAGCGTGTAGAACTTTTTAAAACAGCTGGTAAAGAGGTAATGATTGAATTATTACCCGTACTTGACGATTTTGAGCGTGCCTTAACACATATTGAAGATGATAAAGAAGCCGAAGAACTAAGAAAAGGTGTGTTATTAATTTATCAAAAATTATTATCTACGTTAGAGAAAAAAGGATTGGCTGTGGTTGAAGTAACCCAAGGTGATACTTTTGATGCTGAAGTACATACTGCTATTACACAAATTCCTGCCCCAAATGATACACTTAAAGGTAAGGTTGTAGATGTTGTAGAAAAAGGATATAAACTGGGAGATACTATCATACGTTTTCCAAAAGTAGTTGTTGGTCAATAACAAAATATTATGGCGAAGAGAGATTATTACGAAATTTTAGGAATTAGTAAAGGTGCTAGTGCCAGTGAAATTAAAAAGGCCTACAGAAAAAAGGCTATTGAGTTTCACCCAGATAAAAACCCTGACGATAAAACTGCTGAAGCTAAATTTAAAGAGGCTGCAGAAGCCTATGAGGTTTTAAGTGATGCAGATAAAAAAGCCCGATACGATCAGTTTGGGCATCAGGCTTTTGAAGGTGGCGGCGGCTTTGGCGGTGGTGGTATGAATATGGATGACATATTCAGTCAGTTTGGTGATATATTTGGTGGCGGCTTCGGTGGTGGCTTCTCTGGTTTTGGAGGTGGCGGTGGTGGCCAACGCCGTGTAAAAGGTAGCAATCTTCGTATTCGCGTAAAACTTACTTTAGAAGAAATTGCCAATGGCGTTGAGAAAAAAATAAAAGTAAAACGTAAAGTACAAGCACCCGGAACTACATATAGAACTTGTGCTACCTGCCAAGGCACAGGACAGGTTACTAGAATAACCAATACTATTTTAGGTAGAATGCAAACCTCTGCCCCTTGTAATACTTGTGGTGGTGCAGGACAAACTATAGATAAAAAACCTGCTGATGCAGATGCACAAGGCTTAAAAATAGCAGAAGAAACAGTATCTATTAAAATACCTGCGGGTGTTGTGGATGGTATGCAGCTTAAAGTTTCTGGCAAAGGAAACGAAGCTCCTGGAAATGGTATTTCTGGAGATTTGTTAGTTGCTATTGAAGAAATAGACCATGCCAATTTGCAACGCGAAGGCGATAATTTACATTACGATTTGTATGTAAGCTTCCCAGAAGCCGTATTGGGTACTTCTAAAGAAATTGATACTGTAACAGGTAAAGTGCGCATAAAAGTTGAAGCAGGTGTGCAATCTGGTAAAATTTTGCGCTTACGCGGAAAAGGTATTCCAAGTATAAATGGTTATGGTAAAGGCGATTTGTTAGTGCATGTTAATGTATGGACGCCAAAAACATTAAACAAACAACAAAAACAGTTTTTTGAAGAGATGTTGGAAGATGACCATTTTTCCCCAAAACCTGAAAGCTCAGATAAATCGTTTTTTGAGAAGGTTAAGGATATGTTTTCTTAATGATGTTTTAATTTTAAAGTACGAAAAACACCTTCAATAGTAATGTTTTACCTAATAATTTTAAAAGTAGTGCTTTAAATAAATTATAATAGCCTCAGTGTTTTATATCAATTATATGCACTTTTGAAAATAATATAACAAACTAAGAAATTCCGTAGTAAAACGGAATTTTTTAGGTTTTAGACGTAACTTATCTTAATAGTTTTGCTAATAGTTAAGAAAAAAAAACTATATTTGATTATCGCTAGCTTCTGCTAGTGATAATTTTTCTTTTTCATAGCAATTTTTTTCCCATCCTTAATTTTATTGAGGGTGGGTTTTGTTTTTTATTCAAATTCCTAATTTTAAAGCCACATTATAGCGCATAAAATTTGGTTGGTTGAACTAAATTCGCCATAAGGCACAATCATAATTTTGGTACATAGTGTAATTTAAAACATGTCAATTCTTCCTCAAATATCTCCGGGTTTCTTCGTATTAAACTCGCATACATTTAATATCTTTACAATTCATTTTTAATTATAAAATGTGAATGGATAATGTATTAGAAGTACGTGGCGCAAGTAAAAATTTCGGATCATTTACAGCATTAAACAACGTATCTATCACCGTACCTAAGGGTAGTATTTATGGTTTGTTAGGGCCAAACGGCGCAGGAAAAACAACTTTAATTCGAATTATTAATCAAATTACGTTGCCAGATTCTGGCTCAGTTATCCTCGATGGCGAACCCTTACAGGCATCACACATAAAAGATATTGGTTATTTGCCCGAAGAGCGCGGTTTATACAAATCTATGAAAGTAGGCGAGCAGGCGCTATATTTGGCACAATTAAAAGGTTTACCAAAAACAGTAGCTAAAGAACGACTAAAATATTGGTTTGAGCGTTTAGAGATAGGCGACTGGTGGCATAAAAAAATACAAGAGCTCTCTAAAGGTATGGCGCAAAAAATACAGTTTGTAGTCACTGTTTTGCACGAACCTAAATTATTAATTTTCGATGAGCCTTTTTCTGGCTTCGACCCCATAAATGCAAATTTAATTAAAGATGAAATTTTAAGATTAAGAGATAACGGGGCAACAGTAATTTTTTCTACACACCGTATGGAATCTGTAGAAGAGCTGTGCGATGATATTGCATTGATACATAAATCTAATAAAATTTTAGACGGAAAAATACGAGATGTAAAGCGCGCCTATAAATCTAATACCTTTGAGGTTGGTATCAATTCAGTTAATAATTCTGCTTTAGAAAAAGAACTCTTGGACAAGTTTAAAACTACACCTGCGCATTTTAAAAGCTTAAACAATGACTTAAAGTTAAACATACAACTTAATGAAAATCAAAAACCTAATGATTTGTTGAGTTTCTTAACTTCAAAAGGTGAAGTATCACATTTTGTAGAGCTAATTCCAAGTGTAAACGATATCTTTATTCAAACAGTAACCGCTAATAACCTTCAGTAACACATGAATCATTTACCACTTATTATAAAGCGTGAATATTTGTCAAAGGTTAAAAACAAATCGTTTATAATCATGACGATATTAAGTCCTATTATCATGATAGCTTTTATAAGCGTAGTGGCTTATTTGTCGCAATTAAATAATGATAAAATACGAACTATTTCAATATTAGATGAATCTGGGAAGGTGGCATCAATTTTTGATAACACTGAAAATATTACCTACAATAAACTAGGTGATATGACTTTAGAAGACGCAAAAACATTGGTAACAGAAACTTCAGGTTATGGCTTGTTGTATATTCAAAATAACGATACTCCAAAAGATATTTCAAAAGCGATAAAATTTTATTCAGAAGAGTCACCCTCTTTATCCACGATATCTAAATTAGAGCGTGATTTAGAAAAGCATTTAACTCTAATGAATTACAGGAGCAGTGGTATTGATATCGCTCAAATTGAAGCTTCAAAAATACGAGTTGATATTTTTCAAGAGAATTTTGTAGGTGAAACGTCGTCTAAAACTGATAACATCATAAAATTAATATTTGGAGGTGCTGCGGGTTATTTGCTTTTTATGTTTATTATTATTTACGGCAACATGATAATGCGTAGTGTGATTGAAGAAAAAACCAGTAGAATTATTGAAGTCATTATTTCTTCTGTAAAGCCTGTGCAATTGATGCTTGGTAAAATTATTGGTACATCACTCGCTGGATTGACACAATTTGCAATTTGGATAATTTTAGGCAGTATTTTAATAACGGTTGTATCTGCCATTTTTGGGATTGATATGTATGAAATGCAATCGCCGCAACAGGCAGCATTACAACAAGCCATGGAAACCCCAGAGATAAATACTAAAGTGCAAGATATTATGCAAGGGTTTTTCAATCTACCCCTAACCAATTTAATTATAGCATTTATATTCTTTTTTATAGGTGGTTATTTGCTGTATAGTTCACTATACGCCGCCATTGGAGCTGCTGTTGATAACGAAACAGATACACAGCAATTTATGTTTCCAATTATTATTCCGCTAATTTTAGCAGTATATATTGGTGTTTTTACAGTAATAGAAGATCCGCATGGTACCATTTCAACAATATTTTCTTTTATACCACTTACATCGCCTGTAGTTATGCTTATGCGTATACCTTTTAGTGTGCCCATTTGGCAACAAGTTGTATCTCTAGCTTTACTTATAGGCACTTTTGTAGGTACGGTTTGGATTGCTGCAAAAATATACAGAGTTGGTATTTTAATGTATGGTAAAAAGCCAACGTATAAAGAATTGATAAAGTGGATAAAATACTAAAGTATGCAAGAAACACTAAAAGAAGATTTACAAGATGAAGTTGGTGCTATAGAAGAAGTTTTACAGGAAACCTCCGTAGGGCAAGCTATTATTGATTTTCTTGAGTTTAAAATTTTAGATTTTACTTATGGTACTGGTGCAGATGCACACCAAATAGTATTAAAAATGAAATATTTAATACTTGTTGTACTGGTAATGCTGCTTACTACTATCTTATTGCGGTGGGTGAGAAAGTTGGTAACTAGGCGCATGCCAAAAGAGGATAAAGTAAAGTTTAATACCGTATTTTCTTTTACAAGATGGATTATATACATTATTGTAATTTTAGTTGTTTTTGATGCCATAGGGTTTAATGTTACTGCTGTATTTGCAGCATCTGCGGCATTATTAATTGGTATTGGTTTAGCATTACAAACACTTTTTCAAGATATTATTTCGGGTATATTTATTTTAATTGACAGATCTGTACAAGTAGGCGATATTATTGAAATAGAAGGTAAAGTAGGACGGGTTGAAGAAATTAAATTGCGTACCACAAGAGCCGTTACTATTGATAATAAAGTTTTAATCATACCAAATCATCAATACCTTACCAATAGTTTGTATAATTGGACACAAAACGGAAAAGTTACTAGAGAAAGCGTATCCGTTGGTGTAGCCTACGGAAGCGATACAAACGAGGTAAAAGAACTATTGTTACAGGCTGCCAATGCTCATGAAATGATTTTGAAACATCCAGCACCTTTAGTTATATTCGAAAATTTTGGTGATAGTGCTTTAGAATTTAGGCTTGTTTTTACGCTTAACGATAGTTTTATTGGTGCTATTCCTAAAAGCGATTTACGATTTGAAATTGATAGGTTGTTTAAAGAACACAACATTTCTATTCCTTTTCCGCAACGCGATATTCATATCAAATCAAATAATTCGAACATTAAATAAAAAATAAATATGCGATATAGGTTTTTGTGGTTAACATTTGTGCTTTTTTTTATTAGTATCAGTGGCTATTCACAGTTAACAGACTTAGCGCGTCTGGAATATTCTTTTATTCCTCAAAGTAATACTGATGATGATTATACGCGTTTGCGCGCCCTAATTAATTATCCTATTGAAACTAAAGAGGATTGTTATCTTGTGGTTGGTGCTGAATATAACAGGATAATTTTAGATTTAGATGAGAACTATCCATTTAACACACAAGGCTTAAAACTTATTCATATTATCGATTTGAATTTAGGTTATACCTTTAAATGGAATGAAAATTGGCGTGTTGGTTTAAAGTTAAACCCTAGAATCGCGTCAACGCTAACCAAAAGCTTAGGTGCAGACGATTATTTTATAAACGGTGGTGTATTTGTAATTAATGATAGAACAAAAGACGAATCCTCTAAACGCCCTTACAGATTAATATTGGGGCTTACTTACAATGCTACAACAGGTTTGCCGTTTCCATTACCATTTGTTAGCTATTACAGGGCAATTAATGAAAAATGGAGCTTTAACGCTGGTGTTCCTAAATCTAATATAAAGCATATTTTAAGTGAAAAAAGCAGTATTCAAGCTTTTGTGGGGTTAGATGGTTATTTGGCGCATTTACAAGAACCTTCAGTTGTAGAAGGCCAAAATGTTGATAACATCTCATTATCTGTAGCTGTGGGCGGTTTAGGCTACGAATACTTATTCTCAAAACATTTGGTAGGATATTTGTACACAGGTTACACGTTTAGATTAAATAATGTACTTCGTAATGAAGATAGAGATGAAGTTTTTAAATTAGACGATGTAAATGCCTTCTATTTAAGAACTGGAATAAAATTTAAAATTTAGAATATGCCAAAAATATTAATTATTGAAGATGAAGCTGCTATAAGACGCGTATTAGTTAAAATTCTTTCTGAAGAAAATGATACCTATGAAGTTGAAGAAGCTGAGGATGGATTATCTGGAATGGATAAAATTAAAAAGACTGATTATGATTTGGTGCTTTGCGATATAAAAATGCCAAAAATGGATGGTGTAGAAGTTTTAGAAGCCACCCGTAAAATAAAACCAGAAACACCAGTGGTGATGATTTCTGGTCATGGCGATTTAGATACTGCTGTAAACACGATGCGTTTAGGTGCTTTTGATTATATATCTAAACCACCAGATTTAAACCGTTTACTAAATACCGTTAGAATTGCCTTAGATAGAAAAGAATTGGTTGTTGAAAACAAAATTTTAAAGAAAAAGGTAAGCAAAAAGTACGATATGATTGGTGAGAGCGATTCCATCTCTCAAATAAAAAATATGATTGATAAAGTAGCACCTACAGATGCTAGAGTATTAATAACAGGACCTAATGGTACAGGAAAAGAACTAGTAGCACATTGGTTGCACGAAAAAAGTGATCGCGTTAAAGGCCCGATGATAGAAGTAAACTGTGCTGCAATACCTAGCGAATTAATAGAAAGTGAATTGTTTGGGCATGTAAAAGGTGCTTTTACAAGTGCCAATAAAGATAGGGCTGGTAAATTTGAAGCTGCAAATGGTGGTACTATTTTTTTAGATGAAATAGGCGATATGAGCTTATCTGCTCAAGCAAAAGTATTACGCGCATTACAAGAAAGTAGAATACAGCGCGTAGGTAGTGATAAAGATATTAAAGTGAATGTACGCGTTGTAGCGGCTACTAATAAAAATCTAAAAAAGGAAATAGAAGACGGAAACTTTCGTGAAGATTTATACCACAGGCTTGCTGTTATACTCATAAAAGTGCCTGCTTTAAATGATAGACGAGATGACATTCCGCTACTAATAAAACATTTTGCAAAGAAAATTGCAAGCGAGCAAGGAACAGCTCAAAAAAGCTTTTCTGATAAAGCGATAAAGTTATTACAAGATTATGATTGGACAGGAAATATTCGCGAATTACGTAATGTTGTAGAACGATTGATTATTTTAGGAGACGCAGAAGTTAGTGAGCAAGATGTAAAACTATTTGCATCGAAATAAATTTAAATAGTTGCTGTTTTTCCTGCAAAGTCAGGAATCTATTACCATTATTACAATGAAAAATATCAAAGAATCAGATTTTAAAATCACTTCAAAAATCAATATTAAGGATTTGCCAACATCATACGATTTGGATGTTCCTGAAAATGATGTAAAAGATGCCTTAAAGAAAACCCGAAAGTTATTGAGCAACATACAAAACACCATGTATGCGCATGATAAGTACGCTGTTTTAGTATGTTTACAAGGTATGGATACCTCTGGTAAAGACAGTTTGGTACGCGAGGTGTTTAAGAGTTTTAATGTAAGAGGTGTAGAGGTGCATAGTTTTAAAGTGCCTACAGATTTAGAGTTAGGTCATGATTATTTATGGCGACACTATATTGCGTTACCACAACGCGGAAAATTTGGCGTATTTAATCGCACACATTACGAAAATGTTTTGGTAACGCGTGTACATCCAAATTATATTTTGGGTGAAAACTTGCCAGACGTCTCTTCAGTCGATGACATTAATGATGCTTTTTGGGACAAACGCTTTGAGCAAATCAATAATTTTGAAAAGCACATTGCTGAAAACGGTACAATTATTTTTAAGTTCTTTTTAAACCTATCAAAAGATGAGCAGAAATACCGTTTATTACGCCGTTTACGTAAACAGGAAAAAAACTGGAAATTCTCTGCGGGAGATTTAAAAGAGCGTAAGCTTTGGGATAAATACCAACACTGTTACCAAGATGTACTCAATAGATCATCGAAAGCACATGCGCCATGGTACAATATTCCAGCTGATGATAAACCAACAGCACGATATATTGTGGCTAAAATTATGTACGATGTTTTGAGTAAATATACTGATATACAAGAGCCTGAGTTGGATGAAAAAACTAAGGCTAATATAGATGTGTATAAAGCGCAGTTAGAGAATGAATCCTAGTATTTTGAATACTGAATGTGTTTCAGTATGGCATCTAAATTCTATTATGTTTTCTTTGTAATCGAGATAATTTTCGCAATTCTTTTTTTCGAACCTTTTTTAATTCTTGATTTCTAGAACACAAACCTGTGGAATAATCAAATGCATTATTAGTTTTAGCAGCAAAGAAATTTGATGTTCTAGAATACACAAGGTACGATTTGCCTGTTTCAAATACATAGCCACAACTTGCACCATCTGATGCCGAAACTATTTCTATAACTTCTTTTTCAAGTTTACCTTTTAAGATGCTTTGTATTTCAAAAGTGTAGATTACAGGGTCGGCCGAAGATTTAAGTAAGGCATTGCTGTTTAATTTCTTTATACCTTTAACTTTTCCTACTACTATTACATCAGACTCTGAAAATGACTTTTCTATTTGCTTTCTAAAAGCCCCTTTAAACTCAACACAGCTACACGCAAAAGATGTAGTAGCGAATAGTATGGCAATTAATACAGGTAGTAGCTTGGTATTCATTATAATTTATTCTTCCTCTGGAAACGTAATGTGTTGGTAAGCTCCAATATCAGGAGAAGTTGTTCTATTTATATTTAAAATATCTGTAGGTACTTGGTTTGCAAATAGTGTATTGGCTTGCCCGTTTGCAGCAGAATCATCACCAATTATTAGCATGTTGTTATTTGGATCTTTAAAGTTTGGATCTTGATTAAAAATAACGTTTTCATATAAGTTACTATTATCAAAGTCAAAATTAGGTCCTGTAAAATTGTCGTTTCTATCCTCAAAACGTATCAGGCAATTGGTAAATTTAAAGTTAAAATCTACAGCATCATCTTCAACTTCATCTAAAAGAAATTCAGGATTATCGTTACCGTAAATAATGCAATTATTAAAATTAGCTTCAGTTAAGTCTGTAACCAGTACCGTTTCTTCTTCATTAACAAAAAAGTTATTTACCAAAAGTGCAGGTAAAGGACGTGGACCATTTTGCCAATAATTAGCTATGGTAGCATGTGTAAAATTGTATTTACCACCAAACGTAGCAGCTAAAGCAGATTGTCCTGCAGTATTAAGTACTATGTTTTCTCCAGCTATAGAGGTGTTTCGTCCTAAAATTCCAAAACTACCAGAATTATATATTTGCGAGTTGGTAATGGTTAATTTGTCTTCTGGCGCATTTGCATTGCCATCGCACAAAATACCTACCAGCGCATTTTTAATAGTCGCATAATTAAAGGTGTTGTTTAAACTACCATCTAATAACCAAATAGTGCCCCATTGGCCTGGTCTGTTAGCAAAACTAGATTCTAAACGGTCGCCTTCAAAAATCACTTCATTTTCTAAAGCGTCTTGGTCTGTACTAAAAGTACCGTTTACATTTATAGAAGCACCAGATTGTACAATTATACCAGAATTTTCATGAAAATGTAATCGTGCACCAGCTTCAATAGTCAAGGTTTCTCCTGGTGGTACAGCTGCAAAACCATAAATAACATAAGGCCTAGAATTAGTTAAAGTAAGCTCTTCTGGTAGTAATTCTCGCCCTTGTAATTCGGTTTGCACTTGTTCGTCATCAATATTTAACGTTAAGGTTTCAATAACCCTTGTAGTGCCATCTCTTTCTGGAAAAATAAATATGGCATCCTTTATGAGTGTTACCAATTCTACAGCTTGTAAATTGCTTCCAGAATCAAATTCTATTTGGTCAGTGTATAAAAACTCACTATCTGTATTGGTAAAATCGCTAATATCCACCGTAGTTTCTACAAAAATAAAAAGACTGTCGTTTGCTAGTAATTCGATATCTTCAAAGGTTTTACCTGCTAAACCATCCACATTTAAGCGGTATAACGATGCGTCGCCGAAGCCTAATCTAACTGATGGTATTACAATATCCTCATCACTTCTATTGTACACCTTTAGGTTAAAGGTGCTAGAGCCTATATTGGTAAAAACAGTGTCTAAATACACGGTGTCTCTAGAGAATTCAAGATTTCCAGTGCTAGGAGAAAATTCAAAATCTTTCCTGCACGAGCTCCAAAGCATTAAAAAGCAAATTGTAATAATAGGGTATATGTAGTTCTTCATTCGGCATCAAAATAAATATCGTTAAAAATATAACTTTTGAATTGAAGAATTAGTATGTTATTGTTTTTTTACACCTAAAGCTTCGTTAGTAGCATTACTGTTTTCTGCTAGTTTTAAAAATTCTTTGCTAAAATTAACCATAGAATCTAGTAGAATAACTTTGTTTTCCTTTAAAAGGAGTGTTTTGTTTAGAGATTTAGATTCACAGTACTCTAAAAATAAAAGTGCGTATTTGTCAGGGATGTTCAAATCTTCTTTTATCAATTTTAAATTGAAAAAATCATCTTTTTTGAATAATGAATCTAAGTGCTTGTATTCTATAATTTTTGGCGTATTAATTCTGTTTTTATTTTTGAATAATTTACCAATCATTCGAGCAATTTTTTTGAAATTCATGCCATAAGCGTATGAAGATTCTGGAATATACAATTGCATATTGTTTTTTATATCTCTTTTCAGAGCATTTTCAGCCGTTTGGGTGTATTCTAGCGGATTAAAATCTTCGTCGTTTTTGCTTACCAATACTTCGTTTAATTCGTTTACAGACTTTTTTAGCTCAAACACAGCAACATCAACAAAATCACTTTGTTTTAATTGTATTAATTTTGAATGGTGGAATAACGATTCAAAAAGTAAAGTATCGTTAACTACCGCAGTAATTGCAAAATCACCTTCGTTGTTTGTGTAAGTAACCGTTTTTTGACTTATGTTAAACACCTTGATACCTTTAACAGTCGTCTCATTATCATATACTTTACCTCTTATATTTTGTGAAAATAGCTGTAAGGGTAATATTAAAAGAATAAAATATTTCACGAGTGGCATAAACTGGTTACACATCAAATTAAAGTTATTTATGTTTTTAACCTATTTAATTAAGACATTTTAACAGCAGTTTTAATTAACTATTAACATATTTGACGACTTACAATAAAGCTCTAATCATTTTTACGGCACTTTCAGCGGTAATATCGCGCTGAGGCGAACCAAACATTTCATAACCTACCATAAACTTTTTAACACTGGCGCTACGCAACAATGGAGGATAAAAACTCATGTGCCAATGCCAATGTTTATAAGTGTTTCCATCAGTTGGAGATTGGTGAATACCGCTAGAATAAGGAAAAGAGGTTTTAAAAATGTTATCGTAGGCTTTTGTTAATATAGCAATGGCTTCAGCATATTGTAATGTTTCGGTATTCGTCATTTCTAAAATATTACTCATCTGTCGTTTTGGAGCAATCATAGCTTCAAATGGCCAAATTGCCCAAAAAGGTATTAGCACTACAAAACTATCATTTTCAAAAATGATACGCTCCTGTTTATCTAATTCTTGAGCTAAATAATCACCCAATAAACTGCTATTAGTCTTATTAAAATAATTTAATTGTTGCGTATTTTTTTTATCGACTTCGTTTGGTAAGGTAGATTGACTCCATATTTGCCCATGTGGATGTGGATTACTACATCCCATAACGGCACCTTTATTTTCAAAAATCTGTACGTAATTAATTTTTGGGTTATTACCTAATTCTTTATACTGCTCTTGCCATGCATAGACTATGTTTTGAATTTCAATTGGAGACATATCTGCTAAACTTTTCGAGTGGTCTGGACTAAAACAAATTACTTTGCATATGCCAGTTTCACTTTCAGCAACCAATAAACCATCATTTAGCAGAAAAGATGGAGAATCGTTTTGTAAAGCGGCAAAATCGTTAGTAAATACAAATACGTCTTTATAATTAGGATTTTTTTCTCCGTTTATGCGTGTGTTACCCGCACATAAATAACAAGAATCATCGTAAGTTGGTCGCTTTTCATTATTAACCGCTTCATTTTGTCCTTGCCAAGGGCGTTTTGCACGATGTGGAGATACGAGCACCCATTCTCCTGTTAAAATATTAAATCTTTTATGTGAGTAATCTTGTAAATTGGTATTTACCATTTTTAAATAGTCTCAGTTTTAGTTTGTCTGCGTTACATGATGAGTGCCGTCAGACAATTGAATATAGTATACTGAACAGCTTTTTTGAAATGCTTTTTTGTAAGCAACAGCAGTAGTTTGAGCAAAATTTTTGGCTTCACTCTTGGCTACTAAATTAATGGTGCAACCACCAAAGCCACCACCCATCATTCTGGCGCCCAAAACGTGTGTATTCTGTTTAGCGTGTTCTACTAAAAAATCGAGTTCTTCACAGCTTACTTTATATTGTTTAGATAATCCGTAATGCGATTGATACATTAACGATCCTAAGTCATCTAAATTATTATCCTCAATAGCTTTGGCGGCTTTTAAAGTCCTTTCGTTTTCTTGAATTACATAAAGTGCTTTTTGATAATTAGCAGGCGTTACTTTATCTTTAATACGCTCTAAATCTGCTTCGGTAGCGTCGCGAAGTGCTTTAATATTTAATAGTTTTGAAATGTGCTCGCAAGCCGAACGCCTGTCATTATAGGCACTATCCGCTAAGTTGTGTTTTACATTAGTGTTTATCAATATTAATTGATGGTGCTTAAAATTGATTTTATAGGGCGACGATTCAACGGTACGGCAATCTAAATGTAATGCATTGTTTTTAACACCAAACATACTGGCGTATTGGTCCATAATACCACACTTAACACCAACATAATGATGTTCTGCTTTTTGAGAAATTAAAATCATATCCTGTTTAGATAATCCAAGGTTGAATATTTCATTCAAACCATAAACCACGCTATTTTCTAGAGCTGCTGAAGAAGACATACCCGCACCACTGGGAATATCACCCTTAAAAACAATATTAAAGTTGCCAATAACAATATTTTTATTTTGTATTTCGGCAACTACACCTAATACGTAATTTTCCCAACTACCTTGCTTCAAAGGCTTTATTTTATCTAACTCAAAAGTTATGGTACGCTCTAAATCCAGTGCCACAGCTGTAGAATGGTTAGAGGTGCTTTTTTGAATGGCGGCAAAAATACCTTTGTCTACCGCAGCAGGAAAAACAAAACCGTCATTGTAATCAGTGTGTTCACCAATAATATTTATTCTACCGGGAGAAAAAACCAATAAAGGTTCTTGGTTAAAGGTGCTTTCAAATGCTTGTTTTACATCAGTTAAAAATGTGCTGTTCATTTTAGTTATTATCTAGCTTTAATGACCATGTAATGGAGTAGGTGTCGTTTGGTTTTAGTACTTGCAATCCGATATTGTTATTAAAACTATCAGAAACACCTGTGGTAGGTTCAATAGCTATAGTATTTGCTTTTGGTGGTGTGTAGGCTTGTATAAAATTAGTATTGCCAGTAGCGTTAAATTGCAAATTGTAGTTTGGTGTTTTAAATACAACTTTATCAGTATTTAAAACCCAACAATCGTCAAAAAATTGATCTTTAATTTTTATCCCCGAATTGCTTTTAATAGGAGTAGTGCCAGTAGTAATATTACGTTCTCCAAGTACAATTTTTGCTTTACTGTCCATAACCAATTCACTATCAAATAAATTTGCACTTGAAAAGTATGGGTGCCAACCTACGGTGAATGGAAAAGGCTTTACATCGGTATTTTCTACAGACATTTTTAAGCTTAATGAAGCTTTTGTAAACTTATAATTTAGTGTGACTTTATACGTATATGGAAATCCTTTAGATATGGAGTTTTCAATATATTGCAACGTAACTGAAGCGTTATCTGCCGAAGTGTGTTGTGATACTATAGCAAACGTTTTATTGAATACTAAACCATGTAGCGCATTTGCCTCGTCAGTATGATTTTTTTCAAATTGAAAGGTTTTGCCTTTAAATTCATAAATACCATCTTTAATTCTGTTTGCAAAAGGAAAAAGAATAG
This sequence comes from uncultured Flavobacteriaceae bacterium, assembly GCA_937923515.1. Taxonomy (GTDB): domain Bacteria; phylum Bacteroidota; class Bacteroidia; order Flavobacteriales; family Flavobacteriaceae; genus Jejuia. Next base: position 43,258 of record CALDUF010000060.1, read on the forward strand.
ATGATGCGTAAGTAGTAGCATAATCTAAAGGCGATAGGTCCTGAATGATGTTATGGCGATTTAGTGTAAGCTCTTGAAGGCTAGCGCCTAAATCTAAATAAAGTTTCCCGTAAACCGATGCATCAGGATTTTTGATTTCTAATATATTAAGATCTTTTAAATGCTGAATTGTATACACTATTTTTATGTTTTTTAAGGATTACTTAATAATTAATAGGTTGAAGTATGCGATATTTAAATGTAAATTATTTTTTATAACATTGTAAATATGGTATTTATGTACTTTTATTTAAATTTTAACTTTAGTGCTATTTTTAAATGCGTTGATTGGTTTACAATTGGTATTGAAGTGTAAAAATACAAATAATCATAACACTAAACCTACTACAATTTACTAGTATGCTTTTAAGTGCATATAGCCGTTTTGTAAGCTTTTAGTAATTGAGGATTTAAAATAGAAATACATATATTTGAAGCACCAATTAACTAAATAATCAATTATGACATCAGGTTTTGATACTTGGGATTACGTTGTTTTTATTACGTATGCCATTTTAATTTTAGGTGTAGGTTTATGGGTGTCTCGTGATAAAGAGGGACATCAAAAAAATGCCGAAGACTATTTTTTGGCTAGTAAGTCTTTACCATGGTGGGCTATAGGTGCTTCACTTATCGCCGCAAATATTTCAGCTGAACAATTTATAGGTATGTCTGGCTCTGGTTTTGCCTCTGGTTTAGCCATTGCATCTTACGAATGGATGGCAGCATTAACTTTAATCATTGTAGGTAAATACTTTTTACCAATATTTATAGAAAAGGGCTTATATACCATACCCGAATTTGTAGAGAAACGGTATTCTACAAATTTAAAAACCATTCTTGCTGTATTTTGGATAGCGCTTTACGTGTTTGTAAACTTAACTACAGTATTGTATTTAGGTGCTTTGGCCTTAGAGACTATAATGGGTATTCCTTTACTGTATGGTGTTGCAGGTTTAGCGTTGTTTGCTGCTGCGTATTCTTTGTATGGCGGACTTTCAGCTGTGGCATGGACTGATGTAATACAGGTTGTGTTTTTGGTTTTAGGGGGTTTAATTACAACCTATTTAGCCTTAAATACTGTTTCAGGAGGCGATGGGTTTCTTGCAGGCTTAACTACAGTATTTGAAACTGTACCTGAACGGTTTGAGATGATACTTGATGAATCTAACCCAGAATATAAAAACCTACCAGGATTAGGAGTTTTAGTTGGTGGTATGTGGGTTGCTAACTTATATTATTGGGGGTTTAATCAATATATTATACAACGTACACTTGCTGCTAAATCTTTAAAAGAAGCACAAAAAGGTATTTTATTTGCTGCTATTTTAAAGTTAATTATACCGCTAATTGTTGTTATTCCTGGTATAGCGGCTTACGTTATGATAAATGATCCAGAAATAATGGCGAGATTAGGTGTTGGTGCCTCAGAGAATTTACCGTCTTTAGAACAAGCAGATAAAGCCTATCCTTGGCTGTTACAATTTTTACCAACAGGTTTAAAGGGCGTAGCTTTTGCGGCTCTTGCTGCTGCAATTGTATCTTCTTTAGCGTCTATGTTAAATTCAACATCTACCATATTTACTATGGATATTTATAAGCAATATATTAACCCAACCGCAAGTGATAAAGCAACGGTTAATACGGGTAGAGTTTCAGCTTTTGTAGCTTTAATCATTGCTTGTATTGTGGCACCTTTGTTGGGCAATTTAGATCAAGCATTTCAATTCATACAAGAATACACAGGCATAGTAAGTCCAGGTATACTTGCTGTGTTTTTGTTAGGTTTATTTTGGAAGAAAACCACAAATAAAGCGGCAATAATTGGAGCCTTAGCTTCAATTCCGATAGCCATGTATTTTAAATTTGCACCAAAAGGATGGTCTACTTCTGCATTTTTTGTAGATGTGCCTTTTATGGATCAAATGGGCTATACCTTGCTACTTACCATGGCGGTTATTGCTATTTGTAGTTATATACAGCATAATGGTGCAGACGATGCTAAAGGCATTACCATCACCAAACAATTATTTAAAACATCACCTTTATTTAATATTGGGGCTTTTGCTATAATGCTTGTATTAACCGTATTATACGCCTTGTTTTGGTAAAAAATAACTTAGTATTCTAGAATATGCCCTAAGTTTTTATACTTAGGGTTTTATGTTTTAAGTTTGAATAGAAGGTACTTAGCTTAATTTCTACATAAAACTATCTTAAAGTATTTCCCTCTTTTTTTTAAAAGTGTTAATTTGGCACGATTATTAGTTAGTACTAACTAGTATATAGTTAATTGATTCCCCTATGCGCCATTTCTTATATATCCTATTGTTTATAAGCTCTTACTTGAGCGGACAAACCTTTACAAACCCTTTGCAAACTACAGATGCTGAAGCTCAAAAAAAATGGGTGGATAGTATTTACAATAGTATGACTTTAAAAGAACGTGTGGGGCAGTTGTACATGGTACAAGTCATGTCTAATCAAAATTCTGTTATTAAAGACAGAGTAATTAAATTGGTACAAGACCATCATATAGGTGGTATTATATATTCTAATGGCGGGCCTAACCGTCAAGCGCGTTTAAATAATGAGTTACAGGCCATATCTAAATTGCCAATGCTTATAGGCATGGACGCAGAGTGGGGTTTAAGCATGCGATTAGATTCTACATATGCTTTTCCATATAACATGGCGTTAGGAGCAATTCAAAACGATACCCTTGTAGAACAGACTGGACGGCAAATAGGAGAACACTGTAAGCGTTTAGGTGTTCATTTTAATTTCGCACCAGTGGTAGATATTAATACCAACCCCAAAAACCCTATTATTGGCAACCGCTCTTTCGGAGAAGATAGAGACAACGTTACAAAAAAAGCATTAGCCTTTATGAAGGGGATGCAGAGTGCTGGGGTGTTAGCTAATGCAAAACACTTTCCAGGGCATGGTGATACAGATTCAGATTCTCATCTTACTTTACCAACCATCAATTTTGATGAAAAGCGTATTGATTCTGTTGAATTGTATCCTTATAAAAAACTGATTAAAAAAGGCTTGTCTAGTGTGATGGTAGCACACTTAAACGTGCCTAGTTTAGAAGATAGAGATGGTTATCCGTCGTCATTATCAAAACATATAGTTACCGATATTTTAAAAGATTCTTTAGGTTTCGAAGGTTTGATATTTACTGATGCGCTTACCATGAAAGGCGCTGCAGATTTTAGTGACACAGGCGATATAGATTTAGCAGCATTTAAGGCTGGTAACGATGTGATGCTTATGTCTGAAGATGTTGAGATAGGAATTGATAAAATTATGAACGCCTTTACTAACGGAGAGATTACAGAAGCGCGTTTAGCACATTCTGTTAAAAAGATTTTAATGGCAAAATACAAGGTGGGTTTGCATAATTATACGCCTATTGGCTTGTATAATTTGGATAATGATTTAAATAGGTTAAAAGATGATATACTTTACGAAACGTTGCTTGAAAACGCCATTACTGTAGTTGAAAATAAAAACAATTTAGTGCCATTAACGCGATTAGAAACCAAAACAATGGCTTATGTAGCCTTAGGTGATGATGATGGTAGCCATTTTTATAACACACTTAAAAAATACACTAAAATTCATAAAATAACAGCAGATAAGCTGGACGTTTTAATGACTAAGTTGCAATCCTACAATACTGTTGTTGTTGGGTTTCACCGGTCAGACGAAAACCCTTGGAAATCCCATAAATTTTCTAATAAAGAATTGGTGTGGCTACACGAAATTGCTAGAACACACAACGTTATTTTAGATGTATTTGTAAAACCCTATGCATTAAACGATTTAAAAAGTATTGATAATATTGAAAGCATTATAGTAAGCTATCAAAACAGTAAGATTGCTCAAGAAAAATCGGCACAAATTATTTTTGGAGCAGTACCGTCAAAAGGAAAATTGCCAGTATCTATTGGTACCTTCTTTAAAGCAGGAGATGGCTTGCAAATTAATAGTTTAGAGCGTTTGGGTTATACTATACCAGAGCGCGTTGGTATGAGTTCTGAAAAATTAAAACGAGTAGATTCCATAGCTAAAGTAGCTGTAGATTCTATGATGACACCAGGAATTCAGTTATTAATTGCTAGAAAGGGTAAAGTGATTTACAATAAAAATTTTGGAAAACATACATACAAGGGCAGCGAAAAAGTGTCTTTTGATGATATTTACGATGTGGCTTCGTTAACTAAAATACTCGCTACACTGCCATTGCTAATGGAAATGGAAGAAAAGGGATTGGTATCACTTAACAGCACATTGTCAGATATTTTGCCAGAATACGAAGGCTCAAACAAAGCAGGAATTACCATAAAACAAATGCTATCTCATTACGCACGATTACGCCCTTGGGAACCTTTTTACTATCATACCTTAGATACTGTAACGAATCGTCCTAGCGGAAAATATTATCGGACTAAAAAAACAAAAGGATTTGAAGTAGAAGTAGCCAAGAATTTGTATTTGAGGACTGATTATCAAGATTCTATACCTAAAATTATAAAGGACTCTGAGCTGTTAGATCGTTTGCGGTACCGCTATAGTGACTTTCCGTATTACATTTTAAAGAAATTTATTGAACAACATTACGACAAAACGCTTGATGAATTAGTGCAAACTCATTTTTACCAATCCTTAGGTGCAAATTATACCATGTATAATCCCTATCGTAAAATAAGTAACAAACATATTGTGCCAACTGAAGTGGATACCTATTACCGTCACCAAAAAGTACACGGTTATGTACATGACATGGGTGCCGCAATGCAAAACGGCGTTGGTGGGCACGCAGGTGTGTTTAGTAATGCTAACGATGTGGCAAAAATTATGCAAATGTATTTACAAAAAGGCTTTTATGGTGGCAAGCGCTATTTAAGTCCAGAAACGGTGAATAAATTTAATACCTGTTATTTTTGCGAAAACGATAATAGGCGAGGTGTAGGGTTTGATAAACCACAGTTAGGTGATGAAGGGCCAACTTGTGGTTGCATATCCATGACCAGTTTTGGACATTCTGGTTTTACAGGTACATATACTTGGGCAGACCCAGAAGAAGAAATAGTTTACGTGTTTTTAGCTAATAGAACTTATCCCAATGCAGGAAAGAATTTATTGCTGAGAGAAAATATAAGAACAGAAATTCAACGCTTTATTTATGAAGCTATTGAAGATTAACATATTAAAGTACTTAAAGTTATGAGTTAACAGTATTTAAAGTGAAACGTTCAATTACAATTTGAAGTTGAAACTTTAGAGGCTTGTAGCTCTAAACAGATAAAATTTTTGCATATATGAAAATAGGAATTGTTTGCTATCCTACATTTGGCGGTAGTGGTGTTGTGGCAACAGAGTTAGGTTTAGAACTCTCTAAACGTGGTCATCAAATTCATTTTATAACCTATAACCAACCTGTGCGCTTAGAATTGTTAAGTAACAATGTGCATTACCACGAAGTAAACGTTCCAGAATATCCGTTGTTTCATTACCAACCTTACGAATTGGCGCTATCTAGCAAGTTGGTAGATATGGTTAAATTACATGGTATAGAAATTTTGCATGTACACTACGCAATTCCACATGCGTATGCGGCGTATATGGCAAAAAAAATGCTACAAGAAGAAGGTATACACGTGCCTATAGTAACCACACTTCATGGTACAGATATTACTTTGGTAGGAAGTCACCCTTTCTACAAACCAGCTGTAACATTTAGCATTAATAAGTCTGATGCGGTTACAGCAGTTTCTCAAAGTTTAAAAGATGATACTTTGCGCTTATTCGATATTAATAACGATATTCATGTAGTTCCAAACTTTATAGATTTAGAAAAATACAATCATGGTTTTACCGATTGCCAACGTGGTATGATGGCTAAAGATGATGAGAAAATAATTACGCACATTAGTAACCTGCGCCCTGTAAAACGTGTTCAAGATGTTATTAAAGTGTTTTACGGCATTCAAAAAGCATTGCCTGCGAAATTGATGTTTATAGGTGAAGGACCAGAAAAAGAAAGTATAGAAAATCAATGTCGCGATTTAGGAATTTCTGATAAGGTTATTTTCTTCGGAAGAAGTAATGAAATAGATAAAATTTTATGTTTTAGCGATTTGTTTTTGCTTCCATCCTTAACCGAAAGTTTTGGCTTAGCAGCACTAGAGGCTATGGCATCTGGAGTGCCAGTTATTTCTAGCAACACAGGTGGTATACCAGAGGTTAATGTAGAAGGTGTGTCTGGGTATTTAAGCGAAGTTGGCGATGTAGAAGAAATGAGTAAAAATGCTATTCATATTTTAAAAGATGAAGACCGATTAGCTCAATTTAAAAACAATGCCAGACAAGAAGCTTTAAAGTTCGATTTACATGAAATTGTACCTCAGTACGAAGTTATTTATCAGCAAACATTAGCTAAAGCTTTATTACTTTAGTAAAATAGAATTATAAAGACGTGGTAACAATTTTTTGATATTCGCTTTCGGTTATAATGTCTTTGTTAGTTTCTAGTCTGTCTAGAAAAACAAGGCCATTTAAATGGTCTATTTCATGCTGAAAAATTCGTGCTATAAAACCTGTAAAAGAGCTATTTATTAGAGCTCCAAACCTATTGGTATATTTAACGGTTATACTATCGTATCTAGGTACCAAACCTCTTATTCCTGGTATACTTAAACAGCCTTCCCAATCTTTGGTAGTGGTCTTACTATGTTTTATAATTTCGGGGTTTATTATAGTAATAGGTGCCATGGTTGGTGCGTTTGGGTAACGCTCACTGGGTTTAGATGCCATAATAAAAACACGATCTTTTTTGTATACTTGTGGTGCTGCTATACCTAATCCGTTAACCGCTTTAACCGTATAAATCATATGGTCTATAAATTCTTGAAAAGCTTTATCTTCAATATGGTCTACACGAGTCGTTTTAGATCTCAGTATATCATGTCCTAAATAAGCGATGTCTAATTTTTTTTGCATCTGATAAAAGTTTATTTTATGAGTTTATAGTATGTAAAACGTCTTAAAAATAGTATAATTTTATTATTTTAGAAGTCAGGTAAATATAACGTTACATTATAAAAAACCAACTAGAACCATATACTAAATACCATGAGTAATTATCACATAAAGCATTTAGAAGAATATTATCAAGTTTACAGAAAATCTATTAGAAACCCAGAAGTCTTTTGGGAAGAAATAGCCGAAGAACATTTTATGTGGCGAAAAAAATGGAATAACGTTTTAAGTTGGGATTTTTCTAAACCCGATGTAAAATGGTTTGAAGGCGCCCAATTAAACATCACCGAAAATTGTATAGACAGGCACTTGTCTACTAGAGGAAATAAAACAGCCATTCTTTTTGAACCCAATAACCCTAACGAGGCAGCCCAACATATAACATATAATCAATTACACGAACGCGTTAACCAATTTGCTAACGTTTTAAAAAGCAAAGCTGTTAAACGTGGCGATCGCGTTTGTATTTACCTACCCATGATTCCAGAATTGGCCATAGCTGTTTTAGCCTGTGCTAGAATAGGGGCTATACACTCGGTGGTATTTGCTGGGTTTTCTGCTACAGCATTAGCAACCCGAATTAACGACAGCGATTGTAAGCTTGTATTAACTAGCGATGGTTCTTACAGAGGTGCAAAAACGATAGATTTAAAGGGTATTGTAGACGAGGCTCTGGAGCATTGCCCAGGCGTACAAGCCGTACTTGTTGCCAAACGAATAGACAGCCAGATAAGCATGAAAACAGGTCGCGATTATTGGCTAGAGCCTTTATTAAACAAGGCTTCTAAAGTTTGTGAAGCCGAAGTTATGAATGCCGAAGATCCTTTATTTATTTTATACACATCGGGATCTACAGGGCAACCCAAAGGTATGGTACATAGTACAGCTGGCTATATGGTTTATGCGGCCTACACTTTTAAAAATGTATTTCAATACAGAGAAAATGATGTGTATTGGTGTACAGCAGATATTGGATGGATTACGGGGCATAGTTACATTGTTTATGGGCCATTGGCCAATGGCGCCACAACTGTTATGTTCGAGGGGGTGCCTAGCTATCCCGATTTTGGTCGTTTTTGGGAGGTGGTAGAAAAACATAAAATTACTCAATTTTACACAGCACCAACCGCTATAAGAGCATTAGCTAAGCAAGGGGTAGATTTAGTAGAAAAATACGATTTAAGCAGTTTAAAAGTACTTGGGTCTGTTGGCGAACCCATAAACGAAGAAGCTTGGCATTGGTATAATGATAATGTAGGTAAAAAGAAAAGTCCTATTATAGACACTTGGTGGCAAACCGAAACAGGCGGTATAATGATAACCCCTATACCATACGTAACCCCTACAAAACCCACTTACGCTACATTACCTTTTATTGGCATACAACCCGCTTTAATGGACGATAATGCTAACGAATTAAAAGGTAACCAAGTAGAAGGTAGACTGTGTATAAAATACCCATGGCCTGCCATGGCAAGAACAATATGGGGAAACCACGAACGCTATAAAAACACCTACTTTTCGGCCTATAAAAACATGTACTTTACAGGCGATGGTGCATTGCGCGATGAGGTTGGTTATTATAGAATTACCGGACGTGTAGATGATGTTATTATTGTATCTGGCCATAATTTAGGAACGGCACCCATAGAAGATGCTGTTAACGAGCATCCAGCAGTGGCAGAGTCTGCTATTGTTGGTTTTCCTCACGATATAAAAGGAAATGCCCTTTACGGTTATGTTATTTTAAAAGACACCGGAGAGGGTAGAAGACACGATAATTTAAGAAAAGAAATTAATCAAATCATTACAGAGCATATAGGCCCTATTGCTAAACTCGATAAAATACAATTTACAGGCGGCTTACCAAAAACACGATCTGGTAAAATAATGCGTCGTATACTACGTAAAATAGCATGTAAAGACACGAGTAACTTAGGCGATACAAGTACTTTACTTAACCCAGAAGTTGTACAAGATATTATAAATAACGTACTGTAGCAGTACTATAATTAAACTTTATATGCGCATAAATAAACAAATATTTATAAGTCTTATAGCTTTGGTTAGTCTGCTATCGTGTAAGTCCAACATAAAAAATAATTTTGTAGATATATTTGATGGTAAAACATTACACAATTGGCATGGCGACAGTACATACTGGCATGTAGAAAATGGTAGTCTGGTTGGTACCGTAACTCCAGAAACTATTTTAAAACGTAACACCTTTATTATTTGGCAAGGCGGACAACCCGAAAATTTTGAATTAAAACTAAGTTATCGCATTTCTAAATTAGGCAATAGCGGCATAAATTACAGGAGTGAATTAATTAAAAATAAGCCATTTGCATTAAGAGGCTATCAAGCCGATATTGACGGTAAAAATAAGTATACAGGTCAAAATTACGAGGAAAAGAAAAGAACAACTTTAGCTTATCAAGGTGAAAAAGTAATTATAAACACACAAAATAATCCCAATGTATCTGGAAATTTAAGAACCAACATAAAAAAAAATTGTTGGCAAACAAGACAAGTGATTCATAATATTCAAGATAAAGAAACTTTAAAAAAAGCTATAAATAATACAGGCTGGAACCATGTACATATTATAGCACAAGGCAAAGATTTAAAGCATTATGTAAATGGTATTTTAACAAGCCATGTTATAGATAACGATACTATAAACAGGAGTTTAAAAGGTTTAATAGGCGTACAAGTTCATGTAGGCCCACCCATGAGCGTTGCATTTAAAGATATTAAATTAAAACAGCTATAACACATCAATAGACATATGATAAAATTTTTAATTCTGAATTTTTTATTAAAAGTTTAGGTTTTAAATAAAACGTTTAACGGTATTTTTATATAATTAAAATGAGCTATCAACATATTTTTAAAGCAGCAGTAGCCTGGCAATTAAAGGCAGGCACAAGTACACAAAACCCTAAAACGTTTAGTAGAAATCATAAGGTTAAAATAGACAATATAAAAGATGTATTAGAAGTATCGGCAGCCAAAATGTTTCATGGAGACCCTGCATTATATAACCCAGAAGATTTACTATTGTCGGCATTGGCCTCTTGCCATATGATGTCTTATTTGTATGTTTGCGCGCAACACAATATCGAGGTGGTGTCTTATAACGATAACGCCGAGGCTTATTTAAATGTAGCCTACTCTGGCCGTGGCCAATTTACAAAAGCTCAATTAAACCCAGTAGTAACTATAAAGCATGCAGATAAACAAACATTAGCCTTAAGTTTACATAAACAA
>CALDUF010000061.1 GCA_937923515.1 uncultured Flavobacteriaceae bacterium
ATGATTACCGAAAACCAAGCACAACGTTTAGCTGAAGCTGGCTTATATGCATACAATCACAATTTAGATTCTTCTGAAGAATATTATAAAGAAGTAATTTCTACACGTGGTTTTGAGGACCGTTTAGAAACTATAGACAACGTTAGAAAAACTAATGTAACTGTGTGCTCTGGAGGTATTATTGGTATGGGCGAAAAAGTTGAAGATAGAGCAGGTATGTTAGTGGCACTTTCTACGCTAAACCCACAACCAGAATCTGTTCCAATAAATGCTTTAGTAGCTGTTGAAGGCACACCATTAGAAGACCAAAAACCTGTTTCTATATGGGATATGGTACGTATGGTAGCCACCACAAGAATTATAATGCCAGAAACCCAAGTGCGTTTAAGCGCTGGTAGAACAGAAATGACTAGAGAAGGACAAGCCTTGTGTTTCTTTGCAGGTGCAAATTCCATTTTTGCAGGTGATAAGTTATTAACTACACCAAACCCTGATGTGAGTGAAGATATGGAAATGTTTAAGCTTTTAGGCTTAAACCCTCAAAAGCCATTTATTAAAAAAATGCAGCCTGAAACGGTGGAAGCGAAAGACTCTGAATACCAATCTTTAGGTGAAAAACCTAAGTGGACCAGACCTGAGCATAGTATAGAACGTAATGAGGTGGCGAAAGCAAAAGCAAAAACTAAAGTTTAAGATACTTTAGTTTTAATTGGCTAATTCTTTAAAATTTTACGCTTTTAGTCTTTAAAAATTCTAAACCCAAGCATAGCGAAATACTTACTGGTTATAACGTGGGTAACTTTTGCGTTAGGGATTGCAGTGGATAGCCCACAGCTTTTGCGCCGTAGCGCAGAAGCGAGGACTTGTAACGGAAAGCCCGACCCCGCTTTGAGAGCCTTAGCGAACCAGCGGGGTAACGCCCAAATAATTACACTTTAACTTTTAATCTTATAAAGTTTGCTGTACTTTTGCTTCTTTAAATTCAATCTAAATAAGCTTGGAGCATACTTTAGCACACTTAAAACGTGGAGAACACGCTGTAATTACAGATGTTTCTTCAGTTCACATCCCTTTAAAACTTTTAGAAATGGGCTGTTTGCCTGGAAATTCTGTAGAATTGGTTCAGCTTGCACCTTTTCAAGACCCTATGTATTTGAACGTAAATGGCTCGCACCTAGCTATTAGAAAAGAAACTGCTGCTCATATTTTAATAGAAAAAGTAACACATGAGTAAACAGATAAATGTGGCGCTGATTGGTAACCCTAATACGGGAAAAACCTCGGTTTTTAATGCCTTAACTGGTTTAAACCAAAAGGTGGGTAATTATCCTGGGATTACCGTTGAAAAAAAACAAGGTGTTTGTAAATTGCCACGTGGCGTTAAGGCACATATTATTGATTTACCAGGTACGTATAGCTTAAATGCGTCGTCTCTGGATGAAAATGTGGTGATTGAACTTTTGCTGAATAAAAACGATAAAGACTTCCCTGATATTGCGGTGGTGGTTACCGATGTTGAAAATCTAAAACGCAACCTTTTACTATTTACTCAAATTAAGGATTTAGAAATCCCAACCGTATTGGTTATCAATATGGCAGACCGTATGAGTTACAAAGGAATTTCTTTGGATATTGAGTATTTGGAAGAAAAACTAAATACCAAAATAGCACTAATAAGCACGCGTAAAAACCAAGGTATAGATGCATTAAGAACACTAATTGCTAATTATAAAGAAGTTTCAGTTAAACCATGTTTAGATACTACTAGTATTGATCCTACGTATTTTGGGAACTTAAAAAAGGCATTCCCAAACCAGTTATTATATAAGCTTTGGTTGGTAATTACGCAAGATGTTAACTTTGGAAAAACCGATAGAAAAGGTTTTGATGCCGTTGCAGATTTTAAAACCAAAAGCAAAGGCGATTTAAAACGTTTGCAGCAAAAGGAAACTATAAAACGCTACCAATATATTAATGATGCTTTAGCGAAGGGGCAAAGCATTGATTTGAGCCAAGCGAAAGATTTACGTATAAAATTAGATAGAATTTTAACCCATAAAGTTTGGGGTTATCTCATTTTTACAGTTATTCTTTTAACCATTTTTCAAGCTATTTATGATTGGGCCGAAGTGCCCATGGACTTTATTGATGGTACGTTTGCAAGCCTAAGTGAATGGGTAAAAAACAGTTTGCCACAAGGTGCTTTTACCAATTTAATTGCCGAAGGCATTATTCCAGGATTAGGCGGTATTGTAATTTTTATTCCGCAAATAGCCTTTTTGTTTTTATTTATTGCAGTGCTAGAAGAAAGTGGCTATATGAGTCGTGTAGTGTTTTTAATGGATCGTATTATGCGGCGTTTTGGGTTGAGTGGTAAAAGTGTTGTACCCTTAATTTCTGGTACTGCCTGTGCGATTCCTGCTATTATGGCAACACGTAATATTGAGAGTTGGAAAGAACGTTTAATTACCATTTTGGTAACGCCTTTTACAACCTGCGCAGCACGATTACCTGTGTACCTTATCATTATTGCTTTGGTGATTCCAGAAGGACGCTTTTTCGGGTTAAGCTACCAAGCTTTAACCTTAATGCTATTGTATTTAATTGGTTTTGGTACTGCTATTTTTTCGGCCTATATTTTAAATAAAGTACTTAAAATTAAAAGTAAAACGTTTTTTGTTATAGAAATGCCTAATTATAAACTACCGCTTTTTAAAAATGTAGCTATTACGGTTATTGAAAAAACAAAAGCATTTGTGTTTGGTGCTGGAAAAATAATTCTTGCCATATCTATCGTATTATGGTTTTTAGCTTCTTATGGTCCAGGAAAACAGTTTAATGATGCTGAAACAATTGTAAAAACTAAATATGCTTCGCAAAATTTAAATGAAGCGGATTTACAACAAAAAATAGCATCTCATAAATTAGAACATTCCTTTATTGGCATTGCGGGTCATGCTATTGAGCCTGTGATTAGACCTTTGGGTTACGACTGGAAAATTGGTATTGCAATTGTAAGTTCTTTTGCAGCTAGAGAGGTATTTGTTGGTACGCTAGCTACTATTTACAGCGTTGGTAGTGATGATGAAGCTACTATTAAAAACAGGATGGCTGCGGAAACCAACCCCATTCTTGGTGGGCCGTTATTTAATTTTGCATCAGGAATTTCATTGCTTTTATTCTATGCTTTTGCCATGCAATGTATGAGTACGCTAGCCATAGTTAAAAAGGAAACCAACAGTTGGAAATGGCCAACGCTACAACTCGTTATAATGACGGCTTTTGCTTATATTGTAGCATTAATTGCATTTCAATTTTTGAAATAAACTAATACTAATTTCGACAAACGCATCATGAACGACATTATCCAAAATACATTTGTATTTACTGCTGTTGCTTTAGCGGTATTATTTTTAGTTAAAAAATTCTTCTGGAAAAAACCGAAACCTAAAAAGGCTTGCGGAAATGATGGTTGTGGTTGCCACTAAAATAATTTACTTTTATCATCCACATATACATTAAAACTATGAAACTAACGTTCATCACACTACCCTTTGCGCTATTATTTACATGTTGTATGTTTTCGCAAAAGGATAAAACCATAAAACTATTAGACGCCAACTTAACACACTTCAACACACATATTGGTGTACCTCACAGTACTGTGGTTGGCTTGCCGGAAGGCACATTTCAGTCAGACAATGTTAGAAAAGGCACACCTCTAGGTATTAACAATGATATTAAACATGTGTTTACCACTACCAATATAAACGGTGAAACTACTTTAAATGTTAGTGGCGAAATCTACGGTTGTATTACCACTAAAGCCAATTATAGTAATTACCATTTTAGTACCATGTTTAGATGGGGCAACAAAAAATGGGAGCCTAGACTAGATAGACGTAAAGATTCTGGTATTTTATACCACAGTTATGGAGATTATGGTAGGTTTTGGAACACGTGGAAAACCTGTTTAGAATTTCAAGTACAGGAAACAGACTTGGGTGATTTTATTTCGCTTAATGGTAATACTGCTTCTCCAAAAGTGGCTGGACCATCGGTAGTTATTAGAGGTAACGATAAAGATGGCACCAAACAGTATAACCCAAATTCTGATGCTTATTTTGAGGGTAAAGGCTATATTCACGCCTATCTAGAACCGCAAAATCCGCATGGTAGTTGGAATCTTTTAGAACTTTATGTTATAGGCAATGATGCGGTACATGTGGTAAATGGTAAAATTGTGATGGTTGTGGAAAATGCAATTAATCCCGAAACCAATACCCCTTTAACCGAAGGACAAATACAAATACAATCAGAAGCTGCAGAATGTTATTATAAAGACATGACCATAACACCAATTACAGAATTTCCAGAATTTATTCGCAAACAGGCAAAATTCAAATCGTAAACTGAATATGATGTAATTATACATACGCTCTACATTTTCTATATAAGTTCTCCTTTTTTCTGTTGTAAAAGGTGAACTTATATTTTTTTTAGCTACATTTGAAAAATTTTTAAGCTTACTTAAAAATAGTTTAAAGCACTACCTATGTCTGTAGCTATAGAAAACTTTGTAAAAGCCATTTATAAAAATGGAAAACGAGACCACAACGATACCAAACCTGGTAATATCGCTAAGGAATTGGGTATTTCAAACGCTGCAGCCACAGATATGGCTAAAAAACTAGCTACTAAAGATTTACTGCACTACGAAAAATATCAAGAGCTAAAACTTACGGATAAAGGCACAAAAATGGCACTTAATGTAGTGCGTAAACACCGTCTTTGGGAAGCACTTTTATTTAAACTTTTTGATATGTCGTTACACGATATTCATCGTGAAGCCGAATTGTTAGAACATCAAACCTCCGATTTATTAGCCAATAAAATAAGTGAGTATTTAGGGAATCCAAAATTCGATCCTCATGGCGATCCCATCCCAAATGCAAACGGAGAAATTACCACTGTTGATACGTCCATACCACTTTCAAATACAGAAGAAGGTAAAACATATACCATTTCTAGACTGATGAGCGACGATAAAGAATTTTTTGATTTCTGTGCTCAAAACGGATTAAAATATGGCAATTCAGTCTTAATATCAAAACAGTTCAGCAATAATAAAATGACTCAAATTTTAATACATAATAACACCATTCTTTTAAATCAAGATTTCACATCAATTATTTACGTAAATGAAACTAACTAACTTTTTAATGGCCTTTACATGTTTTGGGTTTTCGGTCACAGTGTTTGCTCAAGACACTAATTTAGACGCATTAGTAACAGACAGACCTGATGCTACCGAGGCTTCATCAACCGTTGGCAAAGGTATTCTTCAATTTGAAACTGGAGGATTATACGAGTCTTTTGAAGCTAACAGCGTACAAACAGAGGCCTACACATTCAACACCATGCTTGTACGCTACGGTATTCTAGACAATGTAGAATTACGCTTAGGCTGGGATTTTGTTGAAGGCATTACCACCGTAAACGGCACTAAGCTTGATAATATTACAAGCGGTTTATCACCTTTACTATTGGGTATGAAAATAGACATTGCCGAAGAAAACGGCGCTATGCCAGAAATAGCATTAATCGGCCACGTATTTCCAGTATTTAGTGCATCTGCAGATTACAGACCAGAATACACAGGTATAGATTTTAGGCTATCGCTATCACACACTTTAAGTGAAAAATCTAGTTTAGGCTATAATATTGGCGCACAATGGGGCGACGATTCTCCCGAAGCTGCGGCCATATACACCCTTGCTTATGGCTATAGTTTTACCGAAAAATTTGGCGCATATGTGGAGCTGTATGGCGATTTGCCAGAAGACAGTGCAGCAAACCATTTTTGGGATGCAGGTTTCACCTACCTAGTAAATAACGATTTACAGTTAGATACTTATTTTGGTACAAGCATTACCCAAGGCCAAGATCTATTAGTAGGCTTAGGATTTAGTTATAGAGTAAGAAAAAAATAATATTTAAAATGAAAAAACAACTCGCAGTACTTGTAATCATAACCCTGTTTTTTAGTTGTAAAAACGAAAAACAAAACAACGGAAAACTAAACATAGTCACCACCACCACTATGATAACCGATTTGGTGAAAAACATTGGTGGCCAACACATTAACCTACAAGGTTTAATGGGTAGCGGTGTAGATCCGCATTTGTATAAAGCCAGCGAAGGCGATGTTACCAAGCTATCACAAGCCGATATTATTTTCTACAACGGTTTGCATTTAGAAGGTAAACTTGTAGAAGTTTTCGAAAAAATGAACACCAAAAAAACCGTTGCCATTTCTAGCGTTTTAGACAAAAACACGCTTATCGGTTCAGAGTATTTTGCATCAAATTACGATCCTCATATTTGGTTTAACATCGAGTATTGGAAACAAGCCACACAGTTTGTAGTAAGCACATTATCAGAAGCAATTCCAGAGCAAAAATCAACATTCCAAGCCAATGGAAACGCCTACATTGCGCAATTAAACGCATTAAAAAATAAGCTAGAAAACACCATTTCACAGCTCCCAAAAGAAGAGCGTATTTTAGTTACAGCACACGATGCCTTTAACTATTTTGGTAAAGCATTTAATTTTCAAGTAGTAGGTTTACAAGGGCTTTCCACAGCCACCGAAGCTGGGGTGCAAGACGTTCAAAAACTATCAAATTTCATTATAGAAAACAAAGTAAAAGCTATTTTTGTAGAAAGTTCGGTGCCAAAACGCACTATCCAAGCACTTCAGGCAGCTGTAAAATCTAAAGGTCACAACGTCACTATTGGTGGCACTTTATATTCCGATGCGCTTGGAAATGCAGGAACAGCAGAAGGCACCTATATTGGTATGTTCGAGTACAATGTAAACACAATAGTAGAAGCATTAAAATAGTTTTTTCAGGAGCTATTTCCTGCTATCCGCTATATCTTTTTTGAAGAAAAATCAAAAAAGGATGCCGCTACTATCAGGGCTAAATTACCAGCCTAAGTGAGCATAAAACCCTAAATTAGTGGAACGTTTGCTAAAGGTTAAAGGTTAGAGGTTAGAAAGCTGAAAAATAAACTTAAATATTAAAAATTAATTTGGCAAAAAAGCCAACACCCAAATCAATTCGAAGAATTGAACGTCAAGGCGCAGAATAGATGTAGAAAAGCTCCGAGAACAGGAGAACGATAGTTCGACGCGGAGTTTTCAAATCGGTTTCCAGTTTTAAAAACTGGAAAATTCCTCGTCTTGACCGTGATTTTTTGGTTCGTTTTGCATCAAGGCAAAATGAAC
>CALDUF010000062.1 GCA_937923515.1 uncultured Flavobacteriaceae bacterium
CCATCAGTAGATGATTTGAGAACCAAAGCTCAAAAAAAGATTCCTAAGTTTGCTTTTGAATATTTAGATGGCGGTTGTAATGAAGATGTTAATTTAATTAGAAACACTTCAGAATTAAGGGAAGTACAATTAAAACCAAACTACTTGCGTAAGCATCATGGGTCGTCATTAAAGACTGAATTATTTGGTATTGAATATGATGCCCCTTTTGGAATTGCACCAGTTGGTTTACAAGGTTTAATGTGGCCTAATTCGCCAGAAATTTTAGCAAAAGCAGCGTTCGAACATAATATTCCTTTTATTCTAAGTACGGTTACCACTACAAGTATAGAACGCGCAGCAGAATTAACCGAAGGTAAAGCTTGGTTTCAATTATATCATCCAACTGAAGATAAGTTGAGAGACGATATAATTAACAGAGCTGCAACAGCAGAATGTCCTGTTTTAGTAATTCTTTGTGATGTTCCTAGCTTTGGATTTAGACCAAGAGATATTAGAAACGGTTTGGCAATGCCACCAAAAATGAATATTAGTAATATACTACAGGCATTTGGGCGACCACATTGGAGTTTACAAACTTTAAAACACGGTATTCCTAATTTTGCCAATTTACTACCTTATATGCCTAAGAATTTAGACTTGAAACAATTAGGTAAGTTTATGGATCAAACTTTTTCTGGAAGACTTAACGAGGAAAAAATCAAACCAATTCGCGATATGTGGAAAGGGAAGTTGGTTTTAAAAGGAGTAGCTTCTGAGTATGATGCAGAACAAGCTATAAAGTTAGGATTAGATGGTATTATTGTTTCAAATCATGGTGGACGTCAGTTAGATGCTGGTCAATCCACAATAAAACCACTCGGCACTCTTGCAGAGAAATATGGAGACCAAATTGAAATTATGATGGATAGCGGTGTGCGCTCTGGTCCTGATGTAGCAAGAGCTATGGCAACGGGTGCTAAATTTACCTTTATGGGGCGGTCGTTTATGTATGGCGTTTCAGCATTAGGTAATAGAGGTGGAGACCATACGATATCGTTGTTAAAAACAGAATTACAACAAGTAATGGAGCAATTGTGTTGTGAAAAAACCAGCGATTTTCCAGAGCATCTTATAAAATAAATGTTAACCAACTAAACTATATAACATGAGTGATACATCAGTAGTAATTGAAGAAGTAGGCGGTGGTGAATTTGAAAGAACCCCAGTACCCCAATCCAAATTAAAAGGATGGAAAAACTTTATTGGCATGTATGCTGGTGAGCATGCTGCTGGAACAGAGTTTATGATTGGCCCTTTGTTTTTAACAGCTGGTGTAAGTGCTTTCGATTTGATTATTGGATTACTTATAGGAAATTTATTAGCTGTGTTAAGTTGGCGTTTTTTAACTGCTGAAATCGCCGTTAAAAATAGATTGACACTATACTACCAATTAGAAAAAATATGTGGTAAAAAATTAGTTACTGGTTATAATCTTGCTAATGGTATTCTATTTTGTTTTTTAGCAGGTTCTATGATAACGGTATCTGCAACAGCTGTAGGTATTCCTTTTGATATGCCAATGCCTAAGTTAGATGACACTCTGCCTAATGGTATGACGTGGATCATTATAGTAATTATAATAGGAGCTGTGATATCAATAATAGCAGCACGTGGTTATGATACGGTTACAAAGGCAGCAAACTGGATGTCTCCCGTTATTGTGTTAGCATTTGTTGCTTGTGGTATTGTAGCTTTAGGACAATTAGGGGTTGGAAGCTTTTCCGATTTTTGGGACATATGGGGCGATGGCGGAGAACCTTTTCCTGGACAAACTAAATTTACATTTTGGCATGTGGTGATATGGTCTTGGTTTGCTAATGGTGCAATGCACATTGGTATGTCAGATTTATCAGTTTTTAGATTTGCTAAAAAAGCTAAAGCAGGTTGGGCTACAGCAGCAGGAATGTATGTAGGCCATTACATGGCGTGGATTGCGGCAGCATTATTATATGCAGTATATTTAAAGTCTCCAGAGGCATTATCTTTTTTAAGTGAAGGAAAAGCACCTCCTGTAGCACCTGGGCCAATGGCATATAATGCAATTGGTGTATTTGGTATTATTGCTGTAGTATTAGCTGGATGGACCACTGCTAATCCAACAATTTATAGAGCAGGTTTAGCTTTTCAGGCTATTTTACCAAAACTATCTACAGCAAAGGTTACTATTTTGGCAGGTACAGTAGCTACTATTGCTGGTTTATTTCCAGCATTTGCAATGAAATTGTTAGGTTTTGTAGCATTATACGGATTTATACTAGCACCTTTTGGGGCTATAATTGTGTTTGAACATTTTTACCATAAAAAGGCAGGTATTATTAAAAATTATGCTGAACATGCAAACCTTGCTTTTAATAAATCGGTGTTTTTAGCGTGGGCTATTAGCTTTGGTTTGTTTTACTTTATCTCTATTCAGTTTGATGTATTTTTATCATTTGTTACACTTCCAGCTTGGTTGCTTTGTGGTGTGCTGTTTTTGGTATTTAGTAAATATTTTCAAAAGCGATAGGGTTTGTTTAATAGAAGTTTAGATATTTTATGTTCTAATCTTTTATAATTTCATCCTATTCTAGTGTTTTAGCATTAGAATAAAAAAAATAAAGAATTTGGGAACCGTAGTTATTATTTGGGCTATACTAATTGGTTTAAATTTTTTGATGATTATTTTTAGTTGTAACAAAAATTCTAAATAAGCATCAAAAAAATTATATCAGTTATAATTCAATTTTAACTGTAATAATTACGGTTTTTTTCTGCCAATAAATTCACTTTCCATAATTTTATTTCAGTAGTATTAATTATCATAGTCAATGTTGTTTGGTTCATCAATGCAATAAGACAATTTAATAAAGAGCTTACATAATTTTAAAGTAGCTTTTTGGGGTAGTTCAATCTTATAGATAGACGTATAAGAATGTGTTTATAGCTATCGCAGTATTAAATTTCAATTATAACAAATAATAAGTTGTAGTATTTTAGTATACTTTGTTATTTTTACTAAAATCAATTACTGATATTTCATGTTTAGGTGTCTTGTTTTGTGTTTTAGTTTATTGATTAGCATAAATAGTCTTGCTCAAAATATAAAATATCAATTTACACATTTATCTATTAACGAGGGGCTTTCTCAAAGCTCAGCAATTGCTATTCATCAAGATCAATTAGGGCACGTTTGGATAGGTACACGTGATGGTTTAAATAAATACGATGGCACAAAATTTACGGTTTATAGAAACCAAGTAAATAATCCTAACTCTATAAGTAATAACGATATTTTGTCTATCCATGAAGATAGCGATGGTTTTTTATGGGTTGGAACTTACAATGGTTTAAACAAGTACAATCCTAAAACAGATACGTTTAAAAGGTATTTTCATAATGAAAAAAGCACGTCGTTATGTAATAATACAGTATGGACAATAAAAACAATTTCTAATGGAGATGTTTTGATAGGAACATCTGGCGGTCTTTCAGTGTACAATAAAACCAATGATAACTTTAGTAATTATTTAAATGAATTCGATAGGCCTATACTTAAACATGTTACCTCAATACTAGAAACTTCGCTAGGACATGTTTTTGTTGGTACGGGAGAAGGTATACACAAAGCATCAAATATCAATGATAGCGTATTAAAATTTAATGTTTTAAAAGGTAGTGATACGTATCATGTTCAGGACTTAGCTAATGGTTTAAATGATAACTTATTAGTTGCCACTAGAAATAATAGTGTTATAAATTATAACTTAAAATCAAAAGCGTTTTCACCCTACTTAAAAGAAAGCGATAGAGGTGAGAATGATGATAAAAATGTTAGAAAATTACTTTTTGATGACGAGGATAACTTATGGATTGGAACATATAATGGCCTTAAAATAGTAAGTAAAGATAACTTGGTATCTACACTGAAAGCCGACGTTGATAATGAAAATGGATTAAGTAAAAACTCAATCAAGTATTTATTTAAAGATAAAAAAGGATCTGTTTGGATTGGTACATACTATGGCGGCATTAATATTTGGGATGAATCAAATATTAACTTTAGAAACATAACACAAAATAGAAAAGGCAAAGGTTTAAGTTATAATGTAGTTAGTTCTATAGCACATTATAAAATTAACTTGTATTTTGGTACAGAGGGTGGTGGTATTAATACTTGGAATAAAGCAACTAATGCATATAGTTATATTTCGGAAAGTAAAACTAAGCTTTCAGATAATAATATAAAAGCACTTCAGGTGTTCGATAATACATTGTGGATAGGAACATTTAAAAACGGTTTGGATGTTTATAATTTAGATACAAAACAATTTTTAAAAAATATATTACCTAAACCTTTAAATGACATTTTAGCAAGCACAGGTGTTTATGCTATTAAAAAAGATAATTTTAATAATATATGGATAGGCACATTTGGAAAAGGTTTATTTAAGTATAATTTAAAATCTAGAGACTTTAAGCGTTTTTATGAGTCTGATAATAATGAAGATGCATTATCCAGTAATTTGGTACGTGCTATATGTGTAGATTCATATAATAATGTTTGGGTAAGTACAGAAAAAGGTCTCAACAAAATAACCAGTACAGGTGTAGTAAGTGCTTATTTTTATGATGAATCTCTACAATATGGTGACGACATATTATGTGTGTTTGAAGACGCTAATAAAACCCTATGGGCAGGAACAAAGTCTAAGGGATTATATAAATATAACGGTACAACTTTCAATCCTATTAATTTATCTGTAAATGATGTAAATATATCTGCGGTACATAGTATTGAAGAAGATGATGCATTGCGTTTATGGATAAGTACAAATCAAGGTTTAATACAGTATGATTCTAGCCAAAACTATTTGAGAATATACAATCAAACAGATGGTATAGTAAGTAAGGAGTTTAATGATAATGCGAGTTTAAAGTTGGGTGCATCAGAATTTTATTTTGGAGGTCCTAAAGGTGTTACCTATTTTAATTCTAAAAACTTAATTACAAATGCTTACACACCTCAAGTTATTTTAACTGACTTTAATGTGAAAGAAAATGATAAACAAGGTGAAGGTGGAGCCAAAGTTTTAGAATATACATTGCCTTTTACCAAATCGGTTAAATTAACACATACTCAGGGTAATTTCAATATTTCGTTTTCCATACCAAATTTTATCAATTCAAGTAATAATAAGTATAAATACCGATTAAAAGGTCTAGAAAAAGATTGGAATTTAACAAACGCAAATACAGCTTCGTACACTATTCAAAATTCTGGTAATTATACGTTTCAGGTAAAAGGCGCAAATAGTAATGATGTATGGAATGATTCTATAACGCAATTAGATATTAAAGTTGCACCTGCGCCTTGGCGTACATGGTGGGCGTTTGTAATTTATGGGTTGTTTATTTTGGGGGCGCTTTATTTTCTTGTAGATATATTAAAGTCAAGAGCAAAACTTAAACACGATTTACAATTAGAGTATATTGAAACAGAAAGAACAAAACAAGCAAATAAAAGTAAATTAGAATTTTTTACTAATATTTCTCACGAATTTAGAACGCCTTTGGCTCTAATTTTAGGGCCTTTACATCAAATTATTGAGGAGTATCGCGGTAGTAGTAAGGTTTATAAAAAACTATTGGTTATAGATAATAACGCAAATCATCTATTACAGCTTATTAATAGGTTGATGGATTTTAGAAAATTTGAAAGTAACTTATATAAATTACAGGCTGCCGAAGGAAACATCATTAAATTTTTAAAAGAAATTTATTTATCCTTTACAGAGTTTGCTAAAAATGGAAATTACGAATTTAACTTTTTATGTGATGAAGATGTTGTATTAGTTTATTATGATAGAAATAAACTAGAGCGTGTTTTTTATAATCTAATATCAAATGCATTTAGATATACACCAAATGGAGGAAAAATAACGATAAGAATTACAAAGCATGATAATGAAATAGTTATCGCTGTAGAAGATAACGGTGTGGGTATAGCAAAAGACTATCACGATAAAATATTTGAACGTTTTTTTGAAGTTGCTGTAAATAATCAACCAGATAGTAATTATAATAAGGGCACAGGAATAGGTCTATCCATAGCAAAAAATATTGTAGAGCTTCATAAAGGTACTATTCAAGTTACAAGCAATGATAATGGAGAAGGGTCTATCTTTTCAGTATCATTGGTTTTAGGTAGAGTACATTTAGATGATACCGAAATTTTACAAGATTTTAAGTTTAGCGACGATGTATCCCAATATGTAAAACAATTAAATACTACCGTTCCTATAGAAGATACTTTTGATGAAGATGTAAAAGAAGAGAAAAAGCAAACCATTTTATTGGTTGAAGACCATAAACCTCTTCGTAAGTTCATAAAAAGTTTATTAACAACACAATACAATATTTTAGAAGCAGAAAATGGTGCGGTTGGTTTTAAAAAAGCTAAAAAAGAATTTCCTGACTTAATAGTTAGTGATGTTATTATGCCCGAAATGACAGGTACTGAATTATGCTCTGCTATTAAAGGCAATATCAAAACAAGTCATATCCCTATTATATTATTAACCTCTAGATCTTCATTAATTTATAAATTAGATGGTTTAGAAAGTGGTGCAGATGATTACATAAGCAAACCATTTGATGTAAAAGAGTTTAAACTTAGAATAAAAAACCTGCTACAAAGTAGAGCAAAGCTTAGAGAAAAGTTTATATCTAATGATGGATTAAAGCCAGAAGATATACTGGTATCTTCATTTGATGAAAAGCTTTATAAAAAAGCATTACAAATAGTAAATGATAATATTAGTAATGAAGATTTCGATATCCCATACTTTTGTACTGAGTTAGGTGTAAGCAGAACCATGTTATTCACCAAAATTAAAGCATGGTCTAATTTAACACCAAACGAGTTTATTCAATACTTTAGAATGAAGCGTGCAGCGCAATTGCTAGAGCATGGTAAAATCAATATTTCTCAGGTAAGTTATCAAGTAGGTTTTAAAAATCCTAAATACTTCAGTAAGTGTTTTCAAAAGAAATTTGGAGAAACACCTTCTCAATACGCCAATAAGTTTTCAGTTTAGGGTTTTTTTAAAAACCTGTTTTACAAATAGTTGTACAATTTTATACCCAGTTTTGTATTTCTACTTCTTCTTTTTTCTTTAGTTTTCATATGTGAAAAACATAAAACCCAAAATAGGTTACATAGAAGCTTTGCTTACTTTAATTATTGTTGTCTTTAGTCTTGTCATCATATATTTAAGTAAGCTGTAAATTATAAATTTTTATGTTTAATTTATTTCAGTTTCCAATTATATACTGTATTAAAAAAAAATGCATATATTTGGGAAACCAATTTGGTAAACCAGTTTGGAAAACCAAATTATAAATTATTATTAATAACTAAAACTAAGTATTAACTAAAATTGAACTAATGAAAAAAACTAATCTATTTAAAAAGGGACTTTTCCTAGTATTGAGTTTTTGTTTTGCGTTGAGTGTTAGCGCGCAACAGAAAACAATTTCGGGAACGGTAACATCTCAAACAGATGGTGAGGCACTGCCCGGTGTAAATGTAATAGTAAAGGGTACTAACTCTGGGACATCAACCGATTTTGATGGAAACTACAGTATAAATGTAAGTGATACTAATGCTACATTGGTATTTAGTTACATTGGTTACGTAACAAAAGAGATGAAAGTTAGTGGTAATACATTAAATGTTGTATTAGCAGAAGATTTAGCAGCTCTAGAAGAAGTAGTTGTTGTAGGGTATGGTTCTAGAAAAAAGAGTGATTTAACAGGTGCGGTATCTTCTGTAAATTCAGAAGAACTAACTGCTTTTCCAGTACTAGATGCTGCTCAAGCATTACAAGGTCGTGCGGCAGGTGTTGTTGTACAATCTAATAATGGTGGTGAACCAGGAGCGCCTATTAATATTCAAATTAGAGGTAACACATCAATTAACGCTAGTAGTTCTCCGCTTATCGTGGTTGATGGATTTGTTGGTGCAACATTTCCGCAACCAAATGATATTCAGTCTATAGAAGTTTTAAAAGATGCTTCTGCTACAGCTATTTATGGTTCTAGAGGATCAAACGGTGTGGTTTTAGTTACAACTAAAAAAGGTAGAAGCGGTGCTTTAAGTATTGAAATTAATTCTAACTATTCGGTTCAAAATACATCAAACGAATTAGATCTTTTAGATGCTAATCAGTTCGCAGCTTACCAACAAGCCATAAATCCTGCGTATGTGCAAGGACCTGCAAATACAGACTGGCAAGACTTATTGTATAGAACAGGTAGTATACAAAACCATCAAGCATCATTTTCAGGAGGTACAGACAAAGTTAATTTCTACGCTTCAGCTAATTACTTTAAGCAAGATGGTGTGTTAATCAATTCTGAATTTGAACGCTTCACATTTTTATCAAATATTGATGCACAAGTAACTGATAAATTAAAACTTGGTATTAATGTATTTGGAAGTAGAGGTGCAGAAAATGGAGTACCAACACAATCTACTGGTGAAACTGCCAATGGTGGTGGTGATGATGTTGTAAGTGGATCTTTTAGATTTGCTCCAGATTTAGGGGTGCTAGATGAAAACGGTTTAAATACTATTAATGGTGTTGGAGACGATATTGACAACCCTGTAGCAGTAGCAACTGAGGGAGTTAACGAAGTTAAAGCTGATGAGTACAGAGCCAACTTATATGCTAATTACGATATCATAGAAAATTTAGCATTCAAAACTACATTTGGTTTTAGTACAACAAATGAAACTGCAGGACTTTTTAGACCATCTACATTAATAACTACTGCAGGTGGTAATGTAGGCGGTAGAGCTGCAATAGCTAATTTGAAAGAAACAAACATAATTAGCGAAAACTATTTAACATATAATACAGCGCTTGGTAAAGGTCAGTTAACGTTGTTAGCGGGTTATTCATATCAAAAAGAAACGCGAGAATTATTTGCCGCTGGAGCGCAAACATTCACCTCTGATTCTTTTTCATATCGTAACTTATCGGGTGGTGCTGTACAATTAATACCAACATCATCTTTAGTAGAGTCTGAAATTCAATCGCAGTTTGGTAGAATAAATTATGATTACGATGATAAGTACTTATTCACGGCAACTGTAAGACGTGATGGGGCTTCAAACTTCGCAGCAAATGAGAAGATTGCTATTTTCCCTTCAGCAGCTTTTGGTTGGAAAATATCAAACGAAAGTTTCCTAAAAGATAATGAAACCATTTCAAATTTAAAGTTAAGAGCTAGTTATGGTGTAACAGGTAACCAAGCGATATCTCCATTTCAATCTTTAGCGCGTTTTGATAATCTTTACGCAGTAAATAATGGGCAAACTATAAACGCAGTAACTCCAGACCAACCTGCTAACCCAGATTTAAAATGGGAAACATCAAATCAAACAAACCTTGGTTTAGATATTGGGTTGTTTAATAACAAAATTTCATTGTCTTTAGATTATTATAATATTGATACTGAAGATTTAATTCTTGCAGATAACACGCAGGCTCAGTTTCTAGGTTTTTTAACTCCAAGAAGTTTAAGAAATATTGGAGAAGTTAATAACAAAGGTTTTGAGATTAACTTAAATACTAGAAACATAAGTAATCAAGACTTTAGCTGGACTACAGACTTTAATTTAGCAATAAACAGAAACGAAGTAGTAGCTTTAGGTGGCGATATCGATTTATTTTTAGATGCTTCACCAGGTTATTTTAACTTGCCTCGCACACACTTATTAAGAGAAGGAGAAGTGTTAGGTGCGTTTTGGGGGTACGACTACCAAGGTGTATACCAAGGTGGAGACTTACCAGAAGGTACAGCGTTATTACCAGGTGGAGAAGCAGGAGATCAGCTATTTACCGATGTTGATGGTAGTGGAGATATTTCACCGTCTGATCAACAAATTATTGGAGACCCAACGCCAGATTTTACTTTTGGTTTCACTAATAACTTTTCGTACAAAAATTTTGATTTAAATATCTTTTTTCAAGGCGTACAAGGTGGTGATATTATGAATCTTACTGCTATTCAGTTATTTAACGGAGACTCAAATGCTACTACAGACATTCTTAACTCTTGGACACCAACAAACACAAATACAAACATTCCAAGAGCAAGACTAAGAGGAAAAGAGATTTCTTCTCGCTTTGTTGAAGATGGCAGTTACATTAGATTAAAGAATATTGCTTTAGGTTATACCTTACCTAGTGAAGTAGTTGAAAAACTAGGAATGCAAAATGTTAGACTTTCTTTAAGTGCGCAAAATTTATTTACAATTACCAATTATTCTGGTTTAGATCCTGAAGTGAGTTATTTTGGTTCTGGCGGAGGTTCTAGTTCAGATGCTAACACAACAAATGGATTTGATTTTGGTAATTATCCAAATGTAAGGTCTGTTAATTTTAGCGTAAATTTAAAATTCTAAAAAATAAAAAAAATATAATATGAAAACAACGCACAAATTTTTAATGTTATTGATAGGATTATCAATAATAGGATGTTCAGATTTAGAGGAACAGCCAGTTGGTCTATTAGCACCAGAAGGGTTTTTCCAAACAACGCGCGATATTCAAACAGCGGTGAATGGTTCTTACGGTCATTTAACCCATGAAGATTTTTGGGGTAGAAAAATGTCGCTTACTATTTTATTACGTAGTGATATGGTAGATATTGGAGACCCTACTACATCTGCACGCAGAATCGAGCATAACGAATTCAATGTACCAGCTGATAATGGTATGATACCGGATAACTGGAGAAGAAGTTTCCAAACTATTGCAGCTGCAAACCAAGCTATAGCTGGTGCAGCACAGGTTGATGCTCCAGATGAACAGAAAAACCCAATAGTGGCTCAATCTTATTTTTTAAGGGCTTTTACTTATTTTCATTTAGTAAGACAGTTTGGAGATATACCGTATTTAAGCGAACCAGTAACTGATGTACAGGCAGCAGGTTCAATAAGCAAAACTTCAGCGGCAGATGTTTATGCTAATATTATTGCCGATTTAGAGTTTGCTAAGCAGTGGTTACCTAATACGCAACCGGCTAGATCTATTCCAGCAAAATCTGCAGCACATTCTTATTTAGCTTTAGTGCACCTAACAATGGGTAATTTTCAAGAAGCTTACAACGAGGCTAAAGGTGTAATTGATAATGAAGGTGCTTACGATTTAGCTTTAGAAGCAGATTTTCAAGATTTATTTGATGCTACTACAATTGATGGCTCTAAAGAACCAATATTTTCACTAGATTTTAACGGATTTAGAGATGGTGATGCGGGGCAAGATTACCAACCTGCTTTAACTGGAATTAGAAGTGATGAGCAGTACGGCATTGGTGGCGGTTGGTCTGTAGCTGTACCTTCGTTAGAGGTATATAATACTTGGGATGACAGAGATTATAGAAAAGCTGTTAGTTTTGATCCTACTGGAGTTTTTGATGGTAATGTAGAACCTTTTACAAATTACAGAAACTTTAATAGTAGAGCTGTAAATCGTCCGCATATTGCAAAGTATACCAGACGTACAGGCGTTACTGCAAATAATAATGGTAGAGCATCTCAACACAACTATTCTATGATGCGTTATGCAGAGGTTTTACTAATTGCTGCTGAGGCATTAAATGAAATTTCACCAAACTCTACTGAAGCAGAAGGCTATGTAAACAGAGTTAGAGATAGAGCTAGAAATGGAGGAACGTTTCCTGAAGATGTTTCTGGTTTATCTCAAGATGATTTTAGAGACATGGTTTTAGATGAGCGTAGATTAGAATTGGCCTTTGAGTTTAAAAGATGGTACGATATAGCACGACGTAGATTAGGTTCTGAGGTATTTAGCGCTTCAGGATTAGAAGGTGCAAAACCAAACTTTGATCCTAATCAAGATTATTTATTCCCTTTACCAGCAGATGAGTTGGTTAGAAACCCTAACTTATTACCTCAGAATCCTGGGTACTAAAATATTAATTGTTTGAGTTTAATGTTTAGAGTTAGTTTTTTATTTATTATCCTTGGATTTGCATGTATATCATGTAAATCTGAGGATAAAAAATATACAGATACATCAAAAAGTAATATTGATGCGCTTCTTGAGGCTAGATATGAAAAGTTTTTAGATTATAATCTAGATTCTTTAGCCTTTGCAAGAAGTTATTCATGGGGAGAAAAAGCAATACATAAAAGGCCTTCTAAAGATTGGACTAGTGGTTTTTTTGCTGGTAACTTTTGGCAAATTTATATGCTAACAGGTAAGGAGGTTTTTAAAGAGCGCGCCAAATTATGGACAGCCTTTATTGAGAAAGAAAAGCTTAATAGTGGTACTCACGATATGGGGTTTAAAGTGTTTTGTAGTTTTGGCAATGGGCTAAAAGTTGAAGACAATCAAGAGTATAAAGATATTATTGTTAAAAGTGCACAAACTTTAAGTACACGATACAATCCGCATATTGGAAGTATTCGTTCTTGGGATTTTAATAGAGACAAGTGGCAATTTCCTGTTATTATAGATAACATGATGAATTTAGAATTGCTTTTCGAAGCTACTAAAATTTCTGGCGATAGTACATTTCATAACATAGCGGTTAACCATGCAAATACTACCTTAAAAAATCATTTTCGAGAAGATCATAGTACGTGGCATGTTTTAGATTACGATACAATTTCTGGTCAAGTAAGGGCACGCGTAACCCATCAAGGTATTAGTGATGATTCTGCTTGGGCGAGAGGTCAAGCTTGGGCTATAAATGGATTTACTTCTGTATATAGATATACAAAAGACAAAAAATATTTGAATCGTGCTATAAAAACGGCCAATTTTTTTATAAACCATAGTACGTTACCTGAGGACGGTATACCGTATTGGGATTTTTCGCATCCTAATATTCCAGATATTTCTCGTGATGTTTCGGCTGCAACTATCGTAGCATCTGCACTAGTAGAATTATACCAATATACGCAAAATGAAGCCTATTTAAATTACAGTAAAAAAGTAGTACAAAGTTTAAAAACTAATACTTATATACTACCCAAAACGTTGAAAATTCCTTTTATATTAGACCATAGTTTTGGAGATTGGTCTAAACGAGCAGAAATGGATGAGCCTATTGTTTATGGCGATTATTATTTCTTGCAAACACTATTACGCCTACGCGATTTAAATAAATAATAGTTTTAATAATAAAGTGTATTAGATTGCTCTACCTAAGGGTGACATTGGTATACTCAAACTATTAAAACATCAAAAAATCAAAATGAATTTTAGTACTTCTATAAATAAATTACTAAGCGTTTTTTGCATTGCTATAATTTTAGTGTCATGTAATTCTAACACTAACAATAATTACGAGCGTTTAGTGACAAATATTAACAACGACTGGCAGTATTTAGAAAATAATGCGAGTTCGGTAAATGAGGCGCTACTAGAAGACCATTGGACAAACATTAGTTTGCCACATTCTTGGAATGCGCTTGATGCTACCGATATTACACCAGGATATAGAAGAAGTGCTAGTTGGTACAAAAAAGAACTAGTAATTGAAAAAAAAGAAGGAAAAAATTATCAATTATATTTTGAAGGCGTAAATATTGAAAGTGAAGTTTTTGTTAATGGCAATAAGGTTGGTGAACACATTGGTGGTTATATAGGTTTTGAAATAGATATAACAGATGCAATTTCTAATGGTGAAAATCAAATTTTAGTAAGAGTTGATAATAGCTATAATCCAGAAGTTATTCCATCACAAAAAAGCGACTTCTTTATATTTGGTGGTATTACTAGAGATGTTTGGGTAAAAGAACAACCTGTAACATATTTATCAGATTTACGAATAACTACACCACACGTTTCAAAAGAAAATGCACAGTTAGAGGCTGATATTGTTATAAATAATAGTGAAGAAACCAATACTTTAAACATAAAAGCATCACTGTTAGATCCTAGCGGAGCAGTTGTAGCAACAACCACTTCTAAAATAGTAAATGCAACTTCAAAAGTAATTTTTAAGGATATTAAAACCCCAAAACTTTGGCATACATCTTCGCCTAATTTATACACACTTAATTTAGAATTGGTAGATAATACCATTGTAAAAGATAAAATATCTGAAAACGTAGGTTTTAGGTGGTTTGAATTTAAAGACCACGGCGCGTTTTATTTAAACGGAGAACGATTGTTGCTAAGAGGTACGCACAGGCATGAGGAGCATGCTGGTGTTGGTGCTGCAATGAGCAATAAACAACATAGAGCAGATATGGCACTTATAAAGGATGTAGGTGCAAACTTTGTACGTTTGGCGCATTATCCTCAAGATCCTGAAGTGTACAAAGCATGTGATGAACTTGGTCTTTTAGTTTGGGACGAATTGCCTTGGTGTCGCGGCGGTTTAGGTAATGATGCTTGGAAGAAAAATACAAAGCATATGCTAAAAGAAATTATTCAGCAAAATTATAACCATCCAAGTATCATATTATGGTCTTTAGGTAATGAAATTTACTGGTTGCCAGATTTTGAAAATGGTGATGATAGAGCCCAAATAAATACATTCTTAAAAGAGCTTAATGATTATGCACATGAGTTAGATCCAACAAGAAAAACTGCTATTAGAAAATATTACGAGGGCGCTCATATTGTAGACGTATTTTCGCCATCAATTTGGTCTGGATGGTATTCAGGCAGTTATAAAAGCTACCAAAAAGCTATTAATCAATACAAAAAAGAATACCCACATTTTTTACATGCTGAATATGGAGGCTCTAGTCATTTGGGGCGTCATACAGAAAATCCTATTACAGGAGAAGGTGCCATTCAATCAGATGGATGGGAAGAAGCCATAGTGCAAACCGATGTTGCGAACATAGCTCAAATAGGTGATTGGAGTGAAAATTATATTGTTGATTTATTCGATTGGCATTTAAGAATTTCTGAGAACGACACTGCCTTTGTTGGTAATGTACAATGGGCATTTAAAGATTTTGGTACACCATTGCGACCTGAAAATGCTATACCTTATATGAATCAAAAAGGATTGGTAGACAGATCAGGAAACCCTAAAGATGCGTTTTATGTATTTAAAAGTTATTGGAGTGATGAGCCATTTACTTATATAGAATCTCATACGTGGACAGAGCGCCAAGGACCAAAAGGCAAATCTAGAGATGTAAGTGTGTATAGCAATTGCCCCGAAGTAGAGCTGTTTTTAAATGGAGAAAGCTTAGGTGTAAAACAACGTGATACAAAAGCTTTTCCAGCAGCAGGTTTAAATTGGAACTTAAATTTTAAAGAAGGTAAAAATAATATTAAATCTATAGGCAAAACAAAAAATGGAAAAACAGTAGAAGATCAACTTACTATAAATTATCGTTTTGTAAAAAATAAAAAAGCGAAAGGTTTAAAATTAGAGCATAAACTACTTGAAAATGGTAACTATTTGATTACGGCTACAGCAGTAGATGGAGATGGGTTACGGTGTTTGGATTATGAGGAACGTGTTTATTTTCAATGCATGGTAGGAGGTGAACTTTTAAAAAGTCAAGGCACACCAAATGGTTCCGAAATAATAGAAATGGCTAATGGAAAAGCCAGTATTGAGTTACTGCCAGAAGAAGGCGCTAAAACTATTACATTTTCTGTATTAAATCAATCATTTAAAGGAACATACTTAACAATTAATTTGTAAATTTTTTTTAATCAAAATAGTTGTTTTTTATCTCTACAAAGTTTGACTATTAGTTAATAAAAACCTATATTTGGTAAACCAGTTTGGTAAACCAATTTAACGATTTTTTTGTTATTACAAGCCTTAACGTACATCGTTATATCAGGCAGATTTCATTGGGTATTTAGGCCTTTAATTAAGGTGTTATGCGTTAATTAATTTAATAAAAACTATGAATAGATTTTTTTTGATTTTAAGTTTACAGGTATTGTTTTTATCCTGTAATACTACAATTAACACTAAAGGAAAATCAGTATCTAATAGTGACGAATTAGCTAAAGCCATTACTAATGCAGAACCTGGCGATGTCATTACACTAAAAAATGGTGTATGGAAGGACACTGAGATTTTATTTCACGCTAGTGGAACAAAAGAGAAACCCATTACACTTACCGTTGAAGATAAAGGAAAAGTAACCTTAGAAGGACAATCAAACTTAAGAATAGCAGGCGAACATTTAGTGGTTGAGGGTTTAGTATTTAAAAACGGATACACGCCAACAAACGAAGTAATCTCTTTTAAAAAAGATAAAAAAACTTTAGCCAATAATTGTCGCTTAACCGCATGTGTAATTGATAATTTTTCGCAAGTTGAACGCCATGAACCAGATACGTGGATTGCTATTTATGGAAAACATAATAGAGTAGATCATAACCATTTAATGGGCAAGGGTAACCGCGGTGTTACTATGACAGTTCGGTTAAATACTAAAGAAAGTCAAGAAAATTTTCATAAAATAGATCATAACTATTTTGGTCCGCGCCAAAGTCTAGGCTCTAACGGTGGTGAGAGTTTGCGTATTGGCACAAGTCATCATTCTTTGAGTAATTCTAATACTTTGGTAACTTCTAATTATTTTGACAGATGCAACGGCGAAGTAGAAATAATTTCTAGTAAGTCATGTCAAAATATATTTAAAGGTAATGTGTTTTTTGAATGCGCAGGAACACTTACTATGCGCCATGGCAATGAAACTTTAGTAGATAGTAATATTTTTATTGGCAATGGTAAAGCCAATACAGGAGGTATTCGTGTTATAAACGGGCAACAAAAAGTAATTAATAATTATGCTGTTGGTTTAAAAGGCTATCGTTTTAGAGGCGCTTTGGTAGTTATGAATGGTATTTATAATTCTCCTTTAAATCGTTATTTTCAGGTTGAAGACGCCGTTATAAAAAACAATACCTACTTAAATTGTGATAATATTTTGCTGTGTGTTGGTAGTGATGCTGAAAGAAATGCACCACCTATTAATTCCATTATGGAGAATAATATTTTCTATAATGAAACTAAAGATAAATTGTTCGAAGTGTTTGATGATATTGATGGTATCACTTTTAAAAACAACATTACAAGTAAAAATATAATACCACTAAGTATCACAGGTTTTGAAGCTAAAACTTTAGTTTGGAAAAAAAATAGTGATGGTTTATCAGTGCCCACTAATAGCAATGCCGGTGCAAAACTATCTGACACCATACTAAAAAAAGACGATACGGGTGTAAATTGGTATTCTAAAAGCGAAGCTTCCGCATTAAACTCAGGTAAAATTATAAAAGTAGCACCTGGTTTAAATACACTTTTTGATGCTGCTAAAAATGCATCACCAGGCGATATCATAGAATTAACCGCTTCAGAGAATTATACTTTATCTAAAACAATACCAGTAAAACATGCGCTGAGTTTTATATCTAAAGGCGAAACTAAACCAACTGTATTATTTGAAAAAAAGGCGCTTTTTGAAATTCAAAATGGCGGAAGTTTACACTTAAAAGGTTTACGATTTGATGGTGAAGACGCGCCAGATAGAACAGGCAATTCTGTTATAACCACAAGTAAATATTCAATGAATAAAAACTACAAGTTATTTGTTGATAATTGTGATTTTGAGAATTTAGATGTTAATCATTCTTATGATGCTATTCGTGTGTATAAAAATACATTAGCAGATACTATAAGCATTACAAACTCTAATTTTAAAACCATTAGTGGTCATGTTATGGCGCTAGACAGAGAAACGGATGACATTGGCATTTACAATGCAGAATACGTAATTTTAAACAACAATAGTTACCAAAATATTGGAGGTGCTGCGTTAAGTCTATATCGAGGTGGTAGAGACGAAAGTACTATAGGTCCTGTTTTACAAGTAGACCACTGTACATTTGATAATGTTGGTAATGGTAAGAGAAACAAATATCAAGGTGCTATTTCGCTTTACGGTGTTCAAGTAAATCGTATCACAAATAGTATTTTTAACAATTCCAAAGGCATAAGTGCTCATTTGGTTGTTGGAGAACCTATTGTAGATATAACGCACAACAATTTTTATGCATCTGAGAAAATAAAGATTTCGGGAGACCAAAAGTATAATCTTGGTAAAACCTGGTCTATAAATCCTCAATTTTTAAACGCTAGTTTAGTGTTATCATCAAACTCAGCCTTAAAAGGAAAAGCTAGTGATGGTAACGATTTAGGAATACTAACTAATTAAGACGCTATTGAAAACAAATATTTTACATAAGGCGTTTTTATTTTTTGTTCTAGCAGCACTATGTTCTTGTGCTGATAAAACAACCAGTAGTAAAACAACGTCTAGCAGCACGCACCCCAGTTTAATTTTAACCAAAACTGGAGTAGAAAACATTAGAACACATTTAGGAACTATTCCAATATTTGATGAAACGCTAGCAGCTACGAAAGCTGAGGTAGATGCTGAAATAGATAATGGCATTGAGGTGCCAATTCCTAAGGATTATTCTGGAGGTCACACGCACGAAAGGCATAAAAAAAACTTTTTTATACTTCAAAAAGCAGGTGCGCTTTATCAAATTTTAGATAATGAAACATACGCTAAGTATGTAAAGGATATGTTATTTGCCTACGCAACATTATACCCTACGTTGCCAGTACATCCTAAAACACGCTCTTATGCCAGAGGTAAATTGTTTTGGCAATGTTTAAACGACTCCAATTGGTTAGTATATGCAAGTCAAGCTTACGATTGTATATATGATTATTTAACAACGGAAGAACGTGCAAATTTAGAAACTAATCTATTTAAACCTTTTGCAGATTTTATTTCAAAAGGGAATCCTAAATTTTTTAACCGTGTACATAACCACAGCACTTGGGGTAACGTAGCAGTTGGTATGATAGCTTTGGCTATGGATGATGATAGTTTATTGCAGCGTGCTTTGTATGGATTAAAAGATGTAAATATAGATCGTGATTTAAAAGACGACGATGGCGGTTACATTAACAGAGATGGAAAAATAGGCTTTTTTGCAAACCTAGACGAACCGTTTTCGCCCGATGGTTATTTTACTGAAGGGCCATATTATCAGCGTTATGCGTCTTATCCTTTTTTAATTTTTGCTCAAGCACTTCAAAATAAAAAACCAGAATTAAAAGTATTTAAACATAAAGATAGTGTGCTACTTAAAAGCATTACTGCGCTTATTAACCTATCGGATAAAGATGGCGATTTCTTTTTGTTGAATGATGCTCAAAAAGGAATGTCTTACTACACAAGTGCATTAGTTTCTGCGGTAGATATTGGTTACCATTTTGGAGGACAAAATCCAGAGTTGTTAAGTATTGCACAAAAGCAAAACAAAGTAGCTTTAGACGATGCTGGTTTAGCAGTAGCACTGGGAATTAAAGACGGAAAAACCAAACCATTCGTAAAAAAATCTATAGAATTATCTGATGGTCCAGAAGGCAATCAAGGTGCTGTGGGCATATTAAGAAGCGAAGCTATAGAAGTGGTTTTTAAATACACAGCACATGGTTTAAGTCATGGGCATTTCGATAAATTATCATATTCTTTATTTGATAATGGTGATGAGGTAATTCAAGATTATGGGCTAGCGCGATATGTAAACGTAGAGCAAAAAGGCGGTGGTAATTATCTTAAAGAAAATAAAACTTGGGCAAAACAAAGTATTGCGCACAATACACTAGTACAAAACGAAACATCACATTTTAAAGGTAAATATGATATTGGGAGCAAATACCATTCTAACTCATATATTTTTAATGTAGAAAATAAGAATATTCAAATTGCTAGTGCCAAAGAAGATAACGCGTATCCTGGAACAAAACTCCATAGAACGATGGTAACCATTAAGGACGATTCGTATCATAATCCTTATGTACTAGATATTATGAGAGTGAGCGCTACTAGTTCAAATCAATACGACTTGCCAATTTATTATTTGGGGCAAATAATGCAAACAAGTTTTGAGTATAACAAACTACCTGTACCACAAATTTTAGGTAAAAACAACGGATATCAACATCTATACAAAGAAGCTATAGCAACTACCAAAGGCGAAACTATTACGTTTAATTGGCTGCATAACAACAAATTTTACTCCTACACAGCGATAACAGCACCCAATGATACTGTTATATTAGGCAGTATTGGAGCTAATGATCCAGAGTATAATTTAAGAAACGAACCCGCATTAATTTTAAGAAAAAAAGGCGTTAAAGATGCATTGTTTGTATCAACAATACAGTCTCATGGAACATACAATCCTGTTTTTGAAACTGCAATAAACGCTTATAGCCATATTAAAAGCATAGTAGTGGTTCACAACTCAAAAGCATATACTGCAATACAAATAGAAACAGATAATGGTAAAACAAAACTCATTATCATTTCAAACGAAAATAATGATGCAAGTAAAACCCATACCCTTGCCTTAGGCGATAAGGTGTATACCTGGAAAGGGCCATTTAAGTGTAAAGAATTAAATTAAAGATATATGAAAAGTTTTGGATCAAGTAAAGAATTTGTGTTAGACACAGATTTAGATTGGGAAAGTGTAGGCGAAGGCGTAAAACGTAAAATTATGACTTATGATGATAAGGTTATGCTAGTTAAAGTCCATTTTGATGAAGGTGGTATAGGCTATAAACACGAGCATTATCATTCTCAGGTAACCTATGTTGAAAGTGGGGAATTTGAATTTTCAATAGGTGACGAAACCAAATTAGTAAAGGGTGGCGATTCAGTTTATATACCGCCACACGTACTTCATGGTGCTGTATGCAATAAAACTGGTGTTTTAATTGATGTTTTTAGTCCTATTCGCGAGGATTTTATGGAATAGATATGAAGAATTAAATCTTTTTAATTAAAAAATTATATATTTGGATAACCAATCTGGTAAACCAATTTGAGTTTAAAATATCAAAATGAAACTAGACGCAGTAATAGCAAGAGACAATATTAAGTTACAGAACGATATCATCTTAAAAATTAAGACGTTAATCAACTATAAAAACTTAGAGCCTGGAGATAAATTACCTTCAGAACGCATGTTGTCTGAAAAGCTGGAAGTGTCAAGAGGGACCATAAGAGAAGCTATTCAAAAACTAGAGTTTTATGGCTTATTAGTATCTAAACCTCAAAGTGGAACATTTGTAGCAAACATAGGTGTTATCGCCATGAATGGTATGATAGACGATATTATTAGACTTGAAGATCAAAACTTTAAAGCTTTAGTAGAAACAAGAATTCTATTAGAACTTAAAACTGTAAAGCTAGCATCTTTAAGGCGATCTGAAGACGATTTAAAACATATCAAAGCAACGCTGGATGCTTACGAACAAAAAGTACGCTCTGGTAAAAATGCCGTTCAAGAAGATTTACTGTTTCATTTAGCCATTGCAAAAGCCAGTGGTAATAGTACCATAAATAAACTAATGCTAACTATAACGCCACAAATTATTATTGATTTTGATAAATA
>CALDUF010000063.1 GCA_937923515.1 uncultured Flavobacteriaceae bacterium
ATAAGAAAACATTAACAAAAAGAAATTTTAATCCATACATATATCCTTATTTTGATTTAAAATCTCCCCCAAAACCCACAAATAATCAGTACGGTTTTCTACAAAATCTCTATCAGAAATATCAATAATTTTTACTTTAAATTCATTTTGAGATTTTAAAAACTCTAAATAGCCTGCGTTAATTTTTTCTAGATAATCGTCTTCAATATGTTGCTCGTAATCGCGACCGCGCTTCTTTATATTTTCTTGTAATCTTTGTGTGTTTTGATATAAATACACGTACAATTCTGGCTTCTTAATGTCTTTGTACATTAACTGGAATAGTTTTCTATATAAATTAAACTCATCGCCACCAAGTGTGATTTTCGAAAAAATTAGTGATTTGATAACGTAATAATCACTCACCACAAAATCTTTAAACAAATCTAATTGTGCTAAATCATCAGAAATTTGTTGGTAACGGTCTGCCAAAAAAGCCATTTCTAGAGGAAATGCATACCGATTAGCATCTTCATAAAACTTAGGTAAAAATGCATTATCAGCATAACGCTCTAAAATTAATTTTGCATTAAAATCCTGAGCTATTTTTATAGCTAAACTTGTTTTACCTGCACCAATATTACCTTCAATAGTTATGTAATTGTATTTTGAAAAATCATATTGTCTGCTTGGGTTTTTTAACCATATTTTAATAGGTTCTAACACAGAATTGTCTTCGCATTCATTCAATAAGACAGATACATCTTTTTTTAAGATTGGGTGTTTTATTTTTGAAGCAATATCATGCAAAGGTTGCAATACAAACTTGCGCTTTTGCATTTCAGGATGTGGCACCTGTAGTGTTTTTGTATCTATAACAGCAGTATCAACAAAAATAATATCTAGGTCTATTGGTCGTGCTTCATAGCCTTTAGTATCAGTTCGCTTTCTACCTAAATTGGTTTCTATATCTAATAATTTGTCTAGAACAACCTGCGGTGTCAAATAGCTCTCTAACACCAAACAACAATTTAAAAAATCATCACCATCAAACCCTAAAGCTTGCGATGTGTAAACTTTAGAAATTAACTTCACACTACCAATTCTTTGAAAAATAGCATCTACAGCAGTTTGCAAGTACTTAAACTTATCGCCTGTGTTACTTCCTAATGCTATATAAAATGTGGTAGGTTTTCTCATCAGGGAAGCAAAATACTAAAAAGTAAACGGATTTGGGTTATCTTTACAATACCTATTTGTTCACAATTCATGAATTTAAAAGACAAATTACTTGCCCAACGCATTTATTTACTTTTGGGAGGTTTATTCATTACATCACTCGTAGTTTCAAACCTAATTTTTCAAAAGTTTTTTTACTGGTATCCTATGGATATAGAGATTTTTGGTAACAAACTTTTTGAAATTTCAGTAGGTATCTTACCTTACCCAATTACCTTTTT
This sequence comes from uncultured Flavobacteriaceae bacterium, assembly GCA_937923515.1. GTDB lineage: Bacteria > Bacteroidota > Bacteroidia > Flavobacteriales > Flavobacteriaceae > Jejuia. The sequence continues at coordinate 1,440 of CALDUF010000063.1, forward strand.
AATTACCGATTTAATTAGTGAGATTTATGGAAAAAAACGTGCTAACGATGTGGTAGTGGTAGGTATTTTTGCATCCTTATTTTCGCTCTTAATTATTTATGTTGCTGATGTTGTTCCTGCAACACCGTGGGCTCCTGTAGATGATGCTATGTTTAGAACCGTATTTGGAAACTCAACTATTGCAGTATTTGCAAGCATGCTAACTTATCTATTTGCTCAATTTGTAGATATTCAAATCTATCACTTTTGGAAACGCTTAACGAAAGGCAAAAAATTATGGCTTAGAAATAATTTCTCTACCTGGTTTTCGCAATTTGTAGATACATTTACCATTGTGTTTTTATTATGCACCTTTAAGATTATAGATTGGGCTAATTTTAAAGGTTTACTTGTAAGTGGCTTTTTATTTAAAGTGATTGTTGCCCTTTTAGACACGCCTTTTCTCTATTTTGGGGTTTATCTGTTTAAAAAACGATTTAAACTAGAAGTAAATGAAGAGCTAGATGTGTTGTAAACCAATAGCATTAACATTAATAGGACTTAGGTTAAATTTATATTAAACTTTTCTCTTTATTGAACCTATACTAGAGATCACGCGTATATTTATATAAATTCGTTTTTATGAAAAAAGCTTTAAAAATTATTGGCATCACATTACTCATTATTATAGCACTTTTAATCGCTATTCCATTTGCGTTTCAAGGCCAGATTAAAGATTTGGTAAAACGCGCCATAAACCAAAATTTAAATGCCAAAGTAGAGTTTAGCGATGTTAATTTAAGCTTTATAAGAAGCTTTCCACAAGCGCATGTTAAGGTTACCGATTTGGTAATTACCAATTTTGAGCCTTTTAAAGACGAAACCTTTGCTACTGCTAAGAATATTGCGTTTACCATGTCGGTTAAAGAATTACTTAAATCTGCCGACGAAGGCCCTATTGTGGTAAATACCATTACTGTAAACGAAGCACTACTAACATTAAAAACCGACAAGTTAGGCAATAATAATTATGACATTACAAAAGAAAGCGAGACCCCAGCTGACACGACAGATAGCAATAGTTTTACTTTTGATATTGAAGATTACCAAATAAAAAACAGTGCGTTTTCTTATATAGATGAAGGCGCTGAAATTGTTGTACATGTTACAGAATTAAATCATGAAGGCCACGGTACATTTTCGGCAGAAACCTCTGAACTAGATACGCAAAGTGAAGCCAATGTTAGTATAGCGATGGATAGCGTAAACTATTTAAGTAGCAATCCCATAAAATTGGATGCTTTGATAGATTTAGATTTAAACAACCAAAAATACACGTTTAAGGACAACGCAGGATTTATTAACGATTTACCAATAGAATTTAAAGGTTTTATTCAACAGCTAGAAAACGGACAACAGATAGATATTACGTTTGAAAATCCGGAATCTGACTTTAAAAGTTTTCTAGCCGTAATTCCAAAAACCTACTCAAAAAATATAGAAAACGTAGAAACCACAGGAGAATTTAAGATAAAAGGTGCTGTAAAGGGTATGAGTACTGAAACAACGATACCAACCTTAGATATTAGCATCACCTCAAACAATGCCTCGTTTAAATACCCAGATTTACCAAAACGAGTGAGCAATATTTCGATTGATACGCGCATAAAAAATGAAACTGGAAATACTGATGACACTTACATTGCCATTAAAACCTTAAATTTTAAAATTGATGAAGATGTTTTCAAGTCTTCTGCCACGTTAAAAAATATCACCAAAAACATGTTGGTAAATGCCAATCTTGATGGGGTTTTAAACCTTGGAAATATTACTAAAGTATATCCTGTTGCACTCGAAAACACCTTAACTGGAGTTTTAAGAGGAAAGATAAACACATCGTTTGATATAAATGCCATTGAGACTAATGCTTACGAACGCATTAAAAATAATGGTGTTGCAAGCCTTAGCGATTTTGTATTTTCTTCTGAAGATATTGTAAACCCAATTCATATATCTCAAGCAGACTTAAGCTTTAACCCTGGAACGGTTGCGCTTAAAAGTTTTAAAGCCAAAACAGGGGAAAGCGACCTAAATGCCACAGGAACTATTAATAATTTATTAGGATTTTTACTTAGCGACAATACTTTAAAAGGCAATTTTAATGTAAACGCTAACCTGTTTAAAGTAAGCGATTTTATGAGTGAAGATGAAGCCGCTGCTGAAAATAAAACTACTGGCGACAGCGAATCACTAAAGATACCAGCATTTTTAGAATGTGTAGTAAATGCCAATGCACAAAACGTAGTATATAATAATTTAACCCTAAAAAATGTAAAGGGAACGCTGTTTATTAAAGACCAAAAAGCAGCATTGCAAAATATGACGTCTTCTATTTTTGATGGTAAATTAGCTATTAACGGTGCTGTTTCTACAAAAGATAAAACACCAACGTTTGATTTAAAATTGGGCGCTAACGATTTTGATATTGCACAGTCTTTTAAAGGTATGGAGCTATTGCAAAACTTAGCACCAATAGCGAAATTATTGCAAGGAAAATTAAATACATCCTTAAACCTTTCTGGAACTTTAAACGAAGAATTTTCTCCTGTGTTAAGCTCGATTTCTGGAGATGCTTTAGCCGAAGTATTAACTACAAAAATTAATACTGAAGATGGTTTATTAAATAAACTTGAAGGTGCCTTAAATTTTATAGATTTTGATAAACTGGACTTAAAAGATGTAAAAACAAAACTAGATTTTGCTGATGGCAAAGTGGCTGTAAAACCTTTTGATTTTAAATATAAAGATATTGAGATTGAAGTTTCTGGCGCGCACAGCTTTGATAAAACCATGAGTTATAATGCGGTGTTTAATGTGCCTGCAAAATATTTAGGCAGTGAAGTAAATAGACTTATTGGCAAAATTAATGATGCAACAGTAAATAATATTACCATACCTGTAACTGCGAATATTACAGGTGCTTTAACCAACCCAACGGTAAAAACAGATTTAACTAGCGGTATAAAAAACCTAACCCAACAACTGGTTGAAATACAAAAACAAAAATTGCTTAACCAAGGTAAGGATAAGGTAAAAGATTTAATTGGCGATGTAATTATAGGCAATAAAACAAAAACCGATTCTATTAAAAAAGAACAAGACAACTCTGTAAAAGATGTGCTAAACGATATTATAAAAACAAAAACTCCGCAAGATACTACAGTTTCTGGCACTACAAAACCTGCTGAAAAGGTGATAAAAGATGTATTGGGCGGTTTACTTGGTAGCAAGAAAAAGCAGAAAGATACTGTAAAGTAAACGTGGTTTTTAATTTTTGAACCTTAGCAAATACGTACTACATTTTGTTATACAACCTACTTTTGCAAGTGCGCCCGCGTTAGCGATTGTAGTGGTTAGCTTTTGCCGAGGCGCGCATCGAGGCAAAACTATGAACGGAAAGCGCGACCCGCAGGGGAACGCCCAAATATAATTTTTGATTAAAATTGACTAAAATCATTAAAAATTTGCTGTTTTTGATTGATTTTGGCCGTTTTTTGAATAAAAATGCTTGTTTTTTTGGATTTCTCGATTATTAGGTTAAGTTATAACTATGTTTAATTTTTAAATACAGTTTATAATTTTATGAGGCAATTAAAAATCACAAAACAAATTACCAACAGAACATCTAAATCGTTAGATAAATACCTGCAAGACATTAGCAAATTATCGATGATTACCGCCGAAGAGGAAGTAGAATTGGCACAACGCATAAAGAAAGACGACCAAAAAGCGTTAGATAAACTGGTAACGGCTAATTTGAGATTTGTGGTTTCGGTAGCGAAACAGTATCAAAACCAAGGTATTTCGCTACCCGATCTTATAAACGAAGGTAATGCTGGTTTGGTAAAAGCCGCGAAACGCTTTGATGAAACTAGAGGATTTAAGTTTATTTCTTACGCGGTTTGGTGGATTAGACAGTCTATTTTACAGGCCATTGCCAACCAATCTAGAATTATACGTTTGCCTTTAAACAAAATTGGTTCTATTAGTAAAATTAGAAAAGCATATTCGTATTTAGAGCAAGAGCATGAACGCGCGCCCAGTAGCCATGAAATTGCAAATAATCTCGACTTAACTTTAGATGACGTAAAACAGTCTATGAGTGTTTCTGGTAAACATTTATCGATGGATGCGCCGTTTCAAGATGGTGAGAGTTCTAACTTGTATAATGTGATACAATCTGACGAGTCGCCTAGACCTGATGCAGATTTAATGAAAGATTCACTAAACACAGAGGTAACACGTGCTTTAAATACACTTTCGCAAAATGAAGCGCATGTTATTAAACGCTTTTTTGGTATTAATGCAAAACACCCACAATCTTTACAAGAAATTGGTGATAGTATTGGTTTGACTAGAGAACGCGTGAGACAAATAAAAGAAAAAGGTATTAGAAGGCTTAGAAACACCTCAAAAAGTAGAGTTTTAAGAACTTATTTGGGATAGATTTAAAAACAAAAACCTATATAATTAGGTTTTCACAATTTAAAATTAGAAATTTGCAAACCTTTTTAGGAAAGCAGATAAATAAAACAAAATATATTCATGTTAAAGATTATAGTAAAAGACGGTGAAAATATAGAGCGCGCTTTAAAACGTTACAAGCGTAAGCATAGAAACATTAAAGTGATGCAAAACTTAAGAGACGGACAGTATTTTACTAAGCCATCTGTTAAAAGACGTCGTGAAATCCAAAAAGCGGCATACATACAAAACTTAAGAGACCAAGAGGATATATAAATAGTCCTTTTTACATCATACTAAAACCCACTTATTTTTAATAAGTGGGTTTTTTATTTGTAAGCTTTTACAATATAAAGCTACAAATGCTATATGATAGTTGTATATTTATTTATAGGGATTCTTGCTGCGATACTAAGTGCGCTTCCGCTTGGAGCATCAAACATTGCTGTGATAAATACAACACTTAAAGAAAATGCAAAACAGGCATTTAAAATTGCACTTAGTGCTGGTGTTGCAGAGGTGCTATTATCTTACTACGCTTTAGATTGTAACACTGTTATAAAAACGTTTTTTGATGAAAACCTTTGGGTACAAACGGCTATTGTTGTGTTACTCTTTACGGCTGGCGGCTATTTATTTTTTAAAAAACAAACAGGCAGCAAACCCAAAAAACTAAAATTAACACAGTCTAAATACGCTACTGGTTTTTTATTAGGCATCATTAATCCGCCTGTTTTAATTTACTGGGTAATTGCTTTTGGGGTGTTGAACAATAATGATTTTATGCTGAGTTTGCAATCATCATTTGCAGTACTGTTTCTGTTTTTTGCTGGCGTGTATTTGGGCAAACTACTTACACTTTACGGGTATAGCAAAATGAGTATTATTATTAAAAATAAAGTAAATAATATTTCGCATATTGTAAATAGAGTAACCGGTGTATTACTTATTGTTATTGGCTTAATACAAAGTACACAACTTTACTTATTGTAATTAATAACTTTTATAGAAACTACAAACGGTTAAGCACACCGTATTGGATGTTTACAACATTGATACATTAACAACCAAACCCTCGTTGGCACGAACGTTAAACACAGTATCGTCTTCAAAAATAAGATATTGCCCTTTTACACCTACTAAAACACCTTCATAAACTTGTGCTTTTTGTATGTTTAAACTTTTAGGTTT
>CALDUF010000064.1 GCA_937923515.1 uncultured Flavobacteriaceae bacterium
TAGACTATAATATTGGTGATGCTGGCGGAAAACTTTCTGGCGGCCAAAAACAGCGTTTAAGTATTGCAAGAGCGGTACTTAAAAGTCCCCCAATAATGATTTTAGACGAAGCCACTTCTGCTCTTGATACCGAAAGCGAGAGAATTGTTCAAAACGCTCTTGAAAATATGATGAAAAACAGAACATCAATTGTAATTGCACACAGGCTATCTACCATACAAAATGCCGATGAGATTGTTGTTTTAAATAAAGGCGAAATCGTAGAACAAGGTAAACATGAAGAACTTATATCTCAAAAAGGTGTTTATTATAACCTTGTAGAAATGCAAAGCTTTAATTAAGAAAACCAAAAGTTTATAAAAAGTAAAAAAGGATAGTGATTTGGGCAACTATCCTTTTTTTTTGGTTTATGTTAGACTTGGGGACGACTAACATGTATAAGTAGGTTTCTGACACAAATGTATAGCTTAAATACATACCAACCAAGAAAAAAATGTATTTAATCGTATTTATTTACACTTAATCGATAATTTAAAATACAACTAATTGATTTTTAGGTGTTTGTATGTTTTGTAGAAATTTATAACAGCTTACATTAAACTTTAAGTATATTTAAGGGTCTAACATAGAAATAATATGTGTGACTGACGAAGCGCAACTAGTAAAACAATTACAATCTAAAACCAGCAAAGAACAGGCCTTTAGAGCACTTTTGTCGCTCTACAAGGAACGTTTGTATTGGCACATCCGTAATATTGTAAAATCTCACGATGATGCTGATGATGTACTCCAAAACACATTTATCAAAATTTACAAAAACATTCATAATTTTAAAGGCGACAGCAAACTTTTCTCTTGGATGTATCGTATTGCAACAAACGAAGCTATTACGCTACTTAATAAAAATGCAAAACGTTTACAGATTACTAGTGAAGAACTGCAACAGTTAGCAATTAATAATTTAACCTCTGATGTTTATTTTGAAGGCGATGCCATTCAACTAAAATTACAAAAGGCAATTGCTACACTTCCTGAAAAACAACAACTCGTATTTAATATGAAATATTTTGAGGATATAAAATACAAAGACATGTCTGTTATTTTAGAAACTAGCGAAGGTGCGCTTAAAGCATCTTACCATATTGCAGTAAAAAAAATTGAAGCGTATTTAACTGATAATTAAACCTTTTAAAACTATAACAGTCTAAAGAGTAAGAATTACAAAATGAAAAATAAAAATTTAAATAACATAAATACCACGGGGTTTAACATCCCAAAAGATTATTTTGAAACTTTTGAAAATCAGCTTCTTAAAAAAATTAATGCTGAAGAAACTGTTTTGAATGTAAAATCTACAGGGTTTGAAACACCCAAAGATTATTTTAACAGTATAGAAGATGGTGTTTTTGAAAAACTCTCAGAAGAAAAAAATACCAAAGTTATTTCGCTTTTTAATAAAAAAACCATCGTTTATATAACAGGTATTGCAGCAGCAATAGTATTATGTTTTAACCTTTCTATGTTTGATAGCACTATTGCATTTGAAGATTTAGAAGCAGCTACTGTAGAATCGTATATATTAGAAGACGATATAAATTCTTATGAAATAGCCGCTCTATTAACTGAGGAAGAATTAAACGAAAGCATTATTATTACTCATGATTTTCAAGATGAAACTATTGAAGAATACCTATTAAATAATGCCGATATAGAAGCCCTAATCGTAGAATAACACAAAAACAATATGAAAAAAATAATATGTATGGCAATCCTATTGGTTTCCATGAATGCCATAGCACAAAGAGGAGACAAAAGAGAACGCATTAAAGCGCTTAAAGTAGCTTTTATAACAGAACAGTTAGGCTTAACTACTGAAGAAGCTCAAGGGTTTTGGCCTATTTACAATACGTTTGAAGAAGAAACCAATGCCATACGATTTAAAGAAATGCGCGTTATTAGAAAAGATATAAGAGAAAATTTAGACAGTATGAATGATACTGAAGCTAATGCGCTTATTAAAAGATTTAATACTGCCGAAGACCGTATGCACAAACTACGCATGGAACTTTCTGAAAAGTTAGCACGTATTATTCCTCCAAAAAAAATAATTCAACTTAAAATAGCAGAAGACGATTTTAGGCGAAAAATGCTAAATGAATTTAAAAAACGTAAAAGAGAGCGCCACTAATGGCGTTCTTTTTTTATCATTTAAACCTCAACTTAGAAATACGTCCTTTTCCTCCAGCGTAAGCTATCGAATCGTTTAAAAAACGAATCGTATAAAATCCTTCATCACTTAAATGCGTCCAGGTATTGCCAGCATCGTTACTATAATCGATACCTTTAAAACCAACTGCAACTAATTTTTTACCGTTACCGTTTGGCACATATTGCACACAACTTCTATACCCAGGGTTTTGATGTTGTGCTACCACCTTCCATGTTTTTCCGCCATCTTGTGTTCTTATTTTATTAGCTGTATTAGCATCAGGTTTTGTGTAATCGCCACCAATAGCAAATCCGTTAAGGGCATCATAAAAGGCAATAGAATAAATACCTGTAGTTGCTGCACCTTGAATAATAGGTGTATCAAAAACTTCCCAAGTATTGCCCTTATCTGGAGAATACAAAATCCTACTCACCTGTCCGCCTGTGGCTACCCAAGTATGGTTTCCAACAATAGCAATATTAGTATCACTGGCCGCAAAAGCCGCTTCTCCTTCTTTAGTTTTAGGCAATATATCGCAGGATAATTTATTCCAAGTGGCACCACCATTTCTTGTGATAATAATACTCATACAATCATCAGTAGGATCACCTATGGCAATACCTTCTTGGTCGTTCCAAAATTCTATCGCATCATAAAACGCTTTAGGATGCGTTTCTTTATAAACCACTTCGTTATCAAAAATATCCACACCAAATAGCAGCGCAGGACTTTCAATACTCAAAACAAAGCCACCTTCACTAGTAGCGGCAATAGATCTAAAATTAGGCACCATACTGTCGTATTTAAACTGTGTAAGCATCTCATATTCAGAAACGCCATTACGCTCACTTAATATGCCAACTTCGCCATTAGATGTTGCAAAACAACCAAAGCGTTCTCCATATGCTTCCAACGCTCGCACATTCAAAAGGGAATCTTGCACAATCGTTTCTATCTCAACCTTAGAAATTGAGTGTTGCTCTTTCAGTTTGTTATCTTTACAAGAACAAAAAACTACTAAAACAACGGTTAACACATAATATCGCATAGTATACAATTTCTTTAAAAATAGAAAAGCTTAAAGAATAAATCCGAAGCTTTTTGTATAATTTAAGCTAATCCCATCAAATTTCCTGCTTTAATAACGTTATATGTCGTTTTAAACGTTCTACATCAATCTCTAAAGTACCATTGTAAACACCTCGAATATACCCCTGTTGATCTACCAAGATAAAATTTTCAGTATGTATAAAATTGCTATCATCTTGGGTTTTAGTAAAATCTTCATCTGCAAAATACCCTGTTCTGGCAATGGCGTATAAATCGTTTTTATCACCAGTAACCAAATGCCATTTCTTGGTGTTTACATGATGTTTTTCAGCATATTGTTTTAATAATGGTACAGAATCTCGCCAAGGCATTACGGTGTGCGATAGCAACATAATATCCTTATCATTTTTATAAGTTTCTTGAATTACACCCATATTTTTAGTAAGCTTTGGGCAAATACCAGGGCAACTTGTAAAAAAGAAATCTGCTATATAAATTTTACCCTCAAACGTTTTGTTAGTAACGGTTTCTCCATCCTGATTTGTAAATAAAAACTCAGGTATTTTGTGCTGTGGTGTATCCCATTCTGGTGTAAAATCTGCAGTATTAAAATAGGGCAAACCAGACACAGATTTGTCTTTTTTTTCATTTTTACATGAAACTAAAAATATAAGAATTAAAAAGATTAATAAACGGTTCACCCTCATGATACTTATGGCTTTTGCAGTTTCAGTACTACTAATTTTACTAAATTTCATCTTTACCAACCGTTACTGTGTAACATTTTTTTAATCCTATTACACCGTAGCGCTCACCACCCACTACTTTATAATTTGCCTTTAGTGTACCATCGGTTTTCCACATACGCTGATGCCCTACTTCTTTTCCAGAGTTATAATTAAAGTCTCTAAATAATTGTCCAGATTTATACCATTCTTTAACCACACCATCAAACTCACCTTTGTTATTAAAATGGTATTCAAACTTTAAATCTCCAGAAGGCCACCAAGATTTGTGAATGCCTATTTTAAAACCATTGGCATAAAAACGCTCTAATAATAAATCGCCGTTACCATACCATTGGGTTTCCCTACCATGTTTTTTTCCAGCTACATATGTAATGGTAGCTATTAAAACTACGGTATCATTGTACGTTTCTAAAACACCAGTAAAAGGCATTTCATTATAAAATAAAACACCGTTTTGTAAAGCTAAATTTGCATCTGTAGACTCTATTACTAATGTTTTGGTAGCAGTATTACAGCCAATTAACAGCAAGTTTATAGTGATAATATGTAACAGGTAACGCCTCAATTACCGCGAAATATTTCCTGGTGTACCAAAAAACCCGTTTCCATTTAAATAAGGGTCTTCATTAGTAATATGATAATGATAAATACCATCAGGAAAATCGGCAGTTGCACCTACGTGTCCATGATACATATCTAAATCATCGTTGGTAATAATGTTACCGTTTTCCATAGGGCCATATACAGGAAATCCATCGGCTAAAAGCCCTAAAAAAGCATCTTCGCCAAACTGCTCCGTAAGGTATGTTGGTTCAATATGATAATGGTATTGGTCTCTGCCCGTTGGATGCCCTAAATACTGGTCGAACGAATTAATTTCATTAGTTAAAGGCGAACCGCCTGCAGCATACTGGTTAAAAAACACCACACCATTTCTAGATATTCCTATGGGTCCCATAGGCGTAGCTTCCTTATTTGTAGCTTCTTCAGGATTTAAACTTATAGTAAATACTATATTTTGTGCAGCTATTTCGTTTGGGTTTTGGCGCCAATCACTATTCGTACCGTTATAGGCTTCATATAGCGGATTATCAACTGGCCAATACGGACTTTTATGATTCGGTAAATCGGCAGTAGTAAATGTCACAGTGGTGCCATTCACAGCGTATGATAAGCCCGTGCCATCAAACTTAGATAATATGTTAGAAATATCGTAAGCAACAGCATTCGGCATGTCGTCATCTGTGACGCTTGTATCCTCATTAGTAGAACACGCCAGTATAATTAAAAATGGTAATAGTGCATATCGTACCGAAAATTTAGGTGGTCTCATAGTCTTAGGGTTTTAAAATTACTGTTTTATGTTTATAAGTGCGGCTTCAATATTTTGTTTTGCCGTAGCAGCAGCATTAGATAAAGGCAATTGGTTTGCATTTAACAAATTGGTAGTCTCTAAAGGATCATCCAACACATTATAAAACGCCTCATTACCATTAGAAAACGAAATGTATTTGTACGTTGCATCTCGTATGGCAAAATCTGTGCTATTGGCATCGTCTCCAATTTCAGAATACACAAAATCTCTAACACTTACATTTGCATTTGTAAACATGGGTGCAAAATTTTTACTATCGTGTATCTCTGTAATGTTAGCACCGGCCATTCCTGCAACAGTAGCAAATAAATCGGTTGTACCCAATAGCGCATCTTCTTCGGCACCCATACGCGTTACATTTTTACCAGAAACAACCATAGGCACATTTATACCACCTTGGTAAAGACTGTTTTTAGCACGTCGGCTTCTATACGTCTGTACCACTTGGTTTGGCGTACCATTATCACCCACAAAAATAATAACTGTATTATCTCTTTCTTCCTGTGGCATTGCATCTAGTAATCTACCAATTTCAGTATCCATAGCCTCAATCATCGCTAAATAATACGGTAGCGGGTTTGCAGCAATACTCGCTTCATCACTGGCCAAAGGCCCTTGGCTATGTAAGGCGTTGGGTGGTAAATGAAACGGCGTATGTGGCGCATTATAAGCAAGCCATAAAAACCACGGCGTATCTTGGTTTTCTATCCAATCAATAGCTAAATCTGTAAATTTAGTAGTAGTATATGTTGTACTATTAGTAGTTTGCCTGTTGGCAACCAAATCCCAACTAAAATACGAAGGCACACCCCCACCTAACACACCCGCATATTCATTAACACCAATACTATTCGGGTGGTTCACATCTCGGTTAGACAAATGCCACTTACCAATAACGGCATGACTGTATCCCGAATTTATAACATCTAAATAACCATGTATAGACTGCTCGCTCGTGGGCAGCGTTTGCCCAACATTAGTAACACCAGTTCTAAAACCATATTTGCCAGTAATAATACCAGCTCTGGTAGGCGAACACAAAGGCGAAGACCATACATTGGTAAATTTCACGCCATTTGCCATCAACCCGTCTAGAGTAGGCATACTAGGCTTTGTACCTGCAATGCTGTAACCAGGTGTAGCATCAAGCCCCATGTCATCCGCAATAATCAATAAAATGTTGGGTTTGCTCGTCTGGTTCACATCGTCGTCATCAACAATAACAGTATCGGTATCACAACCTAAAACCACAATAAACAAGCACAATAATTGTAAATAATATAATTTCATAAAGTAGGTAGTTTGGTGTTAGACCTTCAAAATATTTAAAGGTTTAATCAAAATCAATTAAATTTAAAATATTCTTTTTGGCGTTCCCCTATCGGGTCAGGCTTTCCGCTATATCTTTTGCTTTTAGTTATACATGTAAATACAATAGTCTATTTTTAACTATTAGCATCCTTTAAAGTTTTGGTAAACATAGATTGTAAGCAAAAGGATGCCGCTGCAATCCTTAACGCGCCTACCCGCTAAAGCACGCTACAAAACCAAAAGTAAAACCCACCAACAAACTATTACAAACAAACGTAAAAACCACAACAGTCTAAACCCATAAAACATGCGTATGTAAACAATTAAAACGTACCTTTGCAGCCTTAATATTTAATCTGTTCAGTATTTAATATACCGTAAAAATTACGATTTAATTCCTGAACACTCAGTACAAAAAAATGCGTTTACATAGAAACCTTTGCTTCGCCGTAATAGACGGATTAACACAAATCTTCAACGAAGAAAAATACGCCGATAAAGTAATTCAGCAACTTTTAAAGCGCGATAAACGTTGGGGCTCGCGCGATAGAGGTTTCGTAGCCGAAACCACATACGACATTGTACGTTGGAAACGCCTATACGCCGAAATTGCCGAAGTAAAAGCACCCTTTGATCGTGATAACCTATGGCGCATGTTTGCCGTTTGGGCCACCTTAAAAGGTATTAAATTACCCGATTGGAAATACTTTGAAAGCACACCAACGCGAAAAATAAAAGGCCGTTTTGATGAGCTTTCAAAAGTTAGAAAACTAAGAGAATCTATACCAGATTGGATAGATGCCGTGGGTTTAGAAGAGTTGGGCGAAGCCAAATGGAGCAAAGAAATTGCAATGCAAAATCAGCAAGCCGATGTTATTTTAAGAGTAAATAACTTAAAAATTACAAAGGATAAGCTGCAGAGCATCCTGTTTGACCAAAACAATATTGAAACCGAATTTATAAAAGGCTATCCATCAGCCTTAAAACTTACAGAACGTGCCAACGTATTTGTAACCGATGCTTTTAAAAAAGGCTATTTTGAGGTACAAGATGCCTCATCGCAACTTGTTGCAGAATTTTTAGATGTAAAACCTGGAATGAAAACCGTAGATGCCTGCGCAGGTGCGGGAGGTAAAACATTACACATTGCATCTTTAATGGACAATAAAGGGCAAATTATAGCCATGGATATTTACGAAAGCAAGCTAAAAAAACTAAAAGTAAGAGCAAAACGTAATGGTGTACATAATGTAGATCTAAAAGTAATAGACTCTACAAAACCCATAAAAAAACTACATAATAAAGCCGACCGTGTTTTAATAGATGCACCATGTTCTGGACTAGGCGTGTTGCGCAGAAACCCTGATGCTAAGTGGAAACTAGAACCTGAATTTTTAGATAGAATTAGAGGTGTACAGCAAGATGTTTTACAACAATACTCTAAAATGGTAAAACCAGAAGGAAAATTAGTTTACGCCACCTGTTCTGTATTACCATCTGAAAACCAACACCAAGTTTCGGCATTTTTAAAATCAGAAGCTGGAGCAAATTTTGAGCTTATAAAAGACAAAAAAGTGTTAGCGCATGTACATGGTTTCGACGGATTTTACATGGCATTATTAGAGCGAAAAAAATAAAACTAAAGTTAGCGTATTTAATGCTTTGGTTTTAAAATAGTGTAAGGGTCTAAATGCCCTCTTTTTAAATTATCACACATAATTAAACTCTTATCAATTCTAGTTTGGCTATTTTTAAATCTAGAAATTGCGTAAATAATACTGCGTTTTTTTCCTGCCGTTAAATTTTTAAATACAGTAAAAGCTTCAACATCACTTTTAAAAACAGCATCTAATTCTTCTGGTACGTCCACACCATATTTAGAATTATCTTCAAAAAGCTGTACTTTAAAATAATCATTTTGTAATACACCAAGCTGTTTTTGCAAGCGCTTGCCAAACATAATGCGGAAATCATCGGTGTTTTTATCCTTCACAAAAGCAGCATAAAAATGCATTGCCTTTTTATTGTACGAGGCTTTTACCAACAAGCGCTTTACTTGCTTATCAATAAATGGCTGCATTACGTGTTCGGGAATATAAATATGGTATTGGTCTAGTAATCCAACTTCAAAAACACTGCTCTTTATCATGTATCAATTGTGGTTTGCGTTACACTACTTTAAAAAACTAATAGTTCTAAAACTTAAGCCTTAACTATAGTTGCTTAGAATAGATATAAAAATCGGCATCCACTTCAAAAAACTTAATTTTAGAATCAGTCTTCAACGTTTGCCATTCTATATTTGGAAACAGCCATTGCGCCTTTTCATTCAATGTCACTTGAACTGGCATATCAAAACCTTCAACAATATGAGTGTATCTGTATTTAAGCGTCTTGTTTTCTAACGTATACTCCAAAGTTGGAATTTTTGTACTTCTTAAATATTGATTAAAAAATGCGGTTAAATCCTTTTCTAACGTATCGCTCATATAGGTTTCAACCTGTTGTGTAGTCACCGTTTGGTGGTAAAATTCCGTATTCAAACCGCGTAACAGTTGTCGCCATTTTTCATCATTATCTACCCATTGGCGTAACGTATGCAGCATGTTAGCACCCTTATAATATTTATCTGTACCCTCACTGGCAGTATTTACACCATAAGTACTTATAATTGGTGTTTTGTTAGCAATAAGCGCTCTAGTTCCAATTACATATTCGGCCGAAGCTTGTTTTCCAAAGTGATAGTCTAAATACAAGTTTTCAGAATATGCTGTAAAGCTTTCATGAATCCACATATCGGCAACATCCTTATTTGTAATATTATTAGCAAACCACTCATGCCCAGACTCATGCACTAAAATAAAATCAAATTTTAAACCCCAACCGGTATCAGATAAATCTCTACCTAAATACCCATTCATAAATTTATTACCATAGGTTACTGAGCTTTGGTGTTCCATTCCCAAATATGGCGTTTCTACTAATTTAAAACTATCGGCATAAAATGGATATTGCCCAAACCAATGCTCAAAAGCAGCCATCATCATTGGTGCTTGCTTAAACTGTGCTTTGGCTTTTTCTAGGTTGTAACTTAGCACATAATAATCCATGTCTAAGTTGCCAGCCATTCCATCATACACTTCTGAAAAGTTTACATAATCGCCTATATTAATGTTCACACCATAATTATTTATTGGGTTTTTAACTACCCAATGGTAGGTCTTGGTATCACCAATACGCTCTACAAGTCGTAACCTTCCGTTTGATACATTTATCAATTTATTGGGCACATTTACACTTATTTTCATACTATCTACCTCATCATACATGTGGTCTTTACAAGGCCACCAAACACTTGCGCCCAAACCTTGACATGATGATGCGATAAAATGCTTACCATTTTTATCTCGCTTCCAAGAAATACCGCCATCCCAAGGCGCTCTAATGGCCTCTTTTGGATGTCCTTCATAATACACATCAATAGTTTCAATTTCACCAACATCTTGTTGTTTTTTTAAATGAATGAAATGCGCATTACCATCATGGTCAACCTTTAATTCTTCTCCATTGTGAATCACTTTTAAAAGTGTCATAGGCGATTGTAAATCAATCTGCATTATAGAATCAGATTGCAATACTTTATATTGAATTCTATTTTTTCCTGAAATGAATTTATTTTCAGGTTCAACTTTAATGTCTAAATGATAATACGTTAAATCCCACCAAGCGCGCTCTGGAGTTATACTACCACGAAGGGTGTCTTGCCTTGTAAAATTATTTTTTCCATCTAAAATACCTTGAGCATGACTAAAAAAAGATAAAAACAATAGTAGCCCTGATAGATATAATTTTAGAATATTCATTTTATAAAACATTTAACGCATTACTTTATTAGGAAACACCACAGGACTTTCAAAGCCATTTTCTCCAATGGCAGCAATTCCGAAGAAATAATTATCAATAACAATACCATCTAAAGTAAACTCTGTAACGTTACCAACGTATCGGCTATGATCCCAAGTAGGCGACGTGGTATCGCGCCAGTAAATTTTATAGCCTGTAGCTCCGTCTACTTTGTCCCATTTAAATTTAGCAGAAGCTTCAACCACACCACCAATAGCAACCTCTTTTGGTGTTGGTGGCGCCCATGCTAAACTAGCTAAATTTATGGCGTTTACAGCTGTAAGCTTTTTAGCGTAGCCAAAATTTACGTGTGCTATAACATCGCCATATTCTATGCCGTTTTCTTCTCTAATATCTTGGTGTTGCTGTGTGTAATTTTCATGTGCCTCCATAATACGAATTCCAGGAAATCCTAAATCATTAAATGGGCGATGGTGACCGCCACGTCCAAATCTATCTAACCTGTACACCATCATAGGATTCATTTCTGGCATATAGGTTTTAGTTGTTTTATGAATGTAACGCGCTAGTTGCCTTGAAATACCGTCTACTTCACCACCGTAAAAACGTCTTAGTTTTCTTTGGCGGTCTGTTTCATTAGCAGGTACAGGTTCTGAAAAAATTCTAAACGTACGGTTATCTATCACGCCATCAACACCTGTAATGTTGCCTATCATATCATTATTTAGAACACCAATAATATCCCAAGCATTATCTTTTGCATATTTTGCTAATCCTGCCCCACCAAACAAGCCTTGTTCTTCACCTGATAATCCCACGTAAACAATGCTATTTTCAAATTTGTATTTTGAAAGTACTCTGGCCGCTTCAATAGTACCAGCCATTCCTGATGCATTATCGTTTGCTCCTGGAGCATCAGTTGTAAAATCCATGGTATCACTTGCTCTAGAATCTATATCACCACTCATAATTACATAACGGTTTGGGTATTTAGTGCCTTTTTGAACAGCTACAACATTTACCACCCAAGCATCATGAGGCACACGATTGTTACCCTTTTTAGTCACAAAATCCTTTTGATAAAAAACGTCAATACAGTTATTACATGCTTTTGAAATTAATTCAAATTCTTTTTTTATCCATCGTCGTGCAGCGCCTATGCCTCGGGTTTCAGAAATGGTGTCACTAAAGGTATTTCTTGTACCAAAATCTACCAGAGTTTGAATATCATTCTGAATGCGTTTTGCAGAAACGTTTTCTACAATATCGTAAATATCCGTTTGAGTTTGACTAAAGCTTAGACTAAAACATAACAATAAAGCGATGTACAGAAATTTTTTCATATCATTTATTTTTAACTAAAGTAATAAAAAAACGCCTCAAAACTGAATTTGAGACGCCTTTAACATTTGAATTAGTCACACGAAATTTTTAGCATTTTAAACTAAAAACTATATTTATTTTTCTTTATTACGTCATCAGCAATTATATTTCTCAATTCTATAATATTCGGCATGTTTACATATTTTATATAACGCTTTAAACCTACCAACATCATTTTTTGTTCGTCACCTTCAGAGAATGAAATAATGGAGTGTTTTCCAGCAGTTTCTATAACATCAATAGCGTGGAATAAATTTAATTTAGCCATGGCTATTTGCTCTTTTACGTTGTCTTCTCCTTCTTTCTTTGCCATTTTTTCAGCACGAAGAATAGCAGATTCAGCTAAATATACCTGAATTAAAATATCAGAAGCTGCAAGCATTAATTGCTGTTGTTGCTCAATTTTTTCACCATACTTTTGAAGCGCAGCACCAGCTACCATTAAAAACAACTTCTTAAGATTTTTGATGATGTTTTTTTCTTCTGAAAACAACTCAGAATAATCAGGAACATCAAAAGATGGAATTCCCATTAATTCTTCCTTTACAGCCATTGCAGGTTCTAAAACATTTACATGACCTTTCATCGCTTTTTTAATGAGCATACCAATACTTAACATTCTATTAATTTCGTTGGTACCTTCGTAAATTCTTGAGATACGCGCATCTCTCCAAGCAGATTCAATTGGTGTTTCTTCTGAAAAGCCCATACCTCCAAAAATTTGGATGCCTTCGTCGGTACAATTTTGCACAAATTCTGATACTGCAACTTTTAGAATAGAACATTCAATTGCATACTCCTCTACACCTTTTAATTCAGCCTCTTGGTGGGTATCTTTACCGTTATTTTTTCTAAGTTCAATACGGTCTTCAATATTTTTTGCTGCACGATATGTTGCTGCTTCTCCTACCCAACAATTGGTTGCCATTTCAGCAATTTTTTGACGAATAGCACCAAAGCTAGATATAGGCGTTTTAAACTGAACACGCTCATTGGCATATTTTACAGATTCTGTAATGGTACGTCTTTGCGCATCTAAACACGCTGCTGCTAGCTTTATTCTACCAACATTTAATGCATTCATCGCTATTTTAAAACCGTTACCTCTTGTAGACAACATATTTTCTACTGGCACTACGGTTTCGTTAAAAAATACTTGACGTGTTGAGGACGCACGAATACCTAATTTATGCTCTTCTTCACCCATTGTAATACCGTTAGGGTTTGCTGCATCGTATTCTACAATAAACCCTGTAATGTTTTTATCGTCTTCTATACGTGCAAAAACAATCATTACACTACAAAAACCTGCGTTTGAAATCCACATTTTCTGTCCTGTAATTTTATAAGTTTTCCCATCATCTGACAATACCGCTTTTGTGCGACCAGAATTCGCATCACTACCAGCTGTAGGTTCAGTTAAGCAATACGCACCAAACCATTCGCCAGAAGCTAACTTAGGTACATATTTTTGTTTCTGGGCTTCATTACCATATAATGTAATTGGCATCGTACCAATACCTGTGTGTGCACCAAAAGCAGTACTAAAAGAGCCTGTAGCTCCAGAAATATAATCGCATACCAAACACGTATCTACAAAGCCCATGCCCATACCTCCATATTCGTCTGGTACAGCAACACTTAAAAATCCAAGTTCTCCTGCTTGACGCATACACGACTCTGTTAATGCGTAATCTTTTTGTTCAAATTGTGCTTTTTTAGACCAAATTTCTCTGTCTACAAATTCAGTAACAGCCTCTTTCATCATCAGCTGATCTTCATTGAAATCTTCTGGAGTAAATATATCTTCGCAATCTGTATCTCTTACTAGAAATTGGCCACCGCGTAATATATCTTTTTCTATTGTTTCCATTTGTTTATCTTTTAATGTCTTTGTTAGTTTAAAAATTCAAAAATACCACATGCGCCTTGTCCGGTTCCAACACACATAGTAACTGCACCGTATTTGCCTTTCATATCTCGCTTACGCATTTCATCAAACAACTGCACTGAAAGTTTTGCACCTGTACAACCCAGTGGATGCCCTAAAGCGATAGCGCCTCCATTTACATTTACAATATCAGAGTTTAGCCCTAATTCTCTTATAACTGCTAAAGATTGGGATGCGAAAGCTTCATTCAACTCAATCAAATCTAAGTCACTTTGTTTTAATCCAGCTTGTTTCAATGCTTTAGGAATGGCTTTTACAGGACCAATGCCCATAATTCTAGGCTCTACTCCTGCAGCAGCATAATTAACGAGTCTTGCAATAGGTTCTAAATTTAATTCCTTCACCATGGCTTCGCTCATTACCATAACAAATGCAGCACCATCACTCATTTGCGACGAGTTACCAGCAGTTACACTACCACCTTGAGCAAATACAGGTCGTAGTTTTGCTAAGGCTTGTAAATTTGTACCTTTTCTAGGACCTTCATCTTTAGTAACTGTATAAGATTTTGTGGCCTTTTTACCATTCTCATCCACATATGTTTGTGCTACAGCAATAGGTACAATTTGATCTTGAAATCTATTTTCAGCTTGGGCTTTTAACGCTTTCATATGAGAGTTGTAAGCAAACGCATCTTGGTCTTCTCTGGACACTTTAAATTCGTTGGCAACAGCTTCTGCAGTATTTCCCATACCCCAGTAATAGTCTTCTCTACCAGACTTTGCCAAATCGTAGTTGAGATCTGTTTTATACCCTGTCATTGGTACAGCACTCATACTTTCTGCACCACCCGCTATAATACAATCTGCCATACCTGCTTGTATTTTTGCAGTAGCAATTCCAATAGTTTCAATACCAGAAGAGCAAAAACGGTTAACAGTAACTCCAGGTACATCAACAATATCTAATCCCATTAAAGAAATTAAACGTGCCATATTTAAACCTTGAGCACCCTCTGGCATTGCATTACCAACAATTACATCGTCTATGCGTTTTTTATCTAGCTGCGGCAACGTTTTCATCATGTGCTGAATGGTTTCGGCAGCTAACTCATCAGTTCTTTTAAATCTAAACACGCCTTTTGGAGCTTTACCAACTGCGGTTCTATATGCTTTAACTATATATGCTTGTTTCATAATATGCCCCCTTTAACTCTCCATAAAGAAGAGAAACTTACTCGGGGTATTTTTAATTAGTCTTTATTATACCTAAACATTTTAAATGTTTGATTTTCCTGCCCTTTAAGGCCGTTAAAAAAGTCTTTACTTTAATTACGTAATGGTTTACCCGTTTTTAGCATATGCTGAATACGTTCTAATGTTTTACGTTCAGTACACAAACTTAAAAATGCTTCTCGCTCTAAATCCAGTAAGTATTGCTCTGTTACTAAGGTTGGCTCAGATAAATCACCGCCTGCCATAACATAAGCTAACTTATTGGCTATTTTATGATCGTGTTCACTTATGTAGTTACTGGCTTGCATAGCATCCGTGCCTACTAAAAACATCCCTAAGGCTTGTTTGCCTAGAACCTTAACGTCTTTACGTTTTACAGGTTGTGTGTAACCAGCATCTGCCATAAGTTTTGCATGTGCTTTAGCGGTTGCAATTTGTCTGTCTCTATTCACTACTACGGTATCTTTTCCCTTTTGAAGGATGCCTAAATCGAACGCTTCATAAGCAGATGTAGATACTTTTGCCATTCCGATAGTTAAGAAATACTCTTGTAAAACGTTTAATTCTACATCGCCTTTTCTAAACGTATCTGAAGCTCTAAGTGCCATTTCTTTAGAACCAGCACCACCTGGAATTACGCCGACACCAAATTCAACTAAACCAATATAGGTTTCGGCGGCAGCCACAACCTTATCTGCATGCATTGATAATTCGCAGGCACCACCTAACGACATACCGTGAGGTGCAGAAACCGTTGGAATTGAAGAGTATCGCATGCGCATCATGGTATCTTGAAAATACTTGATAGCACCATTTAACTCCTCATATTCTTGCTCTACGGCCATCATAAAAATCATACCGATATTGGCACCAACTGAGAAATTTGCGCCTTGATTTCCAATAACCAACCCATCAAAATCTTTTTCAGCAATATCAACAGCTTTGTTTAATCCTGTTAAAACATCGCCTCCAATGGTATTCATTTTAGATTGAAATTCACAATTTAAAATACCATCACCTAAATCTTCAATAACAACACCTGAGTTTTTAAAAACTTCGTTTGATGTTCTAATATTATCTAAAATGATAAATGCATCTTGTCCAGGAATTTTTGTTTGTGTTTTTGCTGGAATATCATAATAATATGTCGCACCATTTTTAACTGAATAAAATGATGTACTGCCAGAAGTCAACATTTCTGAAACCCAAGATGCAGCCTCTAAACCTTCGGCTTTAATTAACTCTAAGCCTTTTTCTACACCAATGGCGTCCCAAATTTGGAAAGGCCCATGTTCCCAACCAAAACCAGCTTTCATTGCATCATCTATCTTGTATAATTCATCTGAAACTTCTGGTATTCTATAAGTAACGTAAGCAAATAATTGCGCAAACGATTTTCTGTAAAATGCTCCAGCTTTATCTTTTCCAGAAATTAAAACCTTAAATCTGTCTACAACTTTATCGATTGATTTTGTAAGTTCTAACGTCGCAAATTTTGCGCTTTTTTTAGCTCTGTATTCTAAGGTATTTAAATCTAAAGATTGTATTTCGCTTTTACCGCCTTCACCTTTCACTTTTTTGTAAAACCCTTGCCCTGTTTTACTACCCAACCATTTATTATCAACCATAGTTGATATAAAATCGGGGAGTTTAAATAATTCTAAACGTTCATCGTCTTTACAATTTTGGGCAATACCATTTGCTACATGCACTAAAGTATCTAAACCTACTACATCTACAGTTCTAAATGTTGCAGATTTTGGTCTTCCAATAACAGGACCAGTTAATTTATCTACCTCTTCTACGGTTAAATCCATTTCTTTAACCGTATGAAATAAACTCATAATGCTAAAAATGCCAATGCGGTTTCCAATAAAAGCAGGAGTGTCTTTTGCTACAACCGAAGTTTTACCTAAATACTGTTCGCCATAGCCATTTAAAAATTCTAAAACCGAAGCGTCAGTTTTTGGACCAGGAATAATTTCAAAAAGCTTTAAATATCTTGGTGGATTAAAAAAATGAGTGCCACAAAAATGTTTTTGGAAATCTTCGCTTCTACCTTCACTCATAAATTGGATAGGAATCCCAGAAGTGTTACTAGTAATTAATGTTCCAGGAGTTCTATGTTTTTCTAAGGTTTCAAACACCTGTTTTTTAATATCTAAGCGCTCTACAACTACTTCAATAATCCAATCAACGTCTTTTACTTTTGCGATATCATCTTCTAAATTTCCTGTAGAAATTCTATTTGCAAATTTTTGATGATAAATAGGTGAAGGTTTAGATTTTAAAGATGCCTTAAGCGCATCATTTACCAAACGATTTCTAACTACTTTATCTTCTAAAGTGAGGCCCTTGGCTTTTTCTATATCAGTTAATTCTCTTGGAACAATATCCAATAATAAGACTTCAACTCCTATATTAGCAAAATGGCAAGCTATACCGCTTCCCATGATACCAGAACCAATTACGGCTACTTTCTTTATAATGCGTTTACTCATTCTTATTTAGGTAGTTTTATTTGTTGTTATATATTTTTTTATTGCATACCATGTCGTTGATGGTTTCAGCAACTTCATAGAAATGATTCATTTTTTCTTCTGGAATGTGTTTTCTAATAGTCTCATTAAATGTTAACACTTTTTCTTTAGAAAGCTCTCGTTTTTCTTTACCAAAGTCTGTTAAATAAATAAGAACACCTCTACCATCTTTAGGGTTGGGATGGCGTTCAATTAATCCTCGGTTTTCCATTGTTTTTAGAATACGTGATAAACTAGTTGCTTCCATACCCATTTTTGGCCCAAGTGCTGTAGATGGCGTGCCGTTTTCTGGATCTATACTTAAGAGAGTAAACCCCGTAGCCATAGTAGTCTCGAATTTTGAAGCTTCTTCGTTATACATTTTATTTACTGTTAACCAAGTAGTTCGTAACACGTAATCTATAGTTTTGTCTTTCATTCTTGAGCATTAGAATTATCAAATATAATAAAATTTTATTATGCATGCATAATAAATTGAAAATTGTTTAAAGACATTACATAAAAAAATCACCCTTTAAAAAAGAGTGATTTTTTGTGTTTTTATACTATTTTGCTAATCTAATTTACCGTTAATTACCCCTATAACTGCACCTATTATCATAGTCATTACAATAGAAATTGCAACATCTATCGCGAATAGTTTATAAGAAAAAGTGGTATCCATGGCTAATCTAAAAAAATTGCTAAATAGCCCTATAAATATTCCTATGATAATTCCAGCTTTAGCTCCTGTAGCTGCAGTAGTTATTTGTGCCCACTTTGTAAAAATATAAGCAACAAACAAACTAAAGCTTAAACAGCCCAAAAATATAAATAACATTGTATTTGCACTTTCTTCAGGTTGAGGAAATGTATCTTTAAAAATGATGCCATAGAAAAGCCATCCTAAAAGAAAATCTACAATACTTGCAACAATTCCAGAAATTAAGAAATTTTTTGTTTTCATTTTTTTAGTTTTAATTGGTTGTAATTAAATATACTAAAAAAATTATAACTCGCTAAATTACATTAAGTTAACTGTATATAGATTGCAATAATTGTGATTTGGATATGACGTATTATTAAGGACGATAAATTCTTTCTACTAATACTGTATACATGTTTTTTATCACATCACGTTTCATTTTCATTGTAGGCGTAAGGTGCCCATCATCAATAGACCAAATTTGAGGTGTAATTTCAAATTTTTTAATTTGTTCCCATTTTCCAAATTTTTTATTGCACGTATCTACTTCTTTTTGAATGCGTTGTTGCACTATTTCAGAGCTTGCCATAGCATCCATAGTATTCTCAATATTATGCTTTTTGCGCTCTATCCATTCATATAGAAAATCGAAATTTGGCTGAATTAATGCTGCTGGCATTTTTTCGCCTTCACCTATAACCATTACTTGCTCAATAAAGCGAGATTGTTTTAGTTGATTTTCTAGTAAGGTTGGAATAATATATTTACCGCCAGAGGTTTTAAACATTTCTTTTTTACGACCTGTGATTTTTAAAAACCCATCTGCATCAATTTCGCCCTTATCACCTGTGTGAAAGTAATCTCCCGTCATCACACTTGCAGTTTTTTCAGGATCTTTAAAATACCCCAACATTACGTTAGGCCCTTTTATTAGCAATTCTCCATCTTCTGCAATTTTAACCTCAACATTGGCAATAGGTATACCAACAGTACCCACCTTATACATATTATTTGCATATTTGCCAACAGATACAACAGGTGATGTTTCTGTTAACCCATAACCTTCCATAACTTGCATTTTAGCAGCTCCAAAAATTCGAGCTAACCTAGGCTGTAATGCAGCACTACCTGAAACCATAGTGCCTAAATTACCTCCTAATGCGGCGCGCCATTTACTAAAAATAAGCGCATTGGCAATTTTAAGTTTAAATTCATACCAAGCACCATTTTTACCATAAGGTTCCCATTGCTCGCCCAAACCAACTGCCCAGAAAAAAAGTGCCTTTTTTAAACCAGATAGATCTTGCGCTTTATCCATAATTTTGTCATATACCTTTTCTAAAAGGCGAGGCACTACGCTCATCATATCAGGATTAATTTCCTTGGCATTGTCCCCAATTTTATCAAGGCCCTCGGCATAATAAATTGAAGTACCAGCATATTGGTAAACGTAAATAAGTACGCGCTCAAAAATGTGACATATTGGTAAAAAACTTAAAATTCTTGTTTCTCCATCTTCTTTGAGTGGAACTCTAGGCGAACTATCTAACACATTGCTTGTAATATTCCAATGCGACAGCATAACGCCCTTTGGTTTTCCGGTGGTTCCTGATGTATAAATAATAGTAGCTAGGTCGTTCGGCTCAACTGCTTCTTTTCTTGCTTCTACTGCTTCTTGGTTACTAGTGTCTTTACCTAGCTCAAATAACTCTGAGTAGTGCTTATACCCTTCAATATGATCAAAAGTATAAATCTCTTTTATATTGGTGTGTTGTTTTATTTTGTTTACTTTTTCTAGTACTTCTACATCTGATACAAAACAGTAAATTGATTCGCTATGATTGATGACATATTCATAATCTTCAGCACAAATGGTAGGATAAATTGGAATATTTTGAGCGCCAACTTGCAATATACCAATGTCTACAATATTCCATTCCGTTCTATTATTGGTTGAAATTACAGCAATTTTGTCATTCTTTTTAACGCCTAATTTTAATAACGCTCTACTTACGGCATTAGCCTTATCAAGATATTCTTGCGTAGAGGTTTTAACCCATTTACCATTGTACTTTGTTACCAAAGCAGCATCGTTAGGTTTATGTTTTAATTGGTAATATGGAAAGTCAAAAAGTCTTGTAATCTCTTTCATAGGGAAATCTTTTATAAGCAGTATTGCAAAGTATGAAAATAAATAAGATTTTCAAATAAGTCATAAAAAAAGGCGTTTATTATTACAAACACCTAGTTTTTTTTAACAATTCAATAATATGCAGCTACTTATAGGTTTAAAGTATATAAGTAATCTTAAGCTACATATTTGATAAAAATAAATTAGATATAATTGTTTTAGACTAATAGATTGCTGCAAAAAAATATTAAAACACTAATATTTAGAATATTAAGTTTAGCCTAATTTTTTTAATTTCTTACGCTTGTCTTTAAATAAGTTTTCCAATATGGTTTGTTTAAATAAATCGATATCATATGGTTTTACAATAATATCGTTCATGCCAGATTCAAAAATTTGATACTTTTGCTCCTCAATTTCCACAGCAGTAAGAGCAATTATAGGAATATCGTCATTAAAAGTTCTAATCTCTTTTGATGCTTCAATTCCACTTTTTACTGGCATATTAATATCCATAAGAATAATGTCGTACGTGTTTGCTTTAGCCATAGCAACAGCCTCTTCTCCATTCTCAGCTATATCGCAATCTACATCTGATATTTTTAGTATTTTCTTAGTAACTATTTGGTTAATGCGGTTATCTTCAACAACAAGAATATGCTTATTGGCTAATTGAGATGTATCCTTGATACTTGATGATACATCTTCCTCTTGTTTTGAAGCGACGGTGAGTTTTAAATCAAACTTAAAAGTACTCCCCGCCCCTAGTGTACTTTCTAGAGTTATTGTACTTCCAGCTTGGTTTAATAATTTTTTAACTATGGGAAGCCCTAATCCTGTACCTTGATATATTTTGTTTGAAGAATTGATTTGGGTAAATTCATCAAAAATTCCTTCTAATTTACTTTTTTCAATTCCTGGACCATTATCCTTAACAACCACTTCTATATGTGCATTCTCATCATTAAGGCTTTTTAATTTTATTATAATTTCGATATTTCCATTCTCAGTAAATTTACAAGCATTACCAATTAAATTCATTAGTATTTGCGAGAGCATTACCGAATTTCCCTTTAGGTATTTAGGAACATCATCATCAACCAAAATTTCAATGCGATTTTTATGTTGCATTCTTATATATTCAAACGAAAATACAATGGTATCTACAAGGTCTCTTAAGTTAAAAATTTCTTCTTCTTTTGTAAAACTTTTATTGTCGATTTTATTCATTTGAAGTAAATCGTTTATCAAAGCAAGTAAATAGTTAGCCGAGAATTTGAGCGATTTTAAATCCTTTTCATGTTTTTTAAGCTCTACATTTTCCATTAAAATACTGCTTAGACCAATAACACCATAAAGAGGTGTTCTTAATTCATGACTTACTGTAGCAAAAAATCTGGATTTTGAATTAGCAAGTTGTTCACTCTCCTCTTTTGCAATTAAGTATTGCTTATTTTTTACTTGTAAATCATTAATTAGTTTTTGTCTTTTCTTATAAGCAGAATAAATAAGAAATAATATTATAGTAAGAAAAAAACCAAATAATACGGCACTTGTAAAAAGTAAATCTTTACGTTCAGCTCTTTGGGTTAATAATTCTTTTTCGAGTTCTTTAGCTTTAATTTGATCTTTATAACGTTCTACATTTAGTTTTGCTGAAACTGCATCAGTTATATTTTTTGCTTCGTCCTTAAGCTTATCTTTCTCATAAATTGCTAACTTTTTATTTATCTCATAAATGCCCTTGTAATCTTTTTTCATTTCAAGCGCTTCTTTATAACCTTGATAACCCTCTATAAGAGCGTTAATAAAATCTGTACTTTTACATATAGCTATGGTTTGCTTAAAATACCTAATAGCTTCATCTGGTTGTTTTAATAATAAATGTAAACGCCCTTTATTGTGTAAATGGCTAGCTCTGTGATGAGGTTTATCTCCTATTAATTTTAAATACTTTCCAGTTTGTAGTATCTCATTTTTACTAAGTTCAGGTTGTTTTGATTCGTTATAAAGCCTAGATAAATTATGATGCATTATAAACAAACGCATGGTATCCTTAAGTTTTTCCGCAATTTTTATACATTCTTGATATTTCTCTATAGTTTTATATTTATAACCAGAAGTGTAATAATATGTGTTTGCTAAATTTCCTGTAGATTGTAATATAGCTACGCTATCGTTATTTACATGTGCCTCTTCTAAAGCATTCAAGAATATTTTTTTAGCAGCAGCGGTATCTTTTACTCTAAGCATGGTGTTGCCTACAAGACCTCTGGTATCACCTAGATATTTGCTATTACCACTCTTTTTTGCAAGATAAATGCCTTTATCTGCATAAATTAAAATTTGAACATATTTCGATTTGTAATGTTCTTTCGTCATCCAATCGATCATAGCTTCTACATGAGCTGAAATTTCTGCTTGCGTAGAATCCTTTGATATTTCGGGCAAAATATCTTCAGCAGCTTTACTCTTATTATCGTTTGAATCTAGGTTGGAATCTTGGTTTTGACTATTTAGAGATATCCAACTAAAGCAAACCAAAAGAAGTAATACTTTGTATAAATATTTCATACTAACTTGGTAAATATGGGATATCAAATATACATATTTATTTACAAAAACTACTCTTTATCGATAATTATGCAAATTTTAACTATATTTATACCTGTTTTTTTAAGATAGCTACTGGTGTGGTAGTTATTTACTAATGATAAAACAGTGTAGTTTTTCAGACTATTCCTTATTTATCTATTGCTTCTCAATCCACAATCGCGCATTAACAAAAGCTTCTAACCAAGGCGACACTTCATCATTTCTACCATCAGGATAATTAGCCCAATTCCATTGAAATGTAGAGCGCTCAATATGAGGCATTGTTACCAAGTGTCTTCCAGTTTTATCGCTCATCATAGCCGTGTTAAAATCAGAACCGTTTGGATTGTGTGGATAGCCTTCATAACCATATTTAGCAACAATATGATATTTGTCTTCGCTGTAAGGTAAGCTAAATTTCCCTTCACCATGTGAAATCCAAACACCTAGTGTAGTACCAGCAAGCGTTGATAGCATTACCGAATTATTCTCTTGTATTTTTACCGAAGTAAAGGCACTTTCATGTTTATGAGAATTGTTATGTTGCATTTTTCCATGAACGTCATGGTCTGGATTGATGAGATCTAATTCCATCCAAAGTTGACATCCATTACAAATACCAACCGATAACGTATCTTTTCTAGCAAAAAAGTTATCTATAACTGCTTTTGCTTTTTCGTTGTATTTAATGGCACCAGCCCAACCTTTTGCAGAGCCTAAAACATCAGAATTAGAAAATCCACCAACGGCGCCTAAAAACTGAATGTCTTCTAGTGTTTCACGACCTGAAATTAAATCTGTCATGTGTACATCCTTCACATCAAAACCTGCTAAATACATGGCATTTGCCATTTCTCGTTCAGAATTAGATCCTTTTTCACGAAGTATAGCAGCTTTAGGACGCTTATTACCATCTAAGGCAGGTAATTTTCCTGTGAAATGTTTAGGAAATACATATTGCAGCGGTTGTTTTTTGTAGTTCTCAAAACGAGCTTCGGCTAAATTATTAGCCGTTTGCTTCTTATCTAACAAGTACGATGTTTTGTACCATACATCTCGCAATTTAGCTACATCAAAAGTAAATGTATCGTCTCCGTTTTTGATATTTAAACGTCCTGAACCATTTACTGCTCCTATTTTAACGAAGTCAATATTATTTTCTAATAGTATATTTTCTACAGCAGCATCTGCCTGAAAAACTAAACCAGCATTTTCGGCAAATAACACCTTTATAGAATCTTCTTCATTTAGCTTAGAAATATCTAAGTCCGCACCCAAACCAACATCAGCAAAACACAACTCTAAAAGTGTGGTTATTAAGCCACCAGAGGCTACATCATGCCCTGCAATAATTTGATTACCAACAATTAAAGATTGCATTGTGTTAAATACAGTTTTTACGTAACCTGCATCTATTACATTTGGCGCATCGTTTCCAATGGTATTTAATACTTGATTGAAAGAACTTCCGCCCAATTTAAAATCATCTTTAGAAATATTAATATAATATACAGCGTTATCGTTTTGTTTAAAAACAGGCTCTACAACTTTAGTAATATCATTACAATGTGCACCAGCAGAAATAATTACCGTTCCAGGAGAAATTACATCGCCATCAGGGTATTTTTGTTTCATAGAAAGCGAATCTTTTCCTGTTGGTACGTTAATTCCTAAATCTATTGAAAATTTAGAAATAGCCTCTACAGCTTCATACAAACGTGCATCTTCACCCTCATTTTTACATGGCCACATCCAGTTTGCCGATAAGGACACCGCTTGCAAACCATCTTTTAATGGTGCCCAAACTAAGTTGGTTAATGCTTCTGTAATTGAGTTTCTACTACCCGCAACTGGGTTAATTAATCCAGAAATAGGTGAATGCCCAATAGAAGTCGCTACACCTTCTTTTCCTTTAAAATCTAGAGCCATAACACCAACATTATTTAGCGGTATTTGCAAAGGCCCAACACATTGCTGTTTTGCCACTTTACCACCCACACAACGGTCTACTTTATTTGTTAGCCAGTCTTTACAGGCCACAGCCTCAAGTTGCAATACTTGCTCTAAATAAATTTGTAGATTTTTGGTTTTATATCTTGGGTTTTTATAATTTCTGGTTATCGTTTTATCTGTCATAACGGTTTTAGGAGAACTCCCAAACATATCTTCCATTGCCAAATCCATAGGCGTATTGCCTTTGGTTTTAGATTTAAATGTAAACCGGTCGTCTCCAGTAACATCGCCAACGGTGTATATTGGCGAACGCTCACGATCTGCAATTTTATTTAAAGTTTCAATATGTTTTTCGGCAATCACTAATCCCATACGTTCTTGAGATTCGTTACCAATTATTTCTTTATCAGAAAGTGTTGGATCGCCAACAGGTAGGGCATCTAAATCTATTTTACCTCCTGTATCTTCTACTAATTCAGATAAACAATTTAAATGTCCTCCAGCACCATGATCGTGTATGGATACAATAAAATTATCATCACTTTCTACCATACCACGTACCGCATTTGCAGCTCGTTTTTGCATTTCTGGATTAGAGCGTTGTACCGCATTTAATTCGATACCCGAAGCAAATGCTCCTGTATCTGCCGATGATACTGCTGCGCCTCCCATACCAATTCGGTAATTTTCGCCTCCTAAAATCACTATTTTATCACCTGTTTTTGGTGTGTCTTTTAAAGCCTGATTTGCTTTACCATAGCCTATACCTCCAGCTTGCATAATTACTTTATCATACCCCAATCTTCTGGCTTTAGCATCACTTGAAGATGAATTTTCATTATGTTCAAACGTTAATACAGATCCTGCAATTAGTGGTTGCCCAAATTTATTTCCAAAATCTGATGCACCGTTTGATGCTTTTATTAAAATATCCATGGGTGTTTGGTACAACCATTTTCTGGCTTCAAACTTTTCTTCCCAAGGCCTGTTTTCTTCCAAACGAGAATACGAGGTCATGTAAACTGCTGTTCCCGCCAAAGGTAAAGAGCCTTTTCCTCCTGCAAGTCTGTCTCTTATTTCGCCGCCAGCACCGGTTGCAGCACCGTTAAACGGCTCTACAGTTGTGGGGAAGTTATGTGTTTCTGCTTTTAGAGAAATTACAGAATCAAAATCTTGTGTAGTATAAAAATCAGGAACATCAGCGCGTTTGGGTGCAAACTGTTCTACTTTTGGCCCCTTAATAAACGCTACATTATCTTTATAAGCCGAAACAATCGTATTAGGATGTTCCTTAGATGTTTCTTTAATTAATTTGAATAACGATGTTGGTTTTTCCTCACCATCGATAACAAAGGTGCCGTTAAAAATTTTGTGCCTACAGTGTTCAGAATTTACTTGTGAAAATCCAAATACTTCAGAGTCTG
The DNA here is from genome assembly GCA_937923515.1 of uncultured Flavobacteriaceae bacterium. Lineage (GTDB taxonomy): Bacteria > Bacteroidota > Bacteroidia > Flavobacteriales > Flavobacteriaceae > Jejuia. The sequence continues at coordinate 26,396 of CALDUF010000064.1, forward strand.
TTAATGGCCTTCCTATTTTTTGTGACACGCCATTTAAGTATGCTACTTCTTCATCGCTTAACGATAAACCTTCTTGCTGGTTGTAGGCTGCAATATTATCAATATTTAATATGGGTTCTGGTGTGATATCAATGGTAAACGATGTTTGATTTAATCCTTTAAATTTCTCTGAAATCATGGGATCAAAATCCGTAAAATCTTCGGTTACAGCTTCAAATTCTTCAATTCTAATAATATTTGGAATACCCATATTTTGGGTAATTTCTACTGCATTTGTACTCCAAGGCGTAATCATAGCTGCACGAGGGCCAACAAAAAAAGCATCTAATGATGCTTGCTCAATTTTTGGCTGATTGGCGAAAAGCCACGTTAATTTCGAAATACTTTCGGTAGATAATTCTTTTGTTGTTTGAACAGCAAATACTTTACTGGTTACGTTTCCAAAGAAATGAATCATTAGGTCTTAGTTTGTAAGTGTTTAAAGAAAGTGCAAAAATACACTTTTTTCACGATTCAATGATGTCTTTTTTATGAAACCAGAAGCTGTTATTAACAGGATTTTCAACAGTTAAAAGGACCAACGTGTTTATGTTTATTTAGAGAAAACAATCCTTAGCTAATTAATCGCACCGTACTCAAGCAGCAGCAACATTACGGATTAACAAAAGCCTCTATTTCCTCTGGCGTTATCTTAGGATTAGCACCGTTACTTTGAGCCACTAACGCACCAACGCCACAGGCATAGTCTACTGCCTTTTGCGGATGCGTATTATCAAGTAATAAACCTACCAAAGTGGCTAGAAATGAATCTCCTGCTCCTACTGTATCCTTTACTTTTATTTGATATCCGCTGTTATAATATAGCTTACCATCAATAAGCAACACCGCACCATGTTCCCCTTTCGTTACACAAATTTTATCGGTTTTAGTTTGTTTTGCTATGAATAAAAGATTTTGTTCTAAAGCATTATATTTTGAATTGAAATACCCCGCAATTTCGTAAAGTTCGTCGTCATTAAATTTAATAAAATCTGATGCACGCATCATTTCAATAAGTTTTTCTTTTGAATAATGTGGCGGACGAAGATTTACGTCAAAAATTTTAAATGGCGCTATATCTATAAGCGCATTTAAAGTGGCTCTAGACACCTCATCTCTTGTTATTAAACTGCCATAAATAAACGCATCTGAATGTTTTACGGCATGTTCTAAACTATCGGTTAATTCTATTTTATCCCAAGCGCGAGGGTGCATAATTTTATACGTGGCAGCACCCTTAGTGTTTAATGTTACTTCTACTTCTCCAGTAGTATAGTCTTTTTTATTTTGAACAAAAGACGTAGATAGCCCATTTTCTTCCAAATAATTCAGCAGTAATGCCCCGTTATCATCATCTCCTATTGCGCTTACCATGTTAACCTGATGGCTTAAAGCCGCTAAACGTAATGCGACATTTAAAGGTGCGCCGCCAATTTTTTTGTCACCATTAGGGAAAATATCCCAAAGCACTTCACCAAAACATACAATTTTTAACATCTATGTAGTGTATTTTTAGTAAATATTAGACTCCATAGTACGTTGGCTTATTGAGTTATTAAACACTTGAAGCATACGCTTTGCGATACCTGTCCAACCAAAATTTCGGCGTGCAAAACGAGCACCTTCTACAGATAATTCGTTTCTTAAATTAGGATACAAAAGTGGCATTGCCATCATAGCACCAAATTCTAAAGGCCTATGAGGATCTGCGAACAAGGCTTGATTTCCAAAATCAATTAAATCGTTTAATCCACCATGTACTGTTACCACACTTGGTGTTCCACAAGCCATGGCTTCAATTGCAACCATTCCAAAAGGTTCGTAACGCGAGGGCATTGCAAAAATATTGGCAGAACGGTATACGTTGGCCAAATCATCATCTTCAATGTAATTTTTCCATTTTATTTTGTCGTTGATACCAAGCTCGTTCGCCAGTTTTTTTAATTTTGTAATACCCTGTTTATCTTGCGCAGAATCGCCACCAACGGCTGCTACTAAACGGGCTTCTGGCACCAATTCAAATAAGGTTGGTAATGATTTTATTAAAAGATCATATCCTTTATTATGCGCCATTCGCCCCAAGGCTAAAACATCAGTAGGGTCTATATCGTACTTGGTTCTTATTTTATCATTTTCTTTTGATGGCACTGGAAAAAATCTATTTTCATCAATACCAGGTGGAATCATAGAACAATTTCTAGGTAGCACATCGTATTGCTGTGTTAATAAATCTACTTGAGGTATTGTTGTAGCAATAACATGATTACACATTTGAAAAACAAAATACTCCTTACGTATCCTTTCCTTAAAACGGTAGGTTTGCTCCATTTCCTTCTCATCCATATCACTTCCCATGGTATGCTGTTTCCACCAACCTAAAGAATGTGGCGTATGCACGTGCGAAACACCCAATTCTTCTGCAATTTTTTGTCCTGCCCAGCCTGCATCCCAATAGTGAGAATATACGATATCGTATTTCTTACCTTCTTTTTTTATTGCTGCCAAGGTATTGGTTACAAACTTTTTAAGATGATCGTGCATGTCTTCCTTTCGTATAAACTCTTTACCTCCGAAAGGTATACGCCATACATTAAAATTATCATTTACATGATCGTATTCAGGTTGATCTTCAAATTGCCGCGTTAACAGGTCAACGCTTTTACCTAACCTACTAAAACGATCTGCAAGTTCCAATACATACACTACTTGCCCTCCTGTATCTGGTTTTCCTAATTCTGCATTTGCTGCTACATATCCGTGTAGAGAGATCATTAAAATAGACTTCATATAATTGTAATTTTAGTTATTATTAAATAATTTTCAAATCGTGACATGCTGAAATATATTGTGCAGCAGACCATGCTTGGTAGGCTTTACCCATGGGTTTCCCAGTGGTTCCATGCGCCCATTCATTAAATTCCCATGCGTCATTAATACCTTCTTTGTTTATTAAGGCTAGTTTATATAACTCAGCAATGGCTATATCTTTTAATCCTAGTTTGTTAACAAATTTTACCCAAAACCCTCCTACAAATGGCCAAATACCACCGTTGTGATAATGATTTGGAAGATTTAATAAGTTTACTGTATAATAAGGTCTCCAATCTGGGTCTCCTGGGCTTACAACTGGATACACGTTTGCTACAGGAAAAGGATCGTTAACCCCTACACCCAACATAAATTTAAAAGTTTGATGCGCTTTTTCAGAATCTATCGTACCGTGTAAAAAGGCTAAAATATTGCCTAATGTATCACAACGCCAACTAAAGTCGAAAGGGGTGGTTTGCGCAATAAGATAAGAGGTATCTCCTAAGGTGAATTGTTTTTCTGCAAAGGATACCGATTGAAATAATTTTTGTTGGGTTGACGGCCAAAAGTTTTGCAAAATTTCTTTTTTAATCACTTGAGACCAACGAATATACTCACCAGCTTGCTCGTGATCTCCCAACATTTCCAAAAGCCTACCAAAACAAACATTAGATCGGTACCACAAAATTTCGTCATAAAGTATGTTGTAGCTCCTACCAAATAAGTCTGTCCAATCTCCAGCTTCAGGAATTTCTAAAAGCGCATCATTATTACTATCGTGGGCTCCTAACCAGCGCATGGTTTCCTTTATATCTGATATATACTTGCGTAAAAACTCTATGTCTTTAGTTACATTTACATATTCATAAAAGGCTATTACAACCCAAATACCACTATCTATGGAACAAATACCGCCAACGCCCGAATAATCTGGAACATTATCTTTTATTCTAACGTTTGATGGAATTTGTCCGTTTCTGGAAATATGCTCAAATAATGTTACTAAAGTTTGTCTTGCACATTTGTGAATTTCTTTATCTTGTTTAATTAAAGGTAAGGCGCCTATTACAGTAATAGCACCATCTCTGGCCCATACGCTATAATAATTTTCGTCTGTACCGTGGGCAACATTATCTTTAATAGAACATGCAGAAAAGCCAAGTGGTGTAATATTTTTTTTAAGTGCTTCAATTGCTTTTGCGTAGCCTTCTTTTATTAGAGCCATCTTTTCGTCTTCATCCTCTTCGGCAATATGGTCTAGTTCCTGCTTAATGAAAAAATCCTTTGTATGGTCGTTATTAGCACTTACTTCGGCCTCTTTTGGCAACACTTCATAATATATCAACCCTTCTATTACACCATCGCCCTTTTCATTTTCAGTATGGTATACTTGTTTATGTTTTGTGTATTGGTACAGCTCTTCGTGTGCATTTGCTACAACAATACCTTTTATGTGTTTTATATCGAACATTGCAGAATCGTTACCGCTATCTCCTGCGACTAAAACAGCTTCGGGTTTAATACTTAATTTCTTGAGAAGCCACTGTAAAGCATTAGCCTTATTTGCGAATTTGGGTAGAATATCTAAAAACTTATTTCCTGAATAAACTACATTAATATGCATATTAGCATCAGTAAAATCTTGCTCTACGCTTGCTACCAACTCTGGCGTAGCGTCATGAAAAAAATAGCTTCTTTTATATGCATGCTGAAATTTTGAAGGTTGTTCACTAATAGGATGGTTTATATTTTGAATTACGTTTTCAACTTGTTCTAAATCCCATCCATCATCAAGTACATCATTAAATTCCTTAATGACGTTTTTTTCATTATAATTATAAATATGAGTACCAACTCCCGAAATTATAAAATCGGGTTCTGGAAGAATTTTTTTGTCAATTAAATTAAGAACATCGTCAATTAGGCGTCCTGTATTATAAGTAAGTAAAACATCATTTGGTTTATAATTTTCCCAAACTGTTTTAAAATTACTTTTATAGGTATGAAAATCTATTAATGTATTATCAATATCGAAAGAAAGAAGTTTTATATCTGGGTAATTTTTGTCTTCTGTTTGACTCATAAAAAGTTATAAAATTTAAATTTTTAACGGTTTTTGGATAAAATACAGCTAAAAACGACTAAAAACAAGCTAAAACTGGCAAACTTTAGAAGATTTTGCAATGTTATAATTTAGAGTTAGCTCACTAAGAATGTGCAAACTTTAGCCATACAATTTTAACGATTATACAAAATTGAAATTAACTCATATAAATAAAAAAAGTGCCAGTTTGAATTTTCAAACTGGCACTTTACGCACAAAATTATACAGTGTTATTATTAAATACCGCTTATAAAACTACCATAGGGATCTTTAAATTGTATCCCTTCTGAAAAACGATGCTTACTTAGTTGCTTGTATTCTGCAAGCGCCCAAAGCACAAACTCTTTAACAAAATAACTGTCTTCTTTTTGAAGTTTTGGTTGGTATTCTCCCAACAAATCATCAAGCGGTGAAACAGCATCTAGCATGTTTTTATACTCTTTATCTCTTAAATCATCTAAGAGCTCAAAACCATCTTTTTGATTAAAAAACCAAGAAATTATGTCATCATAAGGTGTTTCTGCATCTTGTTTTTTAAGCTTTTCAATTTTAGGAAAAAACTCATCAAACAATGTTTTAACAGCTTCTCCTATTAAATTGTAAGCTACTACCGCAGCACCTTCTTGCTCGCCTTCGTAAACCAGTTCTACTTTACCAGTAATGGCTGGAATTATACCAATAAAATCTGTTAAGCGCAATGCTGTTGAAGCATCGCCTGAAACTAAAGCGCGCCTTTCGGCAGTACTCAATAAATTTTCGAATGCAGTGATACTTAATCGGGCACTAACGCCTGATTTCGCATCGATATATTCGCTTTCTCGTGCTTCAAAAACAATTTGCTCTAAAAGATCTTTTGCCAAATCTGGCACGTATACATGTTCTTTTTGTCCTTCAAGCAAGTTAGCTTCTTGCTCAGTTATTAAACGTGCTGTTTCAATATCTTCTGGATAGTGCGTTAAAATTTGCGAGCCAATTCTATCCTTTAAAGGCGTAACAATACTACCTCTATTAGTGTAATCTTCTGGGTTTGCCGTAAATAGAAATTGTATATCTAATGGTAAGCGCACTTTAAATCCTCTAATTTGAATATCTCCTTCTTGTAAAATATTAAATAATGCCACCTGAATTCTAGCTTGTAAATCGGGCAACTCATTGATTACAAAAATACAACGGTTTGCTCTTGGTATCATGCCGTAGTGAATTACACGATCATCAGCATAACTTAGCTTCAAATTTGCTGCTTTTATAGGATCTACATCTCCAATAATATCTGCAACAGTTACATCTGGCGTTGCTAATTTTTCAGCAAAACGGGCACTTCTGTGCAACCAAGCTATTGGTGTATCATCACCTTTTTCATTTATCAGTTCTGTAGCAAACCTTGATATTGGGTTTAAAGGATCATCATTAACATCAGAACCTTCAACAACGGGAATATATTCGTCTAATAAGTTCAACATTAATCGTGCTAAACGTGTTTTTGCTTGTCCGCGTAGCCCAAGTAAATTTATATTATGTCGTGATAAAATAGCACGTTCTAACTCTGGAATCACAGTGTTTTCATAACCATGAACACCTTGAAAGGTAGTCTCCTTATTTTTTATCTTTTGAATAAGGTTATCCCTTAATTCATCTTTAATAGATTTGGTTTGATATCCTGCGGCTTTTAATGCGCCTAATGTTTTTATCTGTTCTATTTTCATGTAATTAATTAGATTTTTACTATTGGCATATACCGCTAGTATTTACTAAAAATTTTCTTTTTTTATTATTTAAAGCGAAAGGCCTATAGCCGACTTATTACCCTCTAATTCTCTTTTTTCTATTGGTTTCGTAATCTTCAAAAATCATTTCACCTAAACCTTTAAGGCCTGTGTAAAAGGCTTTTCCTTGGTTGGCATATGTAAACTCTCGTACAAACTGCATTAAATAGCTATCTTTTGCAATCATAAAAGTAGTTATTGGTATATGCAACCGTCTGGCTTGTTGCGCCATCATATAACACTTATTTATAATATGCGTATCTAGCCCGTTGCTGTTTTTATAATATTGCCCATCGGGTAACCGTAAACAACTGGGTTTACCATCGGTTATCATAAAAATTTGCTTGTTGGTATTTCGTTTTCGCCTTAGTAAATCCATAGCCAACTCTAATCCTGCTACGGTATTGGTGTGGTATGGCCCCACTTTTAAATACGGCAAGTCTTTAATTTCAATTCGCCACGCATCATTACCAAAAACAATAATATCAAGAGTGTCTTTAGGATATCTAGTGGTAATTAATTCAGCAAGTGCCATAGCTACACGTTTGGCTGGGGTGATACGATCTTCACCATACAATATCATACTGTGACTAATATCTATCATTAGCACTGTACTCATTTGAGATTTATGTAGTGTTTCTTCAACTACCAAATCGTCTTCAGAAAGTGTAAAATCTGAAATACCATGATTTATCTGCGCATTTTTTAAACTTTCAGTCATCGAAACTTTATCTAAAGCATCCCCAAATTGATACCCTCTAAAATCGCCAGTATGTTCATCGCCAATACCTGGGCTTTTGCTTTTGTGATTGCCTTGACCACTGCGTTTAATCTTTCCAAAAATTTGATCTAAAGCTTGCTGCCTAATAGCACGTTCTGTTTTTGCTGTAATAGCTAATGATGTGCCATCGCCATCGGGATCTATTTCTTCACGCAAATAGCCTTTCTTTTTTAAATCTTCAATAAAATCATCTATGGTATACTCTGGCGTTGTGAGTTTATATTCTTTATCTAACTCGCGCAACCAGCTAATGGCTTCGTCAAAATCGCCAGAAGTGTGTGTTATTAATTCTTTAAAAACCTCAAAAAGTGTATCAAAAGGCGATTTATAAGGTGCTTCATAAGTTTTAAATACAAAGCCTTTTCTAAAATTTTTGTTCTCTTTCATTGCAGTATAAAAATACTGCTTTTCTAGATTTCAAACGCTAATATTAACATCGATTTAAGCTAACAGCCTAAATAAAAGTTAACAACCGATTGATACTTCGTACATGCAATTTATTTTAACAAGCTGTAAAACAACTTGATAACATTGACATCACGGTATCCATAAAATATATTTATGGATACCATATATAAAAACAATAGTATGGTGTTCAAAATTAATAGTAATGCTATTATATTTGCGTTCAAATTAATCAATCATGGATTCATTACTTTCAAATTTAAAGATAGCTGTACCAGAAAAAATTTACGTTAAAGACCCCGAATCTTCAGATTTAGGAAAGCGAATTGTACAGCACAGTATCATCTTAATTGACAATATGGGCTTTGATAGTTTTACTTTTAAAAAACTAGGACATAAAATAGGCTCTAACGAAAGTTCTATATATCGTTATTTTGAAAGTAAACATAAACTACTATTGTATTTATCTTCATGGTATTGGGCTTGGATAGAATACCAGCTGGTTATTGAAACCCACAATCTAAACCCTTTAGACAAACTACAAAAAGCTATTGAAGTTGTATCTAGGACTACTAAGGAAGACTCTAATTTTTCGCATATTAATGAGGTAGTACTCAATCGAATTATTGTAAATGAAAATTCAAAATCATTTTTAACAAAAGAAGTAGATCAAGAAAACAAACAAGGCTATTTTGTAATTTACAAGCGTATTGTGCATAGACTGCGTGATATGATAATAGCATCAAACCCAAATTATAAATATCCGTCTAGTTTAGCCAGTACAATTATAGAAGGGAGTTTACACCAGCATTTTTTAAAACAACATTTCACATCTATTACAGATTGTGATTCTGACATTACACCTACTCAATTTTACAAAAACTTAGCGCTAAACACATTACAATCTTAATTATGGAACAACCAAATATGACACCCTGGCAACGCTTAATAGGCTTGTTTCAATTAGAAAAAAGAGACATTCTTCAAATATTTTACTATGCCATTTTTGCAGGTATTGTTGCACTTTCTTTACCCTTAGGTATACAAGCTATCATAAATTTAATTCAAGGTGCACAAATATCTACATCGTGGATAGTTTTAGTAGTTATAGTTACACTAGGTGTTGCATTTTCTGGAGCGCTACAATTGATGCAACTACGTATTATTGAAACTATACAGCAACGTATTTTTACAAGGTCGTCTTTTGAATTAGCATACCGGTTTCCTAAAATAAAAATGGCTGAATTGCGTAACTATTATCCACCGGAATTAGCGAATCGTTTTTTTGATACGTTAACAATTCAAAAGAGTTTATCTAAAATTTTAATAGATGTACCAACAGCGGTGCTACAAATTGTATTTGCTCTAATACTACTATCGTTCTACCACCCGTTTTTTATCATTTTTGGATTACTTCTTTTGCTTTTAATATTTGTGGTTTTCAAGTTTACTGCAAAAAAAGGTTTAGAAACCAGTTTGTACGAATCTAAAAATAAATATAAGGTAGCGCACTGGATTCAAGAAATTGCACGCTCTGTAATTAGCTTTAAACTTTCAGGAAGTACTAGTCTTGGTATCAATAAAAACGATGAATTAGTAAGCGGGTATTTAAAAGCAAGAGAAAGCCACTTTAGAATTTTGATGATTCAATTTATACAAATGATAAGTTTCAAAGTTATAGTAACCGCAAGCTTATTATTAATTGGTGGTGCTTTAGTTTTAAATCAAGAAATGAATATTGGACAATTTGTGGCTGCAGAAATCATTATTTTATTAGTAATTGCTTCAGTTGAAAAATTAATACTTGGTTTAGAATCGTTTTATGACACTTTAACATCATTAGAAAAAATTGGACAAATAGTTGATAAAGATCTAGAAAGTCAATCTGGAGAAACGCCACAATTCAGTAAAGGGATTTCTATTGAGTTGGAAAATGTATCTTACGGTGTTGAAAATAGAGAAAAACACATTTTAAAAGATATTTCACTCAAAATAAATTCTAAGAGTAGAATTTTAATAACTGGTGAGAGTGGTTCAGGAAAATCTACTTTACTACGCTTAATTTCTGGAGTAATTGAGGCTACCTCTGGTCATGTTTATGTAAATGATATGTCTATAAATAGTTTGCATTTAAACTTTTACCGATCGCAGTTAGGGTTATCCCTGTCGGACGAAAACCCTTTTGAAGGCTCCATTAGAGACAACCTTACCTTTAGCAACCCTAATATTACAGATGATAATATTTATGAAGTTCTTGACATTGTAGGTTTAAAGCATTTTATAAAAGAACAACCCGAAGGTTTAAATACACTACTAGACCCAGATGGTAGGCAAATGTCTTACACCTTATCTAAAAAAATTGTTTTGGCACGTGCCATTTTAAAAGCACCAAAGATACTTATTCTTGAAGATGCTCTAGACCGTTTTAATAGACTAGAAACAAAAGCCATTGTAGACTATTTATCGCATCCTGATAGGCCGTGGGCGCTTGTAGTAGTTAGCTTTAGCTCGGTTTGGAAAGATAAATGCAGTGAAATTATAACCTTAGAAAAGGGTAAAATTAAATCAAAAAGTAACTAAGCTATGCTCAATATAACCCACAATAAATTGAATAAAACAATAGACTTAGCAAAATTTAAGTCTGGAGAAAAAATCATGAATTTAAAGTATTACAAATACTTTAACCGATTTTTATTAGCTGCGGCAATTATCCTTTTAATTGTACTGTTCTTACCATGGACGCAAAATATCACTGGTCAAGGTCTAGTTACCACATTAAAGCCAGATCAACGGCCGCAAACCATTCAATCTCAAATACCAGGTCGTATAGAACAATGGTTTGTACAAGAAGGCGATTACGTAGTAAAAGGAGATACTATTTTAAGAATTTCTGAAGTAAAAAGTGAGTATTTTGATGATAGATTAGTGGAGAGAACTAACAATCAAATTAAAGCAAAATCATCTTCAGTTGTTGCTTACGAGGGTAAAGTAAGTGCTTTGAACAGACAAATTTCAGCTTTAAGAAATGAGCAAAATTTAAAAATTGAACAAACCAGAAACAAACTATTACAATCAAAATTAAAAGTAAAAAGTGATAGCATAGACTTAGAAGCTGCAAAAACCAATTTAAAGATTGCCGAAACCCAGTTTAATCGAATTCAAACCCTGCAGCTTGAAGGTCTAAAAGCGGTTAAGGATGTTGAGGAAAAACGCTTAAAACTTCAAGAAACACAAGCCAAATACATTTCACAAGAAAATAAACTTTTAGCTAGTAAAAACGATGTCATAAATGCCAAACTAGAATTGGCAAGAACCAATGCTGCTTTTGCTGATAAAATATCTAAAGCGCAAAGCGATATGTTTACAGCACAATCAAGCGGGTATGATACCCAAGCACAAGTATTAAAACTAGAAAATGCATCAACAAATTACCTACGTCGTAGCAATTTACTTTACGTAACTGCACCGCAAAATGGCTATATTAATAAGGTGTTAAAGGGTGGTATTGGTGTAACTTTTAAGGAAGGATCTGAATTGGTTGGCATTATGCCAGCGCAAATAGATTTGGCAGTAGAAACTTTTGTGAGACCAATAGATTTACCGCTTTTGCATATAGGCGAAAAAGTACGTGTACAGTTTGATGGATGGCCCGCTATAGTTTTTAGCGGATGGCCCAATGTATCCTACGGTACGTATGGCGCTAAGGTAGTTGCGATTGAACGCTTTATTAGCGAAAACGGCAAATACCGCGTATTACTAGCACCAGACGAAACAGACCATAATTGGCCCGAGGCTATACGTGCGGGTTCTGGAGCAAGAACCATTGCACTATTAGAAGATGTACCAATTTGGTTTGAATTATGGCGACAAATTAACAGTTTCCCACCTAACTATTACCAACCTGAAGGCGGAAAATCAAGCTCTAAAAAAGGTTAAAAATGAGAATCACTATACTATATATTTTACTCAGCTTTAGCAGTCTATTATCAGCACAAGATTCTACATCGGTAATTTCTTTATCTGAGTATTTAGGCTACGTCAAGTCGTTTCATCCTATTGTAAAGCAAGCTAACTTGGTAATTAACGAAAGTGAAGCAAAACTATTGAAGGCAAGAGGTGCTTTTGATCCTAAACTTGAAGTAGATTACGACAGGAAAAAGTTTAAAAATATTGAATATTTTGACAAGCTAAATGCTACATTTAAAATACCAACTTGGTTTGGTATAGAGTTTAAAGGCAATTTAGAAGAAAATACTGGAGAATTTCTTAACCCTGAAGCTGATGTTCCCTTAGATGGCCTATATAGCGCAGGCGTTTCTATACCTGTTGCCCGAGGTTTATTAACCAATAAACGTATGGCTATGTTAAGGCAATCGCGTTTGTATGTAAAACAAGCACAAGTAGATAGGCAATTGCTAGTAAATAATATTTTATACGATGCTACTGTAACCTATTTTAATTGGTTGAGACGGTATAACGAAAAACGTGTTTACGAAGATTTTTTAGACAATGCAGAAATTAGATTTAATGGTATTAAAAAAAGCTATGAAGTAGGTGATAAACCAGCTATAGACACTCTAGAAGCTAGAATAGCTTTAAATAATAGGCGTTTAAACTTAGAAAAATCTAGAATTAAATTTATTAAATCCTCTCTCGAATTATCTAATTTTTTATGGTTGAATAACAATACGCCTGTAGAACTTGAAGACAATGTTATTCCTGATACCAATACCTTTTTAAGTGTTGATGAAACTCTAAATACATCAGGTTTAGATGTTGAAAGCTTTGATATTGAAAGTCATCCAAAACTACAATCGTTAGATTATAAAATTAGAAGCCTAAATATTGAAAAACGGTTGAAAGCAAATTTCTTACTTCCACAAATTGATTTACAATATAATTTTCTATCTGAAACACCAGAAATTGCACGTTCGTTTAGTACTTCTGCATATAAAAGTGGGGTTAACGTCTATTTTCCGTTATTTTTAAGAAAAGAACGTGGCGATTTAAGGTTAGCAAAACTAAAATTGCAAGACACGCGCTTTGAAGTGCAAGACACAAGAGTTGGCTTAAGAAATAAAATTGATGCCATTAGTCAAGAATTAGATTCGTACATTACCCAAACTGATTTTACTGAAATTATAGTAAATGACTATGCCACAATGCTATCGGCTGAAGAGCGTAAATTTTTCTTGGGAGAAAGCTCATTATTTTTAGTGAACTCAAGAGAATCTAAACTTATTGATGCAAAACTAAAAGCTATTGAAATTGAAAATAGTTTTTTAAATACTAAAGCCAATTTATTTAACGTACTAGCTATTGAAAGCGAATAGAAAAGCGTATTGTATTGTGCATTAGCACTAAACAGCCTGTTTATCTTAATAATATTTGCTTATCAATTAAAAACACTAGGCATACGCATCGCAAATACTGCACTATTACTAGCATATTTTAATTGCTATAGCACATGCTATTATTAAAAAAAAAGCAAAACTTCATAAAATATAGTTTTATGACATCGTGGTTTCTTGCATTTTGTTTAATTAAGTCTTAACTTCGACTAGACTAAAATTTTTAAGAATTATGAAAAAAATTACAATTTTATTATTAGCAATAACGGTGTCTCTTACAGCCTGTAAAAAGAAAAAAGAAGATGTAAACGTTGAAGAAACACCAGTAGCTACCGAAGTTGTTAAAACTAAAAAAGTTAAAATGGCTCTTAATTCCAAAAGTAATACTAACACTAACGGCAACGTCGTATTTAAAGAGGAAGATGGTAGTGTAACTATGACGGCAATTATAAGCGGTTTAGAACCTGGCGAGCATGCCATACACATTCACACAACGGCCGATTGCTCTTCTGCAGACGGAAAATCTGCTGGTGGACATTGGAATCCTACAGGAAAACCTCATGGAAAATGGGGTAATGATACTGGTTACCATAAAGGTGATATTGGTAATTTTATTGCTGATGAAAATGGTAATGGCACCATTTCTAAAACTACTGACGAATGGTGTATTGGATGCGGTGATACCACTAAAGACGTTTTAGGAAAAGCTATTATTGTACACGCTGGTGCAGATGATTTTACATCACAACCTTCTGGTGCTGCTGGGGCTAGAGTAAGTTGTGCGGGTATTATTCAATAATATTTTCTACAAAATTAAAATTTAAAAAGCTCTATAACTTATAGAGCTTTTTTTGTATACACATATTTGGTTTGACAAACTACTAAACTTAAAAATCAAGTATGTTATAATACTAAGGAGAGGAATTCTAATTCAATTACCTAATAAAAAGCAACTCTCTATATTTTGTAAGTGGCCAAAGTTCATCATCTACTAGAAGTTCTAACTTATCACAAAAGTAGCGTATATCACTTAAAAAAGGCTTCACCTTATCGCAATACGCTTCGGCTTTTTTGGTAATATCCTCTAATTGATTTGCATTTTTACGTGCATCTATCATCTTTGTTACATTACTGTTTATTCCATCAACATGTCCAGAAATAGCTTTGATAAGGTTAAGTTGTTCTTTTGCCAAAGTGGTGTACTCTTTTTGGTAAATTTCTTTTAGTCCTTTTACATTTTCTATAAGTATGTTTTGGTATTTAACGGCTGTTGGTACAATATGGTTTCTAGCAATATCACCCAACACACGGCTTTCTATTTGTATATGATTAATATAAGCCTCTATAGCTACTTCATAACGTGCTTCAGATTCTATTTTACTCATTACATTCATTTCTTCAAACAAACTAATAGTGCTTTTATGCAATCGCACTTTTAAAGCTTCTGGTGTTGTTTTATTGTTGCTTAAACCTCTTTTTTTTGCTTCTTTTTCCCAAGCTTCACCATAACCATTACCCTCAAACAAAATATCTTTAGAAGCCTTTATATATTCGCGCAATACATTAAAAACAGCTTCATCTTTTTTAAAGTTTTTTTCATCTACAAGTATATCTACTTCTTTTTTAAATTCTTTTAATTGTTTAGCAACAATAGTATTTAAAACCGTCATTGGGTTACCACAATTTTCCATGGAACCTACAGCTCTAAACTCAAATTTATTCCCTGTAAATGCAAAAGGTGATGTTCTATTTCTATCTGTATTATCTAAGAGCACATCAGGAATTTTACCAACCACGTTAAGTTTTAAATCGGTTTTTTCTTTAGGAGACAACTTCCCTTTTGTAACGCCTTCTAGCTCTTGTAAAACTTTTGTAAGCTGCTCACCAATAAACACCGAAATAATTGCTGGTGGCGCTTCGTTTGCACCCAGCCTATGATCGTTACTAGCAGAAGCAATTGAGGCTCTTAACAACTCCTCATTTTCATAAACCGCCATAATGGTATTTATAAAAAAGGTTAAAAACTGCAGATTGCTCATTGGCGTTTTTCCAGGTTTTAACAAATTTACTCCAGTATCGGTGGATAAAGACCAGTTGTTATGCTTACCAGATCCATTAATATTAGCAAATGGTTTTTCGTGAAGTAAAACTTTAAAATTATGACGAGAAGCTACGCGCCCCATAACATCCATAAGTAAAGAATTATGGTCTACAGCTAAATTAGCTTCTTCGTAAATTGGTGCTATTTCAAATTGGTTTGGCGCTACTTCATTATGTCGCGTTTTAGCAGGTATACCCAACAGCATGCATTGGTTCTCTAAATCGCGCATAAAATTTAAAGCCCTATTAGGAATAGACCCAAAATAATGATCGTCTAACTGCTGCCCCTTGGCAGAAGAATGTCCTAACAAAGTTCTACCAGTTAAAGTGATGTCTGGTCTACAAGCCACAAGGTTTTTATCTACCAAAAAGTACTCTTGCTCCCACCCCATAGAAGAGGTTACTTTTTTCACATTTTTGTCAAAATATTTACAAATATCAGTCGCAGCATCGTCAATCGCATGTAATGCCCTAAGTAGCGGTGTTTTAAAATCTAAAGCTTCTCCTGTATATGCCACAAAAATAGTAGGAATACACAATGTAGTTTCATAAATAAACGCAGGTGATGTAGGGTCCCAAGCAGTATAGCCTCTGGCCTCAAAGGTATTGCGAATACCACCACTAGGAAAACTAGAGGCATCAGGTTCTTGCTGTACAAGTTGTGTACCACCAAACTTCTCAATAGCACTCCCATTATCTAATGTTTCAAAAAAAGCATCGTGTTTTTCAGCAGTAACACCTGTTAAAGGTTGAAACCAGTGCGTATAATGCGTAACACCTTTAGATAAGGCCCAATCTTTCATTGAAGAGGCTACTTGGTCGGCAACAGTTCTATTAATTTTTTTACCATCTTCAATAGCACTTATCACACTCGTAAACGCATCATTGGTTAAGTATTGACGCATGGTAGTGGCATTAAATACATTAGCCCCAAATAACTCTGACCGCTTGGTGTCTTCAACAAAAGTATTTGGTTTATAACTTATGGATTCTTTAAGCGCATGAAATCGTAAAATTGCCATTATGTAGCCTATTTTAATTGGTTATTTTAAAGTACAAAAATAATCGATAAGAATAAACATTAAAGCATACATCTTAATTTTTTACGTTATCAATATTTCAATATTTATATAAATTACTATACTTTTTTTAATATAACCCTTAAAAAAATGGGGTATAAATAAAAATAGTACTAGCATTTATGAAAACCACCTTTAAAAACTTAAAGTATCTTCATAAAAATATATATTTGTGTCGATTACAATAAGATATTCAATATAAAATATTAATTATGGCAAAAATTAAATTAGAGTACATTTGGCTTGATGGTTACGAGCCAACTGCTAACCTAAGAAGCAAAACAAAAGTAGAAGAGCACGAAAATTTCAAAGGAACTTTGGATGAAATAGGAATGTGGTCTTTTGATGGTTCTTCAACAAGACAAGCTGAAGGTGGATCTTCTGACTGTTTATTAAAACCTGTAGCTATCTATCCAGATCCTGCAAGAAGAGACGGTTATTTAGTAATGACAGAAGTTTTAAATGCTGATGGTACACCACATGTATCTAATGGAAGAGCTACTATTGATGATGATGATAATGATTTCTGGTTTGGATTTGAACAAGAATATTTTCTTTGGGATCCAGAAACAAACTTGCCATTAGGTTTCCCAAGAGATCAAACACCTCAAGGGCAGTTTTACTGTTCTGTTGGTGGAAAAAATGCATTTGGAAGAGAGATTGTTGAAAAACATGCTGACCAATGTATCGATGCTGGATTAAACTTTGAAGGTATTAATGCAGAAGTTGCAGCTGGACAATGGGAATTCCAATTGTTTGCAAAAGGTGCAAAATTAGCTGGTGATGAAATTTGGATCGCTAGATATTTATTAGAAAGAATAACTGAAGATTACGGTTTATGCATCAACTGGCATCCTAAACCTCTAGGTGCAACAGACTGGAATGGTTCTGGTATGCACGCAAACTTCTCTAACGAAGTATTAAGAACGTGTGGTTCTAAAGAAACATACGAAACTATATGTGAAGCTTTCCGCCCTGTAGTAAAAGAGCATATTGCTGTTTACGGTGCTGATAACGATCAACGTTTAACTGGAGATCACGAAACTGCTGCAATCACAGATTTCTCTTATGGAATTTCTGATCGTGGTGCATCAATTCGTATTCCAATTATCACTGTAGAAAAAGGTTGGAAAGGCTGGTTAGAAGACAGAAGACCTGCTTCAAACGGAGATCCATACAAAATTGCTGGACGTATTATTAAAACTGTTAAATCTGCAAAGATTTAAATTATTAATAAACTAGTTAAATCTAAAAAAACGCTTCAAATTTAAGTTTGGAGCGTTTTTTGCTTTTATAGTGTTACCAAGCTTATAGAGTGGTTAGGCTTTTATTAATGTATTTTATTTTAAACTATAGAATTTAAACATGAATGTTTTGCTATATCTGATATCAAAATAACTGCTAACCTGTTTCAAGCCATCAAAGTAAATTAATAGTAAATTAAAATTGTAAAAAAATAACACAATAAGCTTCGCAAAAAGGATACACTGAGTTTGCTGAGGCTCTTAAAGCAAAATCCGTAACGCCTAAACAAACTAGAACATTAAAAAACATGTAAGCAAACCATTATCATAAGTTTAACAATATAAACTTCATTTTAATCGTTATTTTTGCCACAAACTATTTTTAATTTGAAAGCATTAATTTCAACATATCTTCTTTTAGTATTTGCGCTTCTTAATACCCTTTGCGCAGCTTCACAGCAACGTATAGAAATCAAATATTCTGGTTTCTTAAACAAAGATGAACAAAAACACCCTGGCGCTCAAATTTTAACTCGTGACGACTCAGAGCAAGTACATATTTTTCATAGCGGCACAGATATGTGGTGCGACAAGGCCTATTACTACGGTAAAACTAATTTTATAGAAGCCTACGGCAACGTTAAAATGATACAAGGTGATACTATAAATATGACTTCTAAATATGTGGAGTATAACGGCAAAACACAACTTGCATTTGCTAGCGGCGATGTTATTTTAAAAGACCCTAGCTCCACAATTACGACAGATACTCTATATTTTGATAGAGAACGCCAGCAGGCATTTTACAAAAACAACGGCACCGTTGTAAAAGATTCATCAGGCACCATTACAAGTAAAATTGGCCGCTATTACATGCAACAAAAAAAGTATCAATTTGTTGAAGATGTTGTTCTTACCAACCCCGATGCTATTATAGAAACCAATTATTTTGATTTTTATTCTGATACTGGTTACGCGTACCTTTTTGGGCCATCAACCATTACTACAGAAGAGAGTGTAACCTATTGCGAAAAAGGATACTACGATACCAAAACCAAAATTGGTTATGCCATGAAAAATGCCAAAATTGATTATGATGGCAAAGAAATAGTTGGAGACAGTTTGTATTTCGATCAAAATAGAAACTTCTCATCGGCTACAAATAATATTAAAATTACAGACACACTAAATAACAGTATTGTAAAAGGCCATTATGCTGAAGTTTTTAAGGCACAAGATTCTATATTCATCACAAAGCGCGCCTACGCAATTACAGTGCAAGAGCAAGATTCTTTATACATTCATGGAGATACCCTAATGGTAACAGGTACTCCAGAAAAGCGCATTACCAGAGTGTTTAGAAACGTAAAACTTTTTAAATCAGATTTAAGTGGAAAAGCAGATTCTATTCACGTAAATCATGCAAGTGGTTTAACGCAACTTATAAACATAAATTCGGCAGGTGCAAACGCTGCGTTCTCTACAGCAAGAAAACCTATATTATGGAATTTAGGCAACCAAATGACTGGAGACACCATCCATTTACAGTCTGATACCGAAAAAGACAAATTAGATTCGCTCATCGTGTTTAATCATGCTTTTTTAATTAGCAAAGACACTTTAGGTGGTGGTTACAACCAAATTAATGGTAAAAAATTAGTAGGTTTATTTAATGAGGACAACCAACTATACCATGTGGATATCATTAAAAACGCGCAGTCTATATATTATATGAGAAATGATGAAGGCGAATTGGTTGGTATTGATAAATCAAAATCTGGTTTAATAAATATCCTGTTGAATGAAAACGCTATTGATGAAGTTCGAAAAATAAATCAGATAGATGGTAAGGTGTATCCAGAAACCGATTTCCCAAAAAACGAACGTATTTTAAAAGGTTTTGACTGGCGCGAAGAAGAACGACCAAATAGCGTTGAAGATTTGTTTAAAGATGATCCGCCTTTAGAATTACCAATAATTAAAGGTCTAGACGATTACATTCCGCAAGAAGACTTTTTTGATGAAAAGGTGGTTAAAACTGATGTAAAACCAATAAAAAAAGTTTTAAAACCCATTAAAAACAAAAAGCAAGTCAAAAACTTAAATAACCTAAAAAAAGTACCCAAACCGCTAGAAGCATCTGCTAAAATTCAAAAACCTATTCCTAAAAAAAATTAGGAATGTTATTAAATGAAAGAGGACTTCTTTAAACACCAAGCCCAAACTACACCATATCCACTGGCTATGGAAATTTCTCATGCTAATGGCTGTTATATATATGACACCAATCAAAAAGCGTATCTAGATTTTGTGGCTGGTGTCTCTGCATGTCCCTTAGGGCATAATCATCCTCTTGTAAATAAGGCCATACAAACCCAACTGCACAAGTATTTGCATGTTATGGTTTATGGGGAATATATCCAAAAACCAGCAGTAGAGCTTACCAAATTATTAGCACAACACTTACCCAAAACTTTAGAAAAAACGTATTTAACCAATTCTGGCACAGAAGCTATAGAAGGCGCACTTAAATTGGCTAGACGCGCTACAGGTAGAAGCGAAATAATTTCTGCTAAACATGCTTACCACGGCAATACCATGGGTGCATTAAGCATTATGGGCTTTGAAGAACGTAAACAAGCGTTTAGACCTTTAATACCAGATGTTAAATATATTACATTTAATAACACTGCCCATTTAGAGCATATTACCATTAAAACAGCCTGTGTTATTTTAGAAACTATACAAGGTGGTGCTGGATTTATAGAACCTAAAAACAACTATTTGCAACAAGTTAGAAAGAAGTGTAATGAAACAGGAACACTTTTAATTCTAGATGAAATTCAACCAGGAATAGGAAGAACGGGAAAACTTTTTGGTTTTGAACACTATAACTGTATTCCAGATATTTTGGTTACGGGCAAAGGGCTTGGTGGTGGTTTACCTATTGGTGCCTTTACAGCATCAAGACTACTTATGGATATGCTTACAGAAAATCCAAAATTAGGCCATATTACCACATTTGGAGGTCATCCACTCATTGCGGCATCTGCACTTGCCACACTTAAGGAAATCACAGAAAGCAACTTAATTGCTGAAACCTTAATTAAAGAAAAGTTATTTAGAAAACTACTAAAACATCAACTTGTAGAAGAAATTAGAGGCAAAGGATTAATGCTTGCTCTAATACTGCCATCGGCTGAAATTGCCAATACCCTAGTATTAGAAAGTCAGGATAAAGGACTCATATTATTTTGGCTATTATTTGAACCAAAAGCGGTGAGAATAACACCACCACTTACCATTTCAACAGAAGAAATTAAAAAAGGCTGTACTATTATTTGCGAAATACTAAATAAAATTGCTGATTCGTCAACATATTAACTATCTGATTTTTAATAACTAGCAATATAAATATGCTAATTTAACAGCTGTATGTTCATTACTTTGTTAAAAACATTTGATACATAATTCTTAAAACCTCAATGATAACGCTATTTTTATCTAAGTTGAACAATACACTCAAACGTATTTATGGAGTTCAGTCAAAGCGACAACAACAATTTACCTCTTACTAAGTTTGAACTGATGTTAAAAACAAATCATGTTTTGTTTTTTGATTCAGAAGAGTTTGAAAACATCATTCATCATTACCTCAATCAAGGAAAAGTAGCTTTAGCAAAAAAAGCTATAAAACTTGGTTTAGAGCAACACCCTACTTCTACTAATTTAAAACTATTTAAAGTTGAAGTGTTTATTTTTGAGAATAATCTTGATGAAGCTGATAAACTTTTAAACAAATTGTATCAACTAGAGCCTCACAATGAAGAGATTTTTATTCAAAAAGCCAACATACTTTCTAAACAAGATAACCATGCAAAAGCTATTGAAGTTTTAAAGCGTGCGCTTAGTTTGACTGAAGATTTAGTAGACATCTACTCCCTTATAGGTATGGAATATTTATTTCTAGATGCCTTTGAAGATGCCAAAATATACTTTATGAAATGTGTTGAGCAAGACATAGACGACTACTCTGCATTATATAATGTTATATATTGTTTTGAATACCTTGAGCAACATCAAGATGCTATTGAGTATTTAAATATGTTTTTGGATAAAAACCCGTATTGTGAAGTGGCATGGCACCAATTAGGAAAACAATACGTTGCACAAAAAAAATATAAAAAAGCATTAGCAGCTTTTGATTTTGCTATCATTGCAGACGATACATTTGTTGGCGCTTATTTAGAGCGTGGCAAAGTTTTAGAAAAGCAAGGAGAATATTTAGAAGCTATTGAAAGCTATTCTACGAGTTTAAAATTAGATGATCCTACATCTTTTGCCCTGTTAAGAATGGGATGTTGCTACGAAAAATTAAAACAACTTGATTTAGCGCTGCAATACTATTACAAAACTGTTCATGAAGATCCTTTATTAGATAAAGGCTGGATAGCAATTACTAAATTTTACACAAAGCAAAAAGACTATAAAAAAGCATTATACTATATTAATAAAGCGATTAATATAGATGGTGACAATGTAAACTATTGGAAACTTTATGCGCAAATAAATCACAGACTCGATTTTTTTGAAGAAGCCGAACAAGGCTACAAAAGAACCTTAGAACTTGGTAATTTTGAGATAGATACTTGGATAGCAAGAGGCGACTTATTATTAAAATTAGGAGAACCAGAAGCTGCTATTTTTAATTTTGAGCAAGCACTAGAGTTTTATCCAGAAAACGCCGAAATAGAATACCGTTTAGGAGGTTTGTTTCTTTTAATTTTAGAAATTGAAAAAGGGTTATTTCATTTAAAAAACGCCCTAAAAAGTAATAGTGAATACAGCTTTATTATAGATGAATTATTCCCTAAACTGCTAGACAATATTAAGGTAAAAACCCTACTAAATTCTCAGTAGTAAATTACCTTAAATTATATACCTTTGATTTTTAAAAAATCAGGGTATGCAACGACGATTTACAGATTATTTAATTATTTCTTTTAAAGGTTTAGCCATGGGAGCTGCAGACGTTGTACCTGGAGTTTCTGGTGGCACTATTGCTTTTATTTCTGGTATATATGAGGAATTAATCGATGCGCTAAACAATATCAATTTTTCGCTTTTTAAGGTTCTTAAAAAAGAAGGTTTTAAAGCTGCATGGGCACAATTAAACGGTAATTTTTTATTAGCGCTATTTACTGGAATTGGTATAAGTGTACTCAGTTTAGCAAAAGCACTAAAATGGATTTTAGAATACCATCCCATTTTAATTTGGTCGTTCTTTTTTGGGTTAGTACTGGCAAGTATACTCTTTGTTGGTAAACAAATTAAAACGTGGAATATCCCTGTAGTTTTAGGCCTTATTATTGGTGCAGTAGTTGCGTATTATATTACAACAATTCCTTCAATCGATGCGTCAGATTCTAGTTGGTTTTTGTTTCTATCGGGAGCTTTGGCTATTTGTGCAATGATTCTTCCTGGTATATCTGGCTCATTTATATTAGTCCTTTTAGGTTCATATAAAGTAATATTAGAAGCTATAAGTGGTTTCAATATAAAAACAATTATAACAGTGGGTTTGGGTGCCATTATTGGTTTGCTTTCTTTTTCAAGATTATTAAAATGGTTGTTTAAAAATTACCACAATCTCACACTAGCAATTCTTACTGGTTTTATAATTGGTTCGCTCAATAAAATATGGCCTTGGAAAAACGTACTATCGTATCGCACTAATTCTCATGGTGTAAAAGTACCGTTTCTAGAAGAAAGTATTTCGCCTTTAAATTTTGAAGGAGACAACCAACTTATTTATGCTCTAGGATTAATGATTTTAGGGTTTTTAACTATTTTTATACTGGAAAAACTAGGGAACAAAAAACAATAATGGAAAACACCAAAACTTTTAGTGGTAAACTTTTTCTAGTACTTAAAGGTCTTGGTATGGGTGCTGCAAATAAAGTACCTGGTGTTTCTGGCGGTGTAGTTGCGTTTGTAGCTGGTTTTTATGAAGAATTTATTTACTCACTTAAAAGAGTAAATGGAAAAGCATTTAAATTGCTACTAACAGGAAGATTTAAAAGTTTTTTTAATTATGTAAACGGTCAGTTTTTAAGCCTTCTTTTTCTAGGAATGTTAGTGAGCTATTTTAGTGTTTCAAAAATTTTAGATTACCTCATTTTACATTACCAGCTATATGTTTGGAGTGTGTTTTTTGGGATGATTGTTGGCTCTATTTATTACATCAATAAAGATTTTAGCGATTGGAATAATAAAACAATACTATCACTAGCACTGGGCATTTTACTTGGTGTAGGCATAAGTTTTTTAAATCCTGCTAGAGAAAATGATAATTTAATTTTTGTTTTCTTTTGTGGTATTATTAGTGTTTCAGGCATGACGCTTCCTGGGTTTTCAGGATCTTTTATACTAATATTACTGGGTAATTATGTGCTGCTTTTAGTAGACTCAGTAAACGCTTTATACGATTCTATATCTGATATACTTGGTGGGGATTTTGATTTTATTTATGATGAAAACCGCATAAAAATGCTAAAAGTTTTAGCTGTATTCACATTAGGATCTCTTACGGGTCTCGTAACGTTTTCCCATCTACTAAGTTATATTTTAAAGCACTATAAAAGCATTACAACAGCATCCATTATTGGTTTTATAGTAGGATCTTTAGGTGTAGTATGGCCTTGGAAAAAAACCATCTATAAACATTTAGATAATGGCCAATTAATGCGAGATTCCGCAGGTGAAAAAATTATAGAAAATTACAAGCGTTATATTCCAGAATTATCAACAGAAACTTATTACGCTGTTGGTTTTATTGTTCTAGGATTAGCCATAGTAATTGGTTTAGAAATTTACGGTCAAACACGAAAAAAGCATGTATAAACTAGGGTTATTAGGAAAAAACATTTCATACTCATTTTCAAAAAATTATTTCAAAGAAAAATTTAAGAACGAAAACATTACAGATGTAAGTTATGAAAATTTTGATATAGATACCATATTAAAATTTCCAGAAATTATAAAACATACTAAAGGTTTAAAAGGGCTAAATGTTACGATACCTTATAAAGAAGATGTGATACCGTATTTAGATAAACTTAATAAAAAGGCTAAAGCAATTGGTGCGGTAAACACAATAAAACGCACAAAAAAAGGAAAACTAGTGGGCTATAATACAGATTGTTATGGCTTTATTAATGCAATAAAACCATCACTAAAAAAACACCACAAAAATGCGCTAATACTTGGTACAGGTGGCGCAAGTAAAGCTGTAATCTATACACTAAAAAACAAAGGAATTACATGCCATTATGTATCCAGAACAGCTTCAAAAAAAGTAAAATACACGTATGATGATTTAAATGAAACTATCATATCAAATTATCAAATTATAGTAAACTGCACACCTTTAGGCACATTTCCAAACATAGATGATTGCCCAAAAATACCTTACGAAGGTATCACAAAACAGCACATTCTTTTCGATTTAATATATAATCCTGAAGAAACAAAATTTCTAAGATTGGGAAGACAAAAAGGCGCTAAAACCATCAACGGATTGCATATGCTAAAATTACAGGCTGAAAAAGCTTGGTCTATTTGGAATTTACTGAAATAACCCCTTTTCAGATTAAAACAGTATTCCTTTTTTGTAAATACTCTAGTTGTTAGTATCTTTAAAGAAAACTATACTAATCCTAAACATTTTTATAATGTCTGAGCTAGATAACCTGCAAAATGCAGATGGAAAAAAAGAAAACATAGAGGCATCTAAAATCAAAACCGATGCTGCAGCAGATAACACTACTGAAAATAATACTGATGCTGATATACCAGAGAGCGTAGATACCCAAGAAGCATCAAAAGAATTGTCTGAAGATGATGCTATTAATGAAATTGAAGCATCTAATGCCGAAGATGCAGAAGATGAAGGCAATAAAGAACGCCATACTATAGCTTTCAAAGAATACGAAAAAATGTCTTTAGAGGCACTTTCCATTGAGCTTGAAAAGCTTTTGAAAAGCGAAAAAGTACAAGCAATAAAGAGTCATGTTGATGCCATTAAAAACGAATTCAACACAAAATACAATGCACTTTTAGACGAAAAGAAAGCTGATTTTATCAATGATGGTGGAAACGAAATAGATTTTTACTACACAAGTCCTGTGCAAAAACGCTTTAAAACCGCGTATAGAGATTACAGAAACAAACTTAGTGAGCATTATAAAAATATTGAGCAAAACCTAAAACTAAATCTTCAAAAAAAACTTGATATTATTGAAGAATTAAAAGGTTTAATTAATGTTGAAGAAAATATAAATACCACCTACAAGCACTTTAAAGACTTACAGGAACAGTGGCGAAATACGGGCCCAATTCCAAGAGACAAATACAATAATGCTTGGAATAGTTATCATCATCATGTAGAAATATTTTATGATTTTTTACACCTAAACAGGGACTTGCGCGACTTAGATTTTAAACATAATCTTGAGAAAAAACTTAAAATTATTGAACGCGCCGAAGAACTTTCTAAAGATGATGATACAATGCGCGCCTTTAGAGAATTACAAGAGTTGCATAAAATGTGGAAGGAAGAGCTAGGGCCTGTAGGTAAAGAACACCGCGAGGTAATCTGGGAACGTTTTAAAGCGGCCACAAAAGTAATTAATGAGAAAAAGCAACTTTACTACAAGGAAATAGATAAAGTATACGAAAAGAATCTTGAAAAAAAACAAGAGATAATTTTAGCCATAGAAAACATTGCCCAAGACACTACAAACTCTCACGGAGGATGGCAAAGAAAAATTAAAGACATAGAAACGCTAAGAGAAGCGTTTTTTAATGCTGGAAAAGTGCCTATAAAGGTAAATGAAGCTACTTGGGCAAAATTTAAAGATGCAGTAAGAAACTTTAATAGAAAAAAGAATGCGTTCTATAAAGATTTAAAGAAAGAGCAATATCAAAACCTTCTAAAGAAAAAAGAATTAGTTAAAATTGCTGAAGACAATAAGGACAGTGAAGATTTTGAAGTTACTACGCCTTTAATGAAAAAAATTCAAGGGGATTGGAAAAAAATTGGTCATGTGCCTAGAAAAGATAGTGACAAAATTTGGAAACAGTTTAAAGCGGCCTGTAATGCTTATTTTGATAGAATTCATTCTAAAAGAAATGAAGCTAGCGCAGCCTTTATAGAGGCTTTTAATAAAAAGGAAGCTCTTCTTGAAACTTTAAAAAATTTGGAGCTTACCAATGATAAAGACAAAGATTTAGCTACAATCAAAGAACACGTAAACACATGGAAATCCATTGGAAAAGTACCTAATGAAAAACGTTTTATTGAAGGTAAGTTTAATAAAGCTGTAGACGCATTATTTTCTAAACTTAAAATTGATAAGAACGAAGCTGAAATGATAAAGTTTGAGACAAAACTTGAAACATTACACAATACCGATGACAACAATAGAAGTTTAGACAATGAACGTTCTTTTATTCGTAAAAAAATTGATGAAGTAAAAGGCCAAATCAATCAACTAGAAAATAATTTACAATTTTTTACTAATGTTGATGACGATAATCCTTTAGTTAAGGAAGTGAACTCTAATATTGCAAAACATAAAAAAGAGTTGGAACTTTGGAAAGATAAACTAAAACAGATAAAGAAACTATATTAACATACCTTGCAGCAAAACAAAAGCATCATAATATAATTGTGATGCTTTTTTAATTAACTATAAATCCTTACTGCTTTAACTTTATTATAAAGCACTTCTGCTTCTAAAATACCTAAGCAGAATCTTTATGAATTCTTATTTCTTTTCTCGTAAATTCTATAATATTTTCCTCTTTTAATTCGTTTAGCAAAATGTTTAATGTAGGTCTTGATGTACCAATTAATGAAGCAATGTCCTTTTGAGTATATGGGTGATGGATTACCTTATCACCAGTTTTCTCGCAATCATAACCATATTCTGTACACAGTTCATTCAAAAATTCTTTGAGTCTTGTTTTGGTATCTTTAAACAAAAGTAATTGTAAACGCCTTTCTAATTTCTTTAGCTTATACCCTATAAATTTATATACTTTAAAACTAAATGTTTGGTTGTCGCGCATTAAATCATGCATGGTTTCAATTCCAATAGGACAAATACTTGTTGCATTGTCTATAGACATCGCAAATTCGTCTCGTTTAGACTCTCCAAATATTGCAGTTTCTCCAAATAATTCGCCACGTGTTAGTATTGCTTTTACAACTTCATCGCCATCTTCATTATAATACCCCAACTTTACTTTACCTTTCTCAATAAGATAAACCTTATTTGCAGAATCTTCTTCAAAATAAATATAGTCTCTCTTCTTATAAGCATCAAAATTATGTTGAATTTTATAAGCTTTAAACTTATGAGGGCATAAAATTTTGAAAAGGTTTGTATCTTCAAAAAACCAAATAGACTTCATAGTTTACGTATTAATTAATAAACTGTCGCAAACTTTTTGAACACCTTACAGACATAAACAAAAAAACCTCCAAATTATGGAGGTTTTTAACTTTATTCTTCTTCATCACTTGATGTATCATCATCAAGCAAACTTAACATATCGTGTTTTTGTAGTAAATTATACCATTGTATTATCTTTTTAATATCACTTGCATATACCCTATCTTCATCATAATCTGGTAACACATCAAAAAAGTATTCTTCTAGCTTGTCTTTACTATCTTTTGGTTTTACACTGCAAACTTTACTTGCTTCCTTATCGCGTATTTTACCTAATACTTTATAAAGTGGCACTTCTTCGGTTAAAGTATAGATTGCAATTTCACTTAAAACGCTTACGTTATTTTGTAAGCTTATTGATAAACGCTTACCGTCTATTAAAGACTCTGCGACAAAGCCACCCCGTGTTTGAGTTACTAATTTATAAAGTCCTGGCTTTCCAGAAATGGATAAAACTTTTTCTAAGCCCATATATAATTTTGTTTTTAGAGAGGCGCAAATATCATATTTTTAAGATGCAACACAAAAATTATCGCTTCTTTTTTTGATTTGGAAAACGCATTCTGTAATCCACATTAATTTTTCCTTTTGAAACATTAGAGAGTTTTCCTTTTATCAACCGTTTTTTAAAACTACTTAGCTTATCAGTAAATAAAACACCTTCTATATGGTCATATTCATGTTGTATCACTCTAGCTATTAATCCATCAAATACCTCGGTATGCTTTTTAAAATTCTCATCAAAATACTCCACCTTAACCTTTGGTTGTCTAAACACATCTTCTCTTACATCTGGTATGCTTAAACAGCCTTCGTTAAATGCCCATTCATCGCCTTCTTCCTCCAATATTTTAGCATTAATAAATACGCGCTTAAAGTCTTTTAGCGCATTTCGTTCTGCTTCAGTAAAATCCTCATCTTCTGCAAACGGAGAAGTATCTACCAAAAATAATCTAATAGGCAAACCAATTTGAGGTGCTGCAAGCCCTACGCCCATTGCATTGTACATGGTCTCAAACATGTTTTCCAGTAAATCATCTAGTTTAGGGTAGTCTTTAGTTATATTAGCACCCTTCTTTTTTAAAACGGGGTCTCCATAAGCTACAATTGGTAAAATCATTAGTTTAAAATTGTTTTTTGCAAAAATACAATTCTTGTATGGTAAATTAATTAATTGAGAAAAACTATTTTGAATATAAGTAGCTTTGTAGTATTAATGTGGCACTTATTTCATCAACTAAAGATTTGTTTTTTCGTTTTTGTTTTTTAATACCACTATCTATCATGGTTTGAAATGCCATTTTTGAAGTAAAACGTTCGTCTACTCTAGTTACAGGAATGTTGGGAAATGTTTGCGATAGTTTTTTTAAAAATGGCGCAATTAAAACTTCACTCTCTGATGGCAAATTATTCATTTGTTTTGGCTCTCCTACAATAAAAAGCTCTACTTTTTCCTTTGAAATATAGGTTTTTAAAAAAGATACTAATTCTTTTGTAGCAACGGTGGTTAATCCAGAAGCGATAATCTGTAACTCATCTGTTACAGCTATACCTGTTCTTACTTTACCATAATCTATTGCTAAAATTCGTGCCATTACTAATTTTTTTCAAAAGTAATTCTTTAAAATAAAAAAAGACCGTCTTTACAGACAGTCTTTATTAAATATAAATTTATGTATTATTATGATACTTTTCTTTTGTTTAATTTAGGAAACAATAATTTAATGTTTTCTACTTTACGTTCTCTGTTTAAGTAAATTCTAATATCACTATTACTTCTTGCAATAGTCTCTTTAATTTTTACAGTATCTATTATTACTGTAGCTTCTTTAATTTCAGATACAGTAACATTAGTTTCTACGTTATCAGTTTTAACCTCATTCTGAGCACCTATAGCTGAGAAAGAAAGTAACAAGATAAATAAGATGTAAAAATTTGTTTTCATGATTTGGGTTGTTTCATTTATTTCAACACTCCAAAGATATATTCTCTAGGAGGCTCATCTGCAATAAATTAGTTGTACACCATTGAATTTTCGATTATTAGAAGATTGGTGCATTTTTGGCGATAAATAGTGCAAACGCAATTTTTGACGATGAATAACACAAAAGATGCATTTCATCCCTAAATATTATTTTTTCACAGTAAAAAACACCTATAAATTCAAAAGAAAACCTGGTTTTTGGGTTTAATTTTTAAAGATATTTAAGGACGAAATACAATACTATTTTAGGGATTAGATAGTATATTTGCCCCAAAATATTTATACCAATGACAGAATTACAACAAACTATAGAAAAAGCCTGGGACAACAGAGAGCTATTAAAAGAAAGTAAAACAACAGATGCCATAAGACATGTAGTTGATCTTTTAGATAAGGGAGAATTACGTGTAGCTGAACCTATTTCTAATGGTTGGCAAGTTAACGAATGGGTTAAAAAAGCCGTAGTACTTTATTTCCCTATTCAAAAAATGGAAACTTTAGAAGCGGGTATTTTTGAATATCACGATAAAATTCCATTAAAACGTAATTTTGCTGAACGCGGTATTCGTGTTGTACCAAATGCAGTAGCTAGACATGGTGCTTATATTTCTCCTGGTACTATTTTAATGCCAAGTTATGTAAACATTGGTGCTTATGTAGATGAAGGTACTATGGTAGATACTTGGGCAACTGTTGGTAGTTGTGCGCAAATAGGTAAAAATGTACATTTATCTGGTGGTGTTGGTATAGGTGGCGTTTTAGAGCCTTTACAAGCTGCGCCTGTTATTATTGAAGATAATGCATTTATAGGTTCTAGATGTATAGTTGTTGAAGGTGTAAAAGTTGAGACTGAAGCTGTTTTAGGTGCCGGTGTTGTACTAACTATGAGTACAAAAATTATAGATGTAACTGGCGATGAGCCAAAAGAATATAAAGGCATAGTGCCTGCAAGGTCTGTAGTAATACCAGGAAGTTATGCTAAAGAATTTCCATCTGGTAGTTACAACGTGCCTTGTGCTTTAATTATTGGTAAGCGTAAAGAAAGTACCAATAAAAAAACATCTTTAAACGATGCTTTAAGAGAGCACAGTGTTGCGGTTTAAACTAAAACCATATATTTGAGAAAAGTAAAGTAATACTCTTGAAAACTGAAGCGCATTCTAAAACAGATAAAACACGTATTGACATATCTGTTATTATCGTAAATTACAAGAGTTGGAATCATCTTAAAGCGTGCCTTGATAGTTTAAAAGGAATACCTAAAGCTGCTTTTACTTTTGAAGTTATTGTAGTAGATAACGCCTCGAATGATCATCAATTAGAAAAATTTATAACATTATTTCCTGAGTTCAATTTTATTTTAAACTCAGGGAACAATGGTTTTTCTCACGCTAATAATGTTGGCGCAAAACAGGCTAAGGGCGATTTCTTTTTATTTCTAAATCCTGATACTATTGTTAATGCACATGCACTTTCTACAATGCTTAAATTAGCAATAAATAATAAAAATTATGGCATAATATCTTGTTCTAAACTAAATAACGATGGTAAACCTGAAAATGAAATCAGGCTGTTTCCAAAACCGTTAACATTGTTTGGTACACTAAGGGTATTTTACAATTTAAAAAATAAACACAAAATAGCGAAGCAATTTAATGCAACTAAAGACATTATTTTTCCAGATTGGGTTTCTGGTTCTATCATGTTTATGAGTAAACAATGGTTTACCACTGTAAACGGTTGGGATGAAGATTATTGGCTGTATTTAGAGGATGTAGATTTATGTAAAAAAGTAGCAAATGCTGGCGGTAAAGTGGCACTTACTAGAACTACAAAAATTATTCATAACCATGGTGGTGCTTCTAGGGCTAATATTAAAACCGCTGCATTAACAAAGGCAGAAGTTATCATTTCTAAACACGTATTTATAAATAAACACTTTAAAAAATTTAGTAAAATACTAGCACAATTTACAATACTCTCATTTGGCTTAATCACCAAGTTTTTATTTGCCATTATTGGCGTATTGTTCTTTTTTATTCCAAAGCTATATGTACACACCTTGTTGTTTATCAATTTAATAAAATATTATTTTAATAGTCTTATCAAAGGTACTTGGGTGAGTAAAAGAGCTCCAAATTATTTATAGAAATACTTATTTATTCTGAATGAAAATTTTAGTGATACAGCAGAAAATGATTGGAGATGTTTTAACTTCTACTATTCTTTTTGAAGCTTTGAAAGAAAAATATCCTGAAGCAGAACTTCATTATCTAATAAATTCGCACACATTGAGTGTGGTGGAAAACAACCCTTTTATAGACGATTATATTGTATTTACGCCAGAGATTGAAAAACAATATTTAAAATTTTGGGGTTTAATAAAATCTATAAGGTCTAATAAATATGATGTTGTAATAGATGCCTATTCAAAATTATCAAGTAATATTTTAAGTGGGTTTTCAAAAGCAAAAACAAAAATATCTTACCGAAAAAAGTACCGCTCTTTTATTTACGATTATAATATTGTTAGAAAAACACACACCAAATTAGCAAAAGGTATTGAAATTGATAATAGATTAAAACTGCTTGAACCGTTAGGAATTTCAACAAAAAGCATTAAACCAAAAATTTATTTAACCAATAAAGAACTAGAAAACAGCAAATTATATTTAGAAAATAATGGTATTAATACAAATGCTAAACTATTTATGATTAGTGTTTTGGGTAGTAGCAATAGTAAAACATACCCGTTACCGTACATGGCACAACTAATTGATGCAATTGTTGAAGCAACTAAAGGGCAACTACTATTTAATTATATACCATCGCAAGTAGCACAAGCAAAGGCGGTTTTTAATCTATGTAAACCTAAAACACAACAACACATACGTTTTGATGTGTTTGGTAAAAACCTAAGAGAATTTTTAGCGATAACTAAATATTGTACTGCTTTAATTGGTAACGAGGGTGGTGCTACTAATATGGCAAAAGCACTAGATGTACCAACGTTTTCAATTTTTGCACCATGGATTGATAAAGAGGGTTGGAATATGTTTGAAGACAACACACACGTATCTGTGCATTTAATTGATACAAAACCTGAATTATTTACAGGAAAACGTTTAAAGGAAACAAAAGGTGATGCGCAGCCTAATTATGAAGCGTTTTTACCAGAATACATTTTGCCAAAGCTAAGCAAATACTTAAACCAATTTTAATCAAAGTTTTTTTATACCAAATGGGGTTTGCTTTACTTTTTGCTGCTTTGTTATCGCTCTAATTTTTTTATTCTTTTCTATCATCTCAGGTTTTACATAATCTCTTTCATGGTATAAATGTAAACAAATGGCACTATACCGTATTTGCTTAAATTTAATACCTAAATTTACTAAGCGCTCCCCTATTTCTCTGTCTTCGCCTCCGTATTCCATACGTTCGTCAAAACCATTAACTTCAATAATATTTGCTTTCCAGCCAGAAACATTCATACCATCAAACGTAGCTTTGGTAGTTGTAAACGTATTTAAAAAATACTCTTTAAATCCTCTTGACGTTAACTTATTACTTTTAAATGTTTTCTTTAAACCGTGATGTTTTAACCAATCTATTTTAAAACAATCTTGGGTTTCTATATCTGTTTTTGTAATTAATTTACTAATGGTTAAAGGCAGTTTAAAATAGCCACCAGATAAGCAATAACCTACTTCTCTTTTATTAATATGACTTTGCAAAAAATCATTTCTAGCAATACAATCGCCATCAGTAAATACCAAATAAGCGCCTACACTGGCCAATGTGGCTTTGTTTAAAATGGTAGTTTTTCTAAAACCTTTATCGGCATGCCAAATATGTTTTATAGGAAAATTGACCAATTTAGACATGTTGTCAATCATTATTTTAGTCGTTTCAGTAGAACCATCATCGGCTATTACAACTTCAAAATTCTTGTAGGTTTGATAATTGTAACTCCACAACACGTTTTCCAACCATTTAGGCTGATTGTAAGTACTTATGATAACTGAAACATCTATAGCTTGCATTGTGTCAAAAATAGCTATTTTTACACAATAAAATCAACGTTTTTTTTGAATCAAAAGCAAACTAAAATATCTGCGCTACTTATTACCTACAATGAGGAAAAACACATTGTTAGCGCTATAAAAAATATTGAATTTGCCGATGAAATTATTGTGGTTGATGGTAAAAGTACTGATGCTACAGTACAACTTTTAGAGCAATTTCCAAAGGTTAAGGTAATATCTAGAGCTTTTAAAAATTTTGCAGACCAACGCAATTTTGCAATAAACCAAGCCGCGCACCAGTGGATTTTATTTATTGATGCCGATGAGCGTATTCCCAAACCTTTAAAACACGAACTTTTAGAGGCTATAAATATTAAAAATGATGTGGTGGCGTATTTATTTAAACGGCGCTTCTTCTTTAATAAAAAAGTAATTAAATACAGTGGTTTACAATCTGACACCACATATAGGCTTTTTAAAAAAGAGAGCGCAAAATACGATACATCTAAACTAGTACATGAGCAACTTATTGTAAATGGAAAAAGTCGTGTTTTAAACAACTACATGTTGCATTATTGTTATACTAGTAATACAGACTATAAACGTAAAATGGAACATTATGCAACCTTAAAAGCTGAAGAATTGCATACTAACGGAAAACAAGCAACCCTAGCACATTTTATATTTAGGCCTGTTTACAAATTTATTACCAATTATATATTTAGATTGGGGTTTCTTGATGGAAAAGAGGGTTTTAGCATTTGCTATTTAAGCGCTTATGGGGTTTGGTACCGTTATAAGATGCTTAAAATGTTAAACAAAACTAAAGCTTAATATTACAAGTGTTAATAATAAAATTTTTATTGAATTGGTGATTTAGAAACGCTTTTCTTATATTTTTTCTTCCAGAAGAAAACTTGTTTTTTAAGTCTTATCTTTTTATAATATTGCTCTTGAAATGCTACAGTAAATTGCCACATTAAATTAAATACCTCGTCATAACTTTTATTGGCGCATTTCGCATATTCATCACTCATAACTGCAACCATACTTTTATGAGTTGTTAAACGTGCAAAGTTTTTAATTCTAGTTTCAAAATCTAAAGTTCTAAATTCCATTCTATTCAAATCAACCAAATAAAATTCATAGTCTTTTTCTGTTTGTTTTATAAGCGTATTTCCTGGAGAATGGTCTAAAAAGTGAATACCCAATTCGTGTAGTTTAAACGTAAATCTTGTAAAAGCTCTTAAAATAACTTCATGATTTGGGTAATTTAAATCTGTTGTTAGCTCTCTATACGTTATATCACACATTTGATGCTCGCTAATATAATAGCTATTTTTAAACAGCAGTGGCGTGGTAAACTCATAATATGCAATAGGCTGTGGTGTACCTATTCCCTTTTTTATCAACATATTGGCATATTCAAAAGAACGCTGTGCTTTACTTTTTCTTAAAAACTTATATGCAATTTGGTTTATTATGTTAGGTACTTTAAAAGACTTAATATTAACAGTAATAGCGCTAAGTTTAAATAGTTTTATAGCATTTCTATCTTGATTGCCAAAGTCTTCGCCTTCAGTTTCAAAATTTTTGATAAAAGCACTTAATGTCTCTTCTTGATTTTTATAGTTAGGATGGACAACTAAAGTTGTTTTCATGAAACGTATTTACGCAGTTTACTTGTGCTGCAAATATATTTAAATAAAATTGAGTTAAACTATGCTACTTAAATTAGGATAATCTAAGATATGTTTGTGAAGCCTTAAAGACATAAAATAGTAATTAATACGTGTAATGAATAATGTGATTCTAAAAGTTTTTTTCTTATTCAGTTAGTAGTTCAAATTTAGCTTAAAATACTTAGCAATTATATAGTGTTTGCTCTAATTCATATATCTCACAATTCAAGAACTAAGACCCTTCAAAATAAAGTTTAAGAAAAATTAATTGCAACGCGTCATGTTCAATTACAACTAATCATTCCGTAAAAAAACAAATTATCAATATTAACTCTATATTTGTTTAAAAATTTATAGTGTCCAAAAAGGTTGTTTATATTCTTCATAAAAATGGTTCTAACAGCCATTATACCGCACTAAAACACTTACTTTCAGAGCAAAACACAACTTTAAAATATAGAGAATTTTCAATTATTAGCACTTTTTTTAAGGCTCTTCTAAAGGGTAACGGTCGTGTCATTAAAAAGCAAATTGTTAATTTTTTGTTTTTGCTAAATCTATTCATGTCAAAACATAAAAGAGTAGTTTTAGGTATAGCACCTTTTGATAAAAAATTAGTGCTTCTAACTCAAGTTTTAAAAAATCATACTATTTATTATCATACATCATGGACTTGCTGGGATGGAAGTTTTCATCCAAAACAAGACAACAATTCACCTAAAGTAAGACGAGCTTGGAAAAACTTTTTAGAAAATATGGTTAAGCATACTTTTTGTGTAACTATAAAAAGTAAAAGTGAAATTTTAAAACATTACAATGTAAAAAAAGCAAATATACATGTGGTTAATCACGCTGCAGACCCCGCTTTTTTTCAACCTGCAAAAATCTCAGAAAAAAAACCGTTAAGCTTTATTTATTATGGAAGACTCGTACCAGAAAAGGGTATAGAGGAATTACTTGATTTTTTTGCTGATCAACAAAATGCAATATTAACTATTATTGGCAATGGTAAATTAATAGATACAGTAAAGCTTTTTTCAGATAAATTTAAAAATATAACGCATTTACAAGCCACAGAAAACAAAGAAGAACTTATTCATAAAGTAGCATCGCACCAATACTTGGTTTTAAACTCAAAAAAAAGCCCAAAATGGGAAGAACTTTTTGGATTGACAATTATAGAAAGTATGGCTTTGGGCACAATACCTATTGCAACTAACCATACAGGACCGAAAGAAATATTAACTCCTGATTTGGGATATTTATGTGAGGAACATAACTTAATTGACAAAATTGCGGAGTTAATTGAAATAGATGCTTTTGATGAAAACATGTCTAAAAATTGTAAAAAAATTGCAACCAATTACAAAGTAGACAACATTAGTGAAAAATGGAATGCCATATTATACTAAAAAAATGATAGACGTAAGTTGTATTATTATTAATTACAATACTTCAAAATATACTTTTGAAGCGGTAGCATCAATATTAAAAACACACGTAAACACAATTTCATTCGAAATTATTGTTGTTGATAATGCATCTCACAACGAGGATTATTTACAACTAAAAACTTCTATTGAGGCATTAAAGGCTGATAATGTATGCTTGGTAAGAAGTAATATAAACACGGGGTTTGGAACTGGAAATATGACGGGCGTAAAACATGCATCGCCTTGTAAATATTTTGCTTTTATAAATAATGACACGTTACAGGTGAGTACCAATGCACTTGGGCAACTCATGCAGTTTATGGATAATAATAAAAGCGTAGGAATATGTTCGCCACAAATGCTTGATGAAAATAAAAATTTTCGTGTAACTATCGACCATTTTTCATCTATTCAAAGAGAAATACTGAAACGAAAAGTATTAGAAACTATATGGCCTAAAACGTACTTAAACAGGAAAATAGAGTACAAAAAACCTACTAAGGTACATTACGTACAGGGATCTTTTATGTTTGTCGATGCCATAGTGTTTAATGAACTTGGTGGTTTTGATACCAACTTATTTTTATACTATGAAGAATCTGATTTATCATTGAGATTCCTTCGGAAAAAACAAAAAAGCACCTATTTAATACCATCGGTTAACTATATACACTACAATGGCATTAGTACTACAAGAAATATCGACATAAAAATAGAGCAGAAAATATCTTTATTGTATTACATTAAAAAGCACTTTGGTTGGTTTCATCATCAAATACTTTTAAAGTGGTTTATTATTAGGTATTTTTTTACTTCAATCATAAAACCAAAATATTGGAAAGTTTTCTACGTGCTTTTAATTGGTGCGCCATTATCCAAGTCTTTAAAACAAAAGCAGTCTATTAAAACACTAGATGCTAATTAATGAAAAACTTCAACCTTGAAATAAAACATGCCGTAGCTGCCTTAAAATCGGGCCAACTTATTATATTCCCAACAGATACATATTGGAGTTTAGGTTGTGATGCGAATAATAAAGCAGCTCTCAATAAACTTTAC